>ONUE01000089.1 GCA_900320975.1 uncultured Bacteroidales bacterium | reverse complement strand
GCATCGATGTCTTCATCTTCTGTTGTCGACAGGTGTCTCCTTCCCCTTATTTTTTCGGGGTTTCTCCGACCCCGCTCCGTCCCCCCTCCGTCCCCGCTCCGACTAAACATCGAAAAAACGTAGTAAAAATACGGAGAGGGGGCGAATCGGGACCGGAGAGGGGACGAAAAAAAATTGTTGCATTAAAGATTTTTTTATATATTTGCAATGTAAAAATCAGTCTAATCCAAAAGCCTAACACCTGATGGAGAAGCGAATAGGGACGATAACGATACTAATACGCGACCGAGAAGCGGCAACATCCGTGAACCGGTTGTTGTCGGAACATGCTGATATTATACTGTGTCGTCAAGGTCTGCCGTTCCATGACCGTCCGGTGGCCGTCATCTCGCTGATTGTAGAGGGTAGTGTGGACAGTATCAATGCGTTGACGGGTATGCTGGGAAGGGTGCAAGGCGTGGAGTGCAAGGCTGTTGTGACGAAGAACAGTTAATATTTAAAACAAAATAAATTATGAGAAACCAGAACTTTATAGACCGCGACAAGCTCTATGGGATGTTGGAAAACAATGCCCCGTCGGAGAGTCAGTTGAACGATATACTGAACAAAGCACGCAAACTCAAGGGCCTGAACCTCGAGGATGTGGCCAAGCTGTTGAGCGTGGAGGACGAGGCTGGCATACAGAAGATTCTGGACACCGCCGAGTACTGCAAGGACGATATCTACGGTCGCCGTCTGGTGCTGTTCGCCCCTATCTATACCGGCAACGCCTGTGTGAACAACTGCGTCTACTGCGGCTTTCGCAAGGACGCACCTATGCCGCCAAGGACGAGAAGGGCAGCACCATCCGCCGCATCAACGTCGAGCTGGCACCTATGAGCGTCGAGGACTATGCCAAGCTGAAAGCTGAGAAGATTGGTACTTACGTCTGCTTCCAGGAGACTTACGACCCCATCGAGTACGCCAAGTTCCACCCCGCCGGCACCCCCAAGGCCGACTATCTGTGGCGCCTCACCTGCATGGACCGTGCTCAGGAAGGCGGCATCAACGACGTGGGTATCGGCGTACTGTTCGGACTGGTGGACTACCGCTTCGAGATTCTCGCCATGATGGAGCATGCACGCCATCTGGAAGAGGACTACGGCTGCGGCCCTCACACCGTGAGTTTCCCCCGCATCGAGCCCGCCGAAGGCACTCCCTTCAGCCTGCCGGAGAACATCCCGCATCCGGTGAGCGACAAGGACTTCATGAAGATTATAGCCATCATCCGCATAGCTATGCCGTACACCGGCATCATCATCAGCACCCGCGAGCGTCCCGAGATGCGCGACAAGCTGGTCAAATACGGCGTGAGCCAGATCAGCGCCGCCAGCGAGACCAACCCGGGCGGCTACGAAGAGGACAACAAGAGCAATGAAGCCAAGCCCTACGAGAAGACCGGCAACACCGGTGCACAGTTCACCCTTGGTGACCACCGCTCGCTGGACGAGGTTATCAGCATGATGATCGACGGCGGCTATATCCCGAGCTTCTGCACGGGCTGCTACCGCAAAGGCCGCGTGGGCGCCGACTTCATGGACCTCGCCAAGCCGGGTCTCATCAAGGAGTACTGCAAGCCCAACGCCATGTTCACCTTCCGCGAGTACCTGGAGGACTATGCCAGCCCCGCCACCAAGGAGAAAGGCTTGCGCCTGCTCAAGGAGTTGACACAGACCTTCTCGAAGGAAGAGCTCAAGCGCCGCGTGGAGGGCAACCTCTGCAAGATTGGCGACGGCGAGCGCGACCTCTACTTCTAAGCGGAGACACGAAACGCAAATAGTAACTAAATAGAATAATAGATGAAACGTATTATCATGATGTGTGGCCTGCTGGCCTTTGTCGCAACAGCCAACTGGAGTTGCAACTGCCACCGTTCCGCCACTTCGACCCCCTCAACAGAGGAGACCTACGACAACGGTTACGGCAACGGCTTCGGCAACAACAGTAATGCCGACGAGGAAGCCGCAGCCCGTGAGGCCCGTTGCAATGCACGCCGTATGAACAACCCCGATTTGGCACAGGCTAACAGCGACGTGGACAACGATATCGCTACCGCTGAGAGTATGGCCAGAGCTTCTGGCAACTCCGCCGCCATGGAGGCTGTCGCCGACGCTAAGGCCAAGGCTGCCGACGCCAAGAAGGCCCGTGCCAACGGCCAGTACTGCAAGGCTTATGACCTCTTCAACGAGGCCTACGGTATGCTCGCCGACAGCTATGCCGGCAATGCCGCCACCTATGCCGAGGGCTCCAGCAACGAGGATGCCCAAAAGGCTGCCGCCGATGCCGACGTCTATGCCGACGCCGCACATAAGGACGGTCTGGGATGCGCTATGGCCGCCACCCGCAACGCCCGCATCAACGCCGAGTTGGCCCGCGATGCAGAGATCAACGCCAACAAGGCCGCCGTTGCATACAACGACCCCAACTACGCCGATTTCTTTGCCAATGAGGCTCTCGCTATGGCCGAGAAGGCCAAGTGCAAGGCTGCCAAGACCGACGCTAAGGATGCCTCGGGTAAGGCTTATCGCGGCAAGCTCGCCGACAGCTATGCTGCAAGCGCAAAGAGTTATGCAGGCAGCGCCAAGGCTTTTGGCGTCAGCAACAATGCCGATGCACAGACTGCCGTAGAGGAGGCCCAGGCTCGCGCTGCCGAGGCTGCCGAAGCCGCCCGCATGGGTGATGTGGCCGCCGCCTATCGCGCCGCCCGTGCCGCCCAGCAGGCTGCCGAGCGCATCAGCCGCATAGCTACGGGTGACGACAGCAAGCCCGCAGCCGACAAGCCTGTGGCCAGCAAGCCCGACAGCAGCAAGCCGGTAGACCGTGCTCAGATACAGAAGTATATTGACCAGATCAACGCCACTGTCCACTATGACTTCAGCAGCACTGAGCCTAAGTTCGACAGCAAGACGGATTTCGTCATGCACGCCCTCTGCGCCGCTATGAAGGCCGACAGCCGCATCAAGGTGCTCATCACCGGCCACACCGACAATGTCGGCTCGGCAAAGGGTAATATGAGCTATGGTAAGAAACGCGCTGAGGCTCTGAAGCAGGTCATGGTCAAGCAGGGCGCTCCCGCATCGAGCATCGCCACTGCCAGCCGCGGTGCTGAGGAGCCCGTCGTTGACAACGACACCGAGGAGCACCGTCAGCAAAATCGCCGCGCGGTCATCACGCTGCGCTAACGGTTAGCGTGCAGTCTCCAGCAGAGACTGCATCTCTTTGATTTCATCACGGAATTTAGCCGCTGCCAAGAAGTCCAACTCTTTGGCGGCGGCTTGCATTTTGCGCTGTGTGTCGCGTATCTCCTTGCGGAGCTGCTCTTTGGTCATGGCCTGGAAGCGCTCATTGAATACGGCCTGCGGCTCTTCGGCAGCCATAGTGGGCGCCTCTTCATGTTCGCCATAAGGTCTCACCTTGCGCTCGCCGCTCTCCACGCGTCGCTCTATGGCTTCGGCTTCTTCGGCGGCGCGCTCGATGACACTGGTGGAACCGAGGATGGCCTCGGTGCTCTTCACTATCTGGCGCGGCACGATGCCGTGCTCCATATTGTACTTTATCTGCTTGTCGCGGTGACGGTTGGTGAGGTCTATGGCACGCTGCATGGAGCCTGTGATGGTGTCGCCGTAAAGGATTGCTTTGCTGTGCACGTTGCGGGCGGCACGTCCGATGGTCTGTATCAGGGCGCGGTCGCTGCGCAGGAAGCCCTCCTTGTCGGCGTCGAGGATGGCCACCAGTGAGACTTCCGGCAGGTCGAGACCTTCGCGCAGAAGGTTGACGCCCACCAGCACGTCGAAGACACCCATGCGGAGGTCACGCATTATCTCCACACGCTCCAGCGTGTCGACGTCGCTGTGTATGTATTTGCTGCGGATGCCGAGGTTGATGAGGTAGCTCGTCAGCTCTTCGGCCATGCGTTTGGTGAGGGTGGTCACCAGCACGCGCTCGCCTTTGTCAACGGTGTTCTCTATCTCGTCCAGCAGGTCGTCGACCTGGCTCACGGCGGGCCGCACCTCTACCACTGGGTCCAGCAGCCCCGTGGGGCGTATCACCTGCTCCACCACGACGCCTTCGGCCTCGCCCAGCTCGTAGTCGGCCGGTGTGGCGCTGATGTATATGGTCTGGCCGGTGAGGTTGTAGAACTCGTCATAGGTAAGCGGCCGGTTGTCGAGCGCCGACGGCAGGCGGAAGCCATACTCCACCAGGCTGGTCTTGCGGCTGCGGTCACCGCCGTACATGGCGCCTATCTGCGGCACCGTGACGTGGCTCTCGTCGACTACCAGCAGGAAGTCGTCGGGGAAATAGTCTATCAGACAGAAGGGGCGGCTGCCGGGCGAACGGCCGTCGAAATAGCGGCTGTAGTTCTCGATGCCGGAGCAGTAGCCCAGCTCCTGTATCATCTCGACGTCATAGTTGACGCGCTCCTCCAGGCGTTTGGCCTCGAGGTGTTTGCCTATGCTGTTCAGGTAGTCGCGCCGCTCATACATATCGCGCTGTATCTGCAGCAGGGCGCCCGCCATGTTCTCTTTGCTGGTGAGGAAGTTGCTGGCGGGGTATATCACCACCTCGTCGAAGCGTTCTATGCGTTGCCCGCTGATGGGGTCGAAGCTCTCCAAGCTCTCTATCTCGTCGTCCCAGAAGCTTATGCGGTAGCAGAAGTCGGCAAAGGAGGGGAAGACGTCCACGGTGTCGCCCTTGACGCGGAAGCGGCCGTTGGTGAACTCTATCTCGTTGCGCACATACTGCCCTTCGAGGAGCTGCATGAGCAGCTGGTCGCGCTGCAGACGGTCGCCAACCTTCAGGGTGACGGTGCCGCGCTTGAACTCCTCGGGGTTGCCGATGCCGTAGATGCAGCTCACCGAACTGACCACGATGACGTCTCTGCGACCGCTGAGCAGGGCACTGCTGGCACGCAGGCGCAGCTTGTCGAGCTCGTCGTTGATGGCAAGGTCCTTCTCAATGTATGTGTTGGTGGCGGCGATGTAGGCCTCGGGCTGGTAGTAGTCGTAGTAGCTGACGAAGTACTCTACGGCGTTGTTGGGGAAGAACTGGCGGAACTCGCCGTAAAGCTGGGCGGCGAGGGTCTTGTTGTGGCTGAGCACCAGGGTGGGGCGTCCCAACTGTTGTATGACGTTGGCCACGGTGAAGGTCTTGCCGGAGCCCGTAACGCCCTGCAGCACCTGCGCCCGTTGGCCCGAGCGCACGCCCTCCACCAGCTGGCGGATGGCCTCCGGCTGGTCCCCCATGGGGGCAAAGTCCGATTTCAGTTCAAAGTTCATTGACACTCTGTCGTATGGTCAAGCAGCATCTGTTGGCTTTTCTGTATCATGCCAAAGGCGTGGCGGCGCATGGCTGCGGCGCTGTCGGGCAGCTCTGTGATGATATCGTTGGTGCTCCCCAGCCGGTAGAGGCTCTCGCGTTCCTCTTTGACGCGCCACAGCCAGAAGAGACCGCCGTCGCTGATGACGCCCACCTTGTCGTCGGCGCTGAAATAGGCGTAGTGGCGGTGGTGGCGTTGCAGGTCGACACCAAGCGTGTGGTTGGAGGGCAACGGCTCTATCATGCCGAGCACCGTGGCGGCGATGTCAAGCTGCTGGGCAGGCTCGTTGCGTCGCTCGGCGGCAATGCGGCCGGGGGCGTAGAAGAGCAGCGGCACATGGTTGTAGTGCAGCGACATGTCGTAGGCACAGGGGCGTGCGGCACCGTGGTCGCCGACGAAGACGAACAGCGTGTTGTGGAACCACGGCTGCTGGGCAGCTTGTTGCATGAAGCGCCCGATGCTCCAGTCGGCGTATTCCACCACGGCCTCGTCCAGGCAGTTGGTGTGCGTGGCCACGAAGTCGGTGCCTTCAGGTATTATGTAGGGGCTGTGGTCGCTGCAGGTCATCACGGTGGTGAAGAAGGGATGCCCCTCCTCGGCGACTTTGTTGCAGTGGGCCAGCGCGTAGTCGAAGAGCACGTGGTCGGGCACACCCCAGGTGCCTACCACCAGCGAGGGGTCGTACTCGCTCTGGCCGTAGACCTCGCTGAAGCCGTTGTTATAGAGGAAGCCGCGCATATTGTCGAAGTCGGCGTCGTGGGGCATGAAGTAAGCCGTCTGGTAGCCCATGGCCTGCAGCGTCTGCGGCAGTCCGCACATGCGGAAGATGCTGGAGCCCTTCATCATGTGGCGCGCCATGATGGCTGGGTGACCGTACAGCGACGAGTAGATGCCGTTGTAGGTGTGGATACCGGCCGACCAGGCGTTGGTGTATATGCGGCCACCGGCCATCAGGCTGTCAAGGTGGCGCGTCATGCTCTCGCCGCTGGTCGAGAGGCAGGTCTTCTCCGTGGCCATGCTTTCCATGATGACGAGCACTACGTTGGTACCCTCGGGGAACACCACGGCACTCTCTGCCAGCAGGCTGTCGACAGGCATGGTCAGCTGTTCGTTGTATACCTTCTCGGCCTCTTCCTCCGACACCAGCTGCACGGGCTGGTTGCGGCTCTTGTTCACCTCCTCGACGCTCTTCATAAAGGTGAAGGCGGGGTTCAGGCCTATCTGGTTGAGGAACGGCACATCGCAAAACGACGCCGAGCCCACGCGCAGCGGGCTCTTGCGGTTCAGGCGGCCGCGCATGCCGGTGAACAAAGCGAAGATAAGCAGCAGCGCCAACGGTATGGTGACATACAGCGGGGCGGCATCCACAGGCCCTTCGGC
>ONUE01000083.1 GCA_900320975.1 uncultured Bacteroidales bacterium | reverse complement strand
CTGTCGGGATCCATCAGCAGCCGCTCCACCTGGTTGTACTCGGCCTCAAAGAGATCTATATTCAAACCACGCAGCACACCTGTGCCACGTATGGCAGTAGCCAACAATTGGGTTGCACTATCACCCAACAGCGCCACCTTGACAGAAGGTAGCGCTGTGTTGTCCTGCTTGAGCAGGCGTTTCATTTGTTTCAGGTCTGTCATTACTGTTATTCCACCCAGCCTATCACGTCGCCTTTCTTGACCATCTGGCCCTGCTTGACGCAGGTGTCGATGACCTTGCCGCCCTTGAGGGCCACAACGGGCACTATGGCATAGCTGGCCTCGATGTTGCAGATGGGCGCGCCCTCCTTCACCTCGGTGCCGGGGGCCGGAGCGGTGCTCTTGTCGTCGAAGCGCACCTCCCACAGCATGCGGCCGGTGGCGGTGGCCACTATCGGCGTGGCGTTGGGGTGCTTGGGGGTGATATAGTTGAGGGCAATCTGGTCGGTGTTTGCGGCTTCAGCCTTTTCACTTTTCACTTTTCCCTTTTCACTTCTCAGCTGGGCCACTTCTTTGTTGAAGCGCTCCTTGGCAACACCGCTCTTGTAGTCGCGGTATTGGCGGTCGTGCATAGCCAGCTCGAACAGCTCCTCGTCGTCCTCACCGCGCTCCCAGCCGTTCTGCTCCATCTCCTTGATGTATTCGGGCAGAGCGTCGGGATAGGCATCCTGCGGCACACCGGTGTAAAACTCCATGCCCTGGGCCTTGGCCAGCTCGACGATTTCGGGAGCCAACTCGCCGGGCAGCTTACCGGCACGGCCGAGTATCATGCTCCAGCTGTCCTTGTCTATCTGGCTGAAGCGCAGCTTGCCCTGCGCCATTGCCAGCAGGTTCATCACCGCTATGTTCTTCGTATACTGGCTGAAGGGGGTCACCAGCGGGGGATAGCCAAGCTTCGGCCAAATGTATTCAACCTCTTGGAACAGCTGCACGGTAAGCTCCTCGAAACTCACCTCGGGCTTGCCGTTCTTCTTCAGCGCCATGTTGATGGCACCGTGCACGCCGCGCAGGTCGCTCATCATCGAGCCCATCATGCCGCCGGGCAGGCCGCAGCCCACCAGCAGCGAGGTGCTCACGCGGTTGCCCGGGTTGATATACAGGCCCAGGAAGTCGTCGATGAACTCCTGCGTCAGCTTGCGGGCCTCCATATAGGCGTCCATGTTGATGTCCTTCACCAGGAAACCGGCGTCCTTCAGCATGGCCTGCACGCTGATGACGTCGGGGTGCACCATGCCCCACGAGAGGGGTTCCATGGCACAGTCTATCACATCGGCACCGGCTTCGGCAACCATCAGCGTGCTGGCCATCGAGAGGCCGGGGCCCGTGTGGCCGTGGTACTGCACCTTGATGTGCGGATATTTGGTCTTTATCTCATGCACCAGCTTGCCCAGCGTGGCGGGACGGCCTACGCCGGCCATATCCTTGAGGCATATCTCGTCGGCGCCGAACTCCACCAGCTTGTCCACGATGCCCATGTAATACTCCACCGTGTGCACCGGCGAGTGGGTGATGCTCAGGGCGGCCTGGCTGATCATGCCGGCCTCCTTGGCATACTTCACGCTGAGCTCAAGGTTGCGCGGGTCGTTCAGTCCGCAGAACGAACGCATGATGTCGACACCCTGGGCTTTCTTCACCTTGGGCATCAGACGGCGCACGTCGGCGGGCACGCCGTACATACGCAGGCCGTTCAGGGCACGTTCCAGCATATGGGTCTGTATACCAGCCTTGTTGAACTCCTTGGTCCATGCACGCACGGCCTTGTTGGGGTTCTCACCGTACATCAGGTTCACCTGCTCGAAGGCACCACCGTTGGTCTCTATGCGGTCGAAGCAGCCCATGGCCACGATGACCGGCGCGATACGCGTCAGCTGGTCCACACGCGGCTGATACTTGCCGCTGCTCTGCCACATATCGCGGTATACAAGACTGAATTTAATCTCTTTCGCCATTTTCCAATATATTTAAAATAAAAACATTACCCCAATTTAACAATAAATTGAGGCAATGCAAATATACAATTATTTCTATTTCCCGCAAAAAATATTTACTTCGGCGGCGCCGCCGCG
Source organism: uncultured Bacteroidales bacterium (assembly GCA_900320975.1). Classification (GTDB taxonomy): domain Bacteria; phylum Bacteroidota; class Bacteroidia; order Bacteroidales; family P3; genus Colimorpha. The sequence goes on along the minus strand of ONUE01000083.1, from coordinate 4,336 downwards.
CGGCTCTGGTTGACGACCCACACGCCGGTGAATACCAGCAAGGCTGCCAGCACCTTGGTCAGCGTCAGGCGGTCCATGCCCGTCCAGATAGCCACGGCAATGGCTATGATGGGCTGCAGATAGCCGTACATGCTCACCAGCGTGGGCCTGATGCGCTGCTGCCCTATCGGGATGAGGTAGTAGGCTATGAATGTCGAGAAGAATATCATGAAGCCAATCTCCCACCACACATAACCCGGCACAGCTGCGAAATCGCTCTCCGGCAGATGCGGCAGGGCGAAAGGCAGCGACACCAGGAACGACACGAGGAACATCCACTTCATGCTCGTCACCACCGAATAGCGCGCTATCAGCGGCCGGCAGGTACCCAGATAGAGGGCGAAGACTATGTAGTTGGCGAAACAGAAGAGTATGCCCACCATCTCGGTCTCCGACGCGCCGCCGGTGCCGAAGGTGCTCTGCAAGATAAGCCACAGGATGCCCCCGAAACTCAGCGCCACACCGAGGGCTTTCTTCCAGGTGATTGGTTCCTTGAGGAAGATAGCGGCCACGAACATCGTGAATATCGGCGTGGTGGTGCTCATCACCGAGAGGTCCACCGGCGTGGTGTGGGCTATGGCGTGGAGGAAGGTCAGCTGCGGCAGGAAGAGACCCAGGATACCGGCTCCGGCGAGCTTCAGCAGCTCTTTGGGCGGCACATGCTCCTTGGGAGTGAACAGCGACAGCAGCCAGAAGAGGGCGCCAGCCACGAGCGACCGCATGGCGAAAAGCACTATGGGCTCCAGCCCGCCGTCGGTGGCTATGTCGCGGCACACCACCACATTGATACCGAAGATGATGTACGCCGCCGCACATGCCAGATGCCCTATGGTGATGTCCCTTTTCATATCTTTGACACTTATAACGACCGACCCATTTTTTTATTGTGTCCCTCCGACCCCGCTCCGTCCCCCCTCCGTCCCCGCTCCGACTGTTCACCGGTTGTTTAACGGTTTTTGGTCGGAGCGGGGACGGAGGGGGGACGGAGGGGCTACGGGGGAGATGCCGACAGTTTTAAGAGAAAATAACCATAAGTTTTGCAATAATTAAAAATAAGTCGTACCTTTGCGGTGTGATGGAGAGAGTGTGCGCAGGCATAAAGGTACTGAAAATCAGATATAAAATGAAATACAGAGCTAAGAAAACAATGTCGCTGCTCCTTCTGGGCTGCATAGTGGCTATGAGTTGCGCCGTGCTCGGCGGCTGCCGTTCGAACAAGTCAATGTACGGTCGCAAGCAGACGAACAAAGGCATGACGGTGAAGTCGAACATCAAGGTCAAGGGCAGCACCAAGAAGGCCTCAACAAAGAGCTACTGATACTGATGATCTATCCGCTTAAGTTCCTGCCGCTGTACAAGAATGTCATCTGGGGCGGCAACAGGCTGAAAGAGTACGGCTTCAACTACGACCCGCTGCCCAACTGCGGCGAGTTGTGGGCCCTCTCCTCTGTGGAGGGGCGCGAGAGCGTCATCGCCAACGGTTTCCTGGCCGACAATACGCTCAACGAGGCCATTGAGATATACATGGGCGAGCTGGTGGGCGACAAGGTGTTCAACCGCTACGGCACCGAATTCCCACTGCTGGTGAAGGTTATCGACGCCGCCCGCGACCTGTCGATACAGGTGCACCCCGACGACGAGCTGGCGCAGCAGCGCGGCATGAAGCAGGGCAAGACCGAGATGTGGTATGTGATGCAGGCCGACAAAGAGGCCAAGATTATCAGCGGCTTCCGTCGCGACACCACACCGGAGGAGTACAAGGCGGCCCTCGACAGCGGCCACCTGATGGACCTGCTGCATGTGGAGAAGCCCGAAGTGGGCGACGTGTTTTTCATACCTGCCGGACGTGTGCATGCCCTCGGCGCCGGAGTCATGGTGGCTGAGATACAGCAGACCTCCGACTGCACCTACCGCATCTACGACTACGACCGCGTGGACGCCGACGGCAAGAAGCGCCAGCTGCATACCGCCGAGGCCATGGATGCCATCGACTTCAGCGGCATCGAAGGTCACGCAAAGACCCGCTATCAGGCGCGCCAGAACGAGACCACCACGGTGGCTGCCTGCGACTACTTCGCCACACGGCTGATACCCTTCAACACCCCCATACGCAAGAACCTCGAGGATGTGGACTGCTTCGTGCTGTACATGTGTGTCGAGGGGCTGGCAGCAGTGAAGAGCATGGACACCATAGTGCCGCTGCACGTAGGCGAATGCTGTCTGGTGCCCGCCGCTGCCGACAGCGTGGAGCTGTTCCCCGAGGGCGAAGCCAAGCTGCTGGAAGTGACGATAGACACCCACGGCTGGGACGACAAGCCCCGCGGGTGCGACTGGTTGGCGGAATTCACTAAAGAAGCGTAAGGAATACCCCCCTACTCACCGAAAGCATACCTCACGATATTGCTGCCCATGCGCAGGGCTTTCTGGCGCGTGGCGGGACTGTCGTTGTGCACGTCCTTGTCCTCCCAGCCGTCGCCGAGGTCGCACTCCCACGTGAAGAAGCACACGAGGCGGCCCTCCCAGATGAGGCCGTAGCCCTTGGGCGGGTGGTTGTCGTGCTCGTGTATCTTGGGCAAGCCGTTGGGGAACTGGTATTTCTGGTGGTATATAGGGTGTGAGAAGGGCAGCTCCACGAACTCGAGCTCGGGGAAGACCTTCTTCATCTGCGGCACTATGAACTCGCGCAGGCCGTAGTTGTCGTCGATGTGAAGGAATCCGCCGCCGATGAGGTAGTTGCGGAGGTTCTGCGCCTCGGCGTCGGAGAAGACCACGTTGCCGTGGCCGGTCATGTGGACGAAGGGGTAGTTGAAGAGCTCCGCGCTGCCGACGTCGACGGTGGCGGGCTCGGCCTTGAGGCCCATCTGCTGGTCGGCGTTGCAGAAAGCTATGAGGTTGGGCAGCGACGTGGGGTTGGCGTACCAGTCGCCACCGCCGCCATACTTGAGCAGAGCGAGCTGTGGCTGGGCACACAAGCAGAAAGGCGAAAAGAGCAATAGTATGAGCAATAACTTTTTCATCGGTCGTTGATTAGGTTGAAGGCGGTGACGGCGTAGAGGGCGGCGGTCTCGGTGCGGAGGCGGCTGGGGCCGAGGCTCACGGGCTGGAAGCCTGCGGCGAGGGCCTGCTGTATCTCCTCTTCGGAGAAGTCGCCTTCTGGACCTATAAGCACCACGGCGTCACGGCCGGGCTGCATGGCAGCGGCGAGGGGCGTGCGGGGCTTGTCGGCCTCGCAGTGGGCGATGAATTTGAATTGAGAATTGAGAATTGAAAATTGAGAATTGAGCCAGTCATGCAGCGAGACAGCGGGGTTGATGCGTGGCAGGGTGAGATGGAGGCTCTGCTTCATGGCACTGACGGCAAGCTTCTCGAGGCGGTCGGTCTTGAGGAATGTGCGCTCGCTGTGGTCGCACTGCAGGAGGGTGATCTCCCCCACCCCTATCTCCACGGCCTTCTCCACAAGCCACTCCATACGGGCGGGGTTCTTGGTGGGAGCCACAGCCAAGTGTATTGAGAATTGAGAATTGGGAATTGAGAACTCTTGCTCCGCCACCTCTACGTCGCAGGCTCGGTCGTTGGCCTGAAGGATGCGGCATCGGTAGAGGTTGCCACGGCCGTCGGTGACGTTGATGATGTCGCCCTCGCGCATACGCAGCACACGCACGGCGTGGCGGCTCTCCTCGGCGTCGAGGGTGCAGAAACCACTGAGGGATATATCTTTGCTGTAAAACAACTGCATAGGCTAAACAATCATTCCGGAGGCGATGACGAGATGGGCGTCGCTGTCGTATATGGTGGCATACTGGCCGGCGGCGATGCCCTGGATGAGCTCGGCGCTCTCTATCTGCACAAGGCCGTCGGGAAGCTGCACGAGGCGGCCGGGGTGAAACTCGGGAGTATGGCGTATCTTGAACTTCACCTCCATCGGCAGCGTCAGCGTGACGGGCGCCAAGGGCCGGAAACCCATGAGGGTGATGCGGTCGCCGTACTGCTCGCGGGGGTCGTAGCCCTGGCTCACATACAGCACATTCTCGTCGATGTCCTTGCGCACCACAAACCAAGGGCCACCGCTGAGGTAGAGGCCTTTGCGCTGGCCGATGGTGTGGAACCAGTAGCCCTTGTGGGTGCCGAGCACCTTGCCGGTTTCCAACTCCACAATCTTGCCCTCGCGCTCGCCGAGATAGCGGCGTATGAAGTCGTTGTAGTTTATCTTGCCGAGGAAGCAGATGCCCTGGCTGTCCTTGCGGTCGGCGCTGGGCAGGTGAGCCTCGTGGGCTATGGTGCGCACCTCGCTCTTCAT
>ONUE01000129.1 GCA_900320975.1 uncultured Bacteroidales bacterium | reverse complement strand
TGCTGCAGTTCTTCACGCTCTTCAGCTACATCATGGACGGCTTCGCCTATGCCGGTGAGAGCCTTGTGGGCCGCCATATCGGTGCCAAACAGAAGCGCCACCTGAAGCTCGCCGTACGGCTGCTGATACTGTGGGGTATGGCGTTGACGGTGGTCTTCACTGGCCTCTATGCCGCCTTCGGCAACCAGTTCCTGCATATCTTCACCGACAAACAGGATGTGATAGCCGCCGCTGGCGAATACATGACCTGGGTGCTTGTGATACCGGTGTGCGGCTTCGCGGCGTTCCTCTTCGACGGCATCTTCATAGGCGCCACCGCCACACGCACCATGCGCAACGCCATGTTCGTGGCCACAGCCGCCTTCTTTGCCGTCTACTACGGCCTGAAAGTCTATACCAACGCCTCCAGCGACGAACATATATGGAACAACGTCCTGTGGATTGCCTTCATGGTATACCTGCTGTTGCGAGGTCTGCTGCAGGGGCTGCGGGTAAGGAAAGACATCTATAGCCAAGCAGAATGAAAAGAATTGTTACAATACTGATGCTGCTCTTGAGCGTTACGGCCTATGGGCAGGAGCGCCCCACGGTGGCCGTGGTGCTCAGTGGCGGCGGCGCCAAAGGGACGGCGCATATAGGAGCCCTGAAGGTCATCGAGGAGGCCGGCATACCGATAGACATGATCTGCGGTACCAGCATGGGGTCGCTGATTGGCGCACTCTATTGTGTGGGGCACTCTACCGACTTCATCGACTCGCTGGTGCGTTCGCAGGACTGGACCTTCCTGCTCAGCGACCGCAGCGACCCCTTGTCGCTCTCGCTCACGCAACGCGAGGAGCAGAACACCTACGCACTGATACGAAGCCTAAGCAACCAGCGGCCCGACCAAGGGGGACTGATACGCGGCCGCAACCTCAACCGCATCTTCCGCCAGCTCTGCGCAGGCTATCTTGACAGCATCAGCTTCGACAGCCTGCCGATACGCTTCGCCTGTGTGGCCACCGACATCGTCACCAACACCGAAGTGGACTTCCACAGCGGCTATCTGGTACGCGCCATGCGGGCCTCGATGGCTATCCCCGGTGTCTTCACGCCGGTACGCATGGGCGACAAGGTGCTCATCGACGGAGGCCTGCGTAACAACTACCCTGCCGATCTGGCGCGCGCCATGGGTGCCGACATCATCATAGGCGTCACCGTGCAGGGTGCTCCGCTGACGGCTGACGACATCAGCGATGCCGCAACGGTGCTCAACCAGATCATCGACGTCAACTGCAAGAACAAATACGACGAGAACATAGCCATAAGCGACGTGGTGCTGCGCGTGGACGTCAGCGGCTACTCCGCCGCCAGCTTCAACGCCACCGCCATAGACACCCTCATACGGCGCGGCAGGGAGGAGGCCGAGCGCCACCGCGACGACCTGCTGGCAGTGAAAGCCCGCATCGACGGCTCAAGCAAAGGGCCTTCCACCATCGCCAGAGCCAATGCCGTACGGCCCAAGATGCGGCAGGAGCGCATCTTCAGCGCCGACAACGACACTATACCACCGAAGCCCATGAGACGCCAACAGCGCCCCAAGATGAGCCACCCAACCAGTCCGATTATCAGCGCAGGCTTCCGCTTCGACAGCGAAGAAATGGGGGCCATACTGCTCGGCGCCAAGCTGCCGATAAACACCGGCATACCCATGAAGCTGCAAGCCAGCGTGCGCCTCGGTCGCCGCATCATGGGGCGTGTGGAATACTCGGCCTTCACGCGCCGCGTCTTCAGTCCCACGCTGGCCTACACCTTCCGCCACAACGACGTGGACCTCTACAGCCTCGGAGTGCGCACACACAACATAAAGTACCGGCAGCATCAGGGCGACTTCACCCCGATTGACTTCCAGCTCAGGCACTTCACCATACAGGCCGGCATGCGATGGGATTACTTCAACTATTACGGCAACGTCCTGTCGCGCAGCGGTGAGCCCCTCGATGTGACGAACTCGCACTATTTCTCCTACCGCGCCTCCGCCAAACACAACAACGAGGACCACTGGTACTTCCCCACGCAGGGCATGCGCTTCCATGCCTCCTACTGCTACCGCACCGACAACCTCATAGGCCTCGAGAACAACATAGGCCTCAACGACATCTTCGTACAGTGGCGCACCAATATCACGCCGCTGCCGGGACTGACGATACAGCCCACGCTCTACTCGCGCCTGTTGCTGGGTGTCGACGTACCGTTGGCCTACCGCAATGCCGTTGGCAGCGAATGGTTCGGCCAGCAGGTGGAGCAGCAGATGCCCTTCGCCGGCATAGGCCACTTGGAATACATGGGGCGATACTTCGCTGCCGCACAGCTTCAGCTGCAATACAACGTGCTGCGCAACCACTACATAATCGTGCGCTTCTCCGCAGGACAGCATAGCGAAGACATTAGGGATATGTTCGCCCTGCCGACCCTCTTCGGCACACAGATAGGCTACAGCTACAACACCCTCTTCGGCCCCATCGACCTGCGCTTCGGCTACAGCAACCGCACCCGCGCCCTTGACATCTTCCTCAACATTGGCCACCGCTTCTGATGACAACTATACGACATACCACCGAGGCTGACATCGACGCCGTCATGCAGATGTACGACCACTCGCGCAGCGTGATGCGTGCCAACGGCAACCTCACCCAGTGGGTGGGATACCCCACACATGACGACGTCGCCGCCGACATTGCCTGCGGCGCCTCGCGCATCATCGAGAACCAGGGTGTGCCTGTCGGTACCTTCGCCGTAGTCCCCGGCGTGGAGCCCACCTACGGCGTCATTGCCCATGGGCGCTGGATTGACGACACCACGCCCTACGCCACGGTGCACCGCATGGCGGCGATGCCTGGCACTCACGGAATCGGCGACATGGGCCTCCTCTACGCCAAGGAAACGTTCCCGCACCTGCGCGTCGACACACACGCCGGGAGACCGTGCTGCCACAGTACGACGCCTTCGATGCCGCCCACCAGCGCGACCACGCACGGCGCGTGATAGCGCGGGCGATGCAGCTGCAACCTACGCCTATGGCATACGCCGCTGCCGCCATGCACGACATAGGCCTCTGCGAAGGGCGCGAGACACACCACCTCGCCTCGGGCCGCATGATACGCGCCTGCAACGAACTGAAGCAGTGGTTTTCCGCCGAAGAGATAGAGACCATAGCGCAAGCCGCCGAAGACCACCGTGCCTCTGCCAAGGAGCCACCGCGCTCGCTGCTCGGTGCCATAGTTGCCGAGGCAGACCGCGACGTGGAGCCCGAGACCATCGTGCGCCGCACCGTGGAGTACAGCCTCTCTCACTACCCGCACTACGACCGTGAGCAACACTGGCAGCGATGCCTGGACCACCTGCATGAGAAATATGCCGAGGGCGGCTATATCAAGCTCTGGATGCCCGACTCACCCAACGCCGCACCGCTGGCCGAACTGCGCGCGCTGATTTCCGATGAACCACATCTGAGACAACTGTTTGACTCACTATACCAATGAATACCGTATTGATTATATTGGCATTTCTATGCCTTCTGGTCGGCATCGCCGGTGCCGTCATCCCCGGCCTCCCGGGGCCACCCATCAGCTGGGT
>ONUE01000024.1 GCA_900320975.1 uncultured Bacteroidales bacterium | reverse complement strand
GGGGACGGAGAGGGGCTGGAAATCAGCGCTTTCTGAATGATTTTTGTTGTAACTGACTGTTACCGAAGAGTTTGGCAGCGTAGTTTGAGAGGCCGTTGCGACGGAGCGAGGCGGCGATGTCGGCGCGCAGTTCGGGCTTGTAGAAGAAGAACATCCGGCGCTGGTCGGCCTTGTCGCCGGGGGTGGTGGCGACGTAGACGGGCTTGAGGGTCGTGGGATCGATGCCGGTGTAGTACATCTCGGTGGCGATGGTCATGGGCGTGGGCGTGAAGTCCTGTATCTGCTCGAGGCGGTAGCCCATCTGCTTCATGTCGAGGGCCAGCTGGGCCATGTCCTCGAGGCGGCAGCCGGGGTGGCTGCTGATGAAGTAAGGGATGAGCTGGTAGCGCAGGCCTGCCTGCCTGCATATCTCGTCGAAGCGGCGCTTGGTCTCGCGGAAGAGACTGAAGGAGGGCTTGCGCATCATGGCCAGCACGTGGTCGGAGGTGTGCTCCGGCGCCACTTTGAGGCGTCCGGAGGTGTGGTTGACAACCACCTGTCGGAAGTACTGCCAGCCGGCGTTGTCGTCGGTGAAGAGGTCGCAGCGGATGCCGCTGCCGACGTAGAGGTGCTTGACCTTGGGGTTGGCGGCGACCTTCTTGAGCAGGGCTATCATGGGCTGGTGACCGCTATCGAGGTTCTTGCACAGGGTCGGCATCGAGCAACTGTAGCGGCTGCAACGGCGGCAAAGCTCTTGGTTGCGGCCGCGCATGCGCCACATGTTGGCCGATGGGCCGCCGAGGTCGGTGAGGACGCCGTGGAAATCGGGGTCGGCGGTGATGGCGTCGACCTCGCGGAGTATGCTCTCTTCGCTGCGCGAGGCTATCTGCTTGCCCTGATGGGCGCTGATGGTGCAGAAGGAGCAGCCGCCGAAGCAGCCGCGATGGGTGTTGACGCTCCAGCGTATCATGTCGAAGGCGGGTATGGCGCCGCGCTTCTTGTACTTGGGATGCGGCAGGCGCGTGTACGGGAGGTCGAAGGAAGCGTCGATCTCGTCGGTGGTCATCGGAGGCTCCGGCGGGTTTACGACGACGTAGCGATCGCCGTGCTGCTGGACGAGGGTGGCGGCCTCTATCTTGTTGCTCTCGAGGTCGATGATATGGTAGTTCTCGGCTTCGGCGCGCTTGCTGCGGAGACACTCCTCGTAGGAGTGGAGCTCGATGGTGTTCTGTTGAGTGATGAATGATGGATGATGGGTGATGAATGCCACCTGAGGGAGGTCGTAACAAGCTTCGATGCATTTGCCTTCGGAGAGGAGGCGGGCTATCTTGAGGGTGGTGCGCTCACCCATGCCGTAGTTGAGGAGGTCGGCGGGGGTGTCGATCAATATTGAGGGGAACAGCTTGTCGTCCCAGTAGTCGTAGTGCGCGAGGCGGCGCATGCTGGCCTCGATGCCGGCGATGATGACGGGCGTGTCGGGATAGAGCTGCTTGAGGATACGCGTGTAGACATAGGTGGCGCGGTCGGGGCGGAAGCCCGCCTGGCCGCCGGGGGTGTAGGCATCGTCGTGACGCAGGCGGCGGGCGGCGGTGTAGTGGTTCACCATAGAGTCCATAGCGCCGGAGGTGACGCCGAAGAAGAGGCGCGGGGCGCCGAACTTGCGGAAGTCGCGCAGGTCGTCACGCCAGTTGGGCTGCGGGATGATGGCCACGCGGTAACCAGCAGCCTCCAGCGTGCGGCCGATAACAGCAGTACCAAAAGAGGGATGGTCGATATAGGCATCGCCTGTGACCAGGACAACATCGACCTGCTTCCATCCGAGGCGTTTCACCTCCTCCAATGTTATGGGCAAAAATTGGCTCATATAATGTATAAAAACTCAAAAAAAACAAAAATATTTTGTCTATCTTAGGTTTCTTTGTATCTTTGCATCTTGAAATGGCGACAAGAAGACATCTCTCTTTGGCGGCAAAAGCTGCGGTGGTGGCACTCTTCGCGGTGGCAATGGGTGTTGAGGTTCGGGCTCAAAGCGGAACAATGGTTTATACCCATATAAATATCACCCCATCGAACGACACAATTTTCACCGTACAAGATTTCCTCCCCGAAAACTTTTTTGTTCCCGCCGAAGATGAGGACCTTATCATCCTTCAGTACGACAATGTCCGCAGATACATTATAGCGCCGAAACCTGCAAAACCAATGTGTGGAACTTTTGACGAAATTCGCAAAGGCTTGATGATTATTGATGTCGGTTACACAAGTTTCGGTTACGGCACTATCGAGGTGGAGCACAAAGGATCTCTGCTCATCGCTGTGGAGAAAGAGGAACCAGAGCTATAAAACAAAAAAAAGGCCGCTTCGATTGAAGCAGCCTTTTTCATATCCAACATTTTTAGTCCTGGATGGCTTTGATACCGGGGAGGACCTTGCCCTCGAGGTACTCGAGCATGGCGCCGCCACCGGTGGAGACGTAGCTCATCTGGTCGGCGAGGTGCATCTGCTTGACGGCAGCCACGCTGTCGCCACCGCCAACAGCGGCGAAGCTGCCTTTCTTGCAGCTCTCGGCGACGCTCTGTGCGATGGCCTTAGTGCCCTTGGCAAAGGTCTCAAGCTCGAAGACGCCGGCAGGGCCGTTCCAGAGGATGGTCTTGCTGTTCATGACGATGTCGTGGATGGCCTTGCAACTCTCGGGACCGCAGTCCATGCTCTCCCAGCCGTCTGGCACCTCGCCCGAGGGGACGATCTGGGTGTTGGCGTCGTTGCCGAACTTGTCACCAATGACGCTGTCGACGGGCAGGTAGTACTTCACGCCCTTCTCATCCATGCGGCGCATCAGCTCGCGGGCCAGGTCGAGCTTGTCATCCTCGCAGATGGAGTTGCCAATCTTGCCGCCGAGGGCCTTGGTGAAGGTGTAGCGCATGCCGCCGATGATAATCATGTTGTCGACCTTGTCGAGGAGGTTCTCGAGGATGCCGATCTTGCTGCTCACCTTGGAGCCGCCGATGATGGCGGTGAAGGGGCGCGGAGGATTCTGCATCAGCTTCTCGAGGTTGCGCACCTCGTTCTCCATGAGGAAGCCGAAGTATTTGTCGTTGGGGAAGAAGCGGGCGATGACGGCGGTCGACGAATGCTCACGGTGGGCGGCACCGAAGGCGTCGTTGATGTAGCAGTCGCCGAGGGCGGCCAGCTGACGGGCGAGCTCTTCGCCACCTTTGGTCTCTTCGGGATAGAAACGGATGTTCTCGAGGAGCATCACCTCACCGGCCTTGAGCTCTTTGGCCATAGCCTCGGGCTTGCCGCTGCCGAGGAGTTCCTGCGTGAACTTCACGGGGCGGCCCACGAGGGTCTCAAGGTATTTGGCCACCGGCTCGAGGGTCAGCTCGGGCTCGAAACCACCCTTCTTGGGGCGGCCGAAGTGGGCCATGATGATGATGGCGGCGCCATCCTTGAGGAGTTTCTCGATGGTGGGCATAGACTCACGCATACGGGTATCGTCGGTGATTTGCTTCTGGTCGTTCATGGGGACGTTGAAGTCCACGCGCAGCAGCACCTTGCGGCCTGCGAAATTGATATCTTTTATGCTTTTCATGTTATTGATTGTTTGATTGTTTGATTGCTTGATTGTTTGAGTGAGAGATTGCCTGATTGTTTGAATATTTGATGCGTCAGCCACTCAAACAATCATGCAATCAAGCATTCATGCATTCTTATGGTGTGGTTCAGCAACGGCCATACCGATGTAGAGGGCGGTGAGCATGGTGAAGACGAAAGCCTGGATGTAGGCCACCAGGCACTCGAGCAGCGAGATGAAGACGCTGAAGAGTACGCTGACCACGCTGACGGCGCCGCCTACTACCATACCGAAGAGGTTGCTGAGGATGAAGATAATCACGATGAAGCCAAGGATGACGATATGACCCGCCGTCATGTTGGCGAAGAGTCGTATCATCAGCACTATAGGCTTGGTGAATACACCCACCAGCTCGACCACAGGCATCAGCGGGAATATCTTGAGCCACGCCGGCACGCCGGGGGTGTTGAAGATATCCGTCCAGTAGTGGCGGTTGCCGCTGAGGTTGGTGATAATGAAGGTTATCACGGCAAGCGTGGCGGTGACGGCGATATTGCCCGTGATGTTGGCGCCTGCCGGGAAGAAGGGTATCAGTCCGAGGATGTTGCAGAAGAAGATGAAGAAAAAGAGGGTGAGCAGATACGGCAGATAACGCTCGTAGCGCTTCTCCCCTATCATGGGCTTCGCAATGCTGTCGCGCACAAAGACCACGAGCATCTCCACCAGGCTCTGCAGCCCCTTGGGCGCTTGGTTCGGGCGTTTCTTGTAGCCTGCACGGGCTATGAAGATGATGACCAGCAGCAGGATGACAGCTATCATTATTGCCGCCGCCGTCTTAGTGATGGACAGGTCGATAGGCTTTGCTCCCGTAAGGGTGCCAGCCTCGTCGACACACACTATCTCCTCCTTCTCGGAGCCACCGCCGACCAGACGGTAGCCTTTGTAGTCGGCGTGACCGTGATGGAAGCGGCTCGACATGAACACATCCACATGGCCGTCGTTGATGAGTATCACAGGCAGCGGTATGGCCACAGCATGCTCCACGCTGTCCGAGGTCTTGTAGTCGAACATGTGCCACGAATGGGCGTCGGTAACGTGGCCTATAATCATAGAGCCCGGGTCGAAACCGCCGTCCTCTTCGGCATGAGCGGCTACCACGGGTGCCGCCATCAGGAGTGCAACAATCAATAAGCGAAAGAGTCTCTTCATATCAGTCCTCTTGAGTGTTTACCTTTGCGGTGTTGTTGAATATGTCTATCTGTACGGCGTCGAAAAGCCCAAGCTGGTTCTCGTCGGTGTTGTCGGCATGCACCAGGCTGGCAACTTCTCGTAGACCCCGGTGCAGAAGACGCGCCAGCGCCGTCGGCCGGTCTATGCCGTTCTGTTCAGCATAGACCGACAGCCGACGCATATCACACTCGCTGAGCGTGACCACATATTTCTTCTGCTTTGGTTTGGCCGCTTTTATAGACATCATTAATTATTAAGGAAACGTGTCAGTATGTCGTTCGTCTGATTTACCAGCGACGCATCCTCAAGGGTGTACCTGGCGATGTCGTTGAGTATCTTCATCACCTGCAGGTCGTCCTGAATCTGGCCGCGTACACCCGCAACCTTATCGCCACGGAAACGTGCCAGATAGTTCAACTCTGCGTCATAGTACTTGAAGGCATCATTCCACAGCTCCCGAGCCTTATCCATACCGTATACATTCTTGTACAGCTCCACTATGTCTACTCGCACAGCGCTGGTCATGATGTATATGGAATATACGTTTATCGGGAAGTTGGGGGCGGGGAAGAATTCCTGTGCCAGGTCGAGCAGCTTGCGGGCCTTCTCCACATTGCCTTTGCAGTATTCGTCGTATGCAATCATGGCGAAAGTCTGGCGCTGGACACCACCTGAGTTAAGGCTTATCGGGTCGACATATATGTCTTTGTTCAGGTTACCCCACTGCAGCGGCTCGCCGTCCACACCATTGATGAAGTAGTCGGCAGTACTTGGCGAGTAGGGCTCTCCCTGACGCGTATACGGTATCAGCTTGCTGGGGTAAGGTATCAGCTTGTGGTTCATACCGTCCTGCACAGTATAGCCGTAGACGGGAGTGAAGACGTCGCGGATATAGCCGGCGTTCATGATGCTGATGTCACGCATGAAACGGTTGGTACCCAGTATGTCGAGCATCATGAGCTCGTGACGGTAGAGAACCATTGGATTCTTATTTATCTCCCAGCGTATCTCCGGGTTCACATACTCGGCCAGCTCGGCAGGTATCACACCGGCTTCCACCAGTGCGGGCACGTCGAGGGTTATCTTGAAGCGCTTGGTGGGCAGGTACATAAACTCATCGCCGGTACGCTGGTCACGTATCGTGAAGCGGTCGGGGTGATCTCTCAACATAGCCAGCACATCGGTAACCTCAAGGTACTCGTTCGAGCGATCCATGATGAAATACTGGTCCTTTCCAAGCCCGTAGAACTCCTTGGGCAGCGTGAAGGGCAGTGCGTCACCTTCGTACAGCTTGTTGAACAGCTGCTCCACATACCAGTACATGCCGCTCAGCGTGTAGTTCAGTATGCGCACATCGGTGCGGGTACCCTCAACCTCCTGGGCGTACCACAGCGGGAAGGTGTCGTTGTCGCCGAAGGTTATCAGTATGCCGTTCTTCTTGATGCTCTTCAGGTAGTTCTGCGCAAAGTCACGCGCCGCCGTCTTCTGGCTTCGGTCGTGGTCGTCCCAGTTCTCCGCAGCCATCAGGCAGGGCACTGCGAGCATGCACACCACAAAGACCACCGGCATCACCACCTTGTAGGCTTTCGGGGCGGCAGCCTTGTCGTCGGCAGTGGCACCGCGCTTCTTGAAGAGGCCGCTTATCCACTCCGACAGGGCCATCACGCCCAAGCCTATCCAGATGGCATAGAAGCTGAACGAGCCCACGAAGGCATAGTCACGTTCACGCGGCTGCTTCGGCGGCATGTTCAGGTAGATGGCAATGGCCAGACCCGTCATGAAGAACATGATGAACACTATGAATGCATCCTTCGGGTGCTTGCGTATGTGGTAAATCAAGCCAATGATACCGAGCAACAGCGGCAGCATATAGTATTTGTTGCGTGCCTTGTTGTTCTCCATGTGTTCCGGCATGTTGTCCTGGGGACCCAGACGGCTCTCGTCGATGAACTTGATGCCGCTTATCCAGTTGCCGTTCAGGTAGTCGCGTGTACCATCTTCGTTGAAGTAATGGCCCTGTATGTCGTTCTGCCTACCGGCAAAGTTCCACATGAAGTAGCGCCAGTACATCCAGCCCAGCTGGTAGCGGTTGAAGAATTGCAGGTTCTGCGCTCCCGTAGGCTTCTGGCCGTTGTAGCACTTGCCAGCCCAGTACTCGTAGAAGCGCGGATGGTCGCGTCTCTTGTCGTCACTCCACATCCTCGGGAAGACTCCCGTGTGGCGCTCGTTGTACACATATTTCTGGGCGTAGGCGGCCACAATGTAGCGGTCTTTGCCCTCGGCGTTCTTACCCCTCACATATTTCGTGTAGCCTTTCTCTATGCCGGTAGGACCGCCAGCCGTATAGAACTGGCCCTTGAACAGCGGCGTGTCGCCATACTGCTCGCGTCCCAGGTAGGCACGCATCGACACAGCGTCTTTCGGCGCATTCTCGTTCAGCGGCGTATTGGTGTTGGCACGGATGACGAGCACGAAGAAGGTAGAGTAGCCAATCACCAGCATCGCAAAGCTCAGTATCGCGGCGTTGAAGATGGGCTTGCTCTTCTTTTGGGTGTACCACAGACCCCACACCACCAGGGCGGCGATGAGCGTGAAGTACACCACGGTGCCGCTGCCGAACGGCAGACCCAAGGTGTTCACAAAGAACACATCCACCGCCGAGTCAATGTTGACGATACCGGGGATGATGCCCCACAGGATGATGCCCAAGGTAATGATACTCAGCACACCGGTAACGATAAAGCCTTTCCACGTCGTCTTCGGCCACTTCTTGAAGTAGACCACATAGAAGATGGCGGGCACCGTCAGGAGGTTCAGCAGATGGACGCCGATGGCAACACCGACGAGCAGGCTGATGAGTATCAGCCAGCGCAGTGCGTGCGGGTCGTCGCTCTGCTCTTCCCACTTCAGGATGGCCCAGAACACCAGAGCCGTGAAGAAACTACTCATGGCATACACCTCGCCCTCGACGGCCGAGAACCAGAAGGTGTCGCTGAAGCAGTAGGCCAAAGAGCCCACCACACCGGCGGCGAACACACCCCACGTCCTCCAGTCCTTCAAGCTGGGGTTCTTCTGGTCGGGCAGCAGGTGCTTACCCAGCAGCGTGATAGCCCAGAAGAGAAACAGTATCGTGAGGCCGCTGCACACTGCCGACATCACGTTCACAGCGTGTGCTGCCGTCTCGGGGCTCGAGAACATCGAGAACAGGCGTCCCACCAGCTGGAACGTCGGTGCTCCCGGAGGGTGACCCACTTGCAGTTTAAAGGCGGTGCTGATGTACTCACCGGTAGCCTCCGCCGTCATGATGTACACAGCACAGGCAATGAGTCCTATGACCCAGCCTATGATGTTGTTTGCCACATGATACTGTTTCATTGTTTAGTTTTATTTAGTGATATTACCGGTTTAAGGTTTAAGGTTTAAAGATTATGGTTTAAGGTTTAGGGGTTATGGAATCCATATAAGATTTACGAAGACCTGACAATATTTTCGCCACATGGGAGAACTGAGGTCTAAGATTATTAAGTTCGTTCTCTGTTATATAACCCATATCCTGAGCAATTTGTAATTCACTGAATGATTCGGTCAAGGAGCCGAAGGCTATCTCAATAAAATGCATCTTCTCTTTCATCGAATTTCTCCCGCAACCTTCAGCAATGTTTGCGATTATTGAAGCAGCTGCACGCCTTACTTGATCTCCAAGGGCATACTTTTCCTCTTTTGGGAAACGACTTTGCAACTCATATATGCCTTTGACCAAGTCACGAGCATATACGTATGCATCCAATTTCTCAAAAGAGAACGTCATCATATTATTTTCTGCGTCAGCCACCTTAAACCTTAAACATTAAACCTTAAACCTTATTGCTATTGCGCATCCCGCAATATCGGCATCGTCATGCATCTCGCGCCGCCGCCGGCTCTGGGCAGCTCGCTGCCGGGGAAGGCCGCCACGAACTTGTCGTAGGCCTTCATGTCTACCTTGCCGCTCACGATGTCCTCGGCGTTGAGCACGGCAAAACCGGCCTTGTCCAGCGCCTCTATGGTCTTCGTGTTGCGGCGGTAGCCTATCACCTTGCCGTCGCCCAGCGAGAAGAAGTTGCAACCGCTGTGCCACTGCTCGCGCAGCTGCACCCACGGGTCGCTCCCGCCGCCTACAACGGGCTCAATGTCCCAGCCCAGGCGCTCCAAGCCCTTCACCATGTTCGGCACCTCCTCGTAACTCACCTTGCCACCCTCTATGGTAATCAGCGTGGTAGCCTTGTCGGCAAAGAGGCCGGTCTTCTTCAGCATCGGCTCGAAAATCATGCACTGGTGCTTGCCGAGGAAGGTGAACACCATATCCAGATGGATGAAACTCTCCGGGCTCATCGGCAGCTCCTGCGTCAGTATGTGGAATCTGTCGCGCTCCTTTGCGAAAGTCTGCGCCAGATACTCTATACCCTTCTTGTTGGTGCGGATACCCTGACCTATGCAGAGCAGGTCCGGCGCCGCAATCTGCACGTCGCCACCCTCGGTGCGGGCATCCTTGTCCCAAGCCATAGCGTTGAGTGTGCCCACCTTGAAGAAATGCTTGAAGATAGCTTCGTATATCAGCGTCTCGCGCTCCCTCACCTCGAAACTCATCGAGTTGATAAGCACGCGGTCGTACACCGTGCTCGAAGCGTCGCGCGTGAAGAACAGGTTGTACAGCGGCTTCAGCAGGTAGCGGTCGTCGTCAATCAATGATTGCTCTCCGCGAGCACGCGGCCAATTGGGCTTCTCGTAGCCCTCTATCAACACCGCAGCAAGGTTGCGGGCGTCCATATCCATCAGCTGGTCCTTCAGCTCGCTGCATTTGTCCATCTTGCAGCTCTCCTCCACCAGGTGGCGGCGCAACTCCATGTCTTTCAGCAGCTGCTCCAGTATATCCTCCACATAGTAGACATCCGTCCATCTCTCCAGCACACCGCAGAAATTGCGGTACTCACCGTCCACTATCGGCTTGTTCAATATGTCGCTATACAATGCATGGGCGGCGTTCAGCGGCGTCATACGCTCTATCTCCACCCCGGGACGGTGCAAGAGCACCGCCCTCAGTCGCCCGCTCTCCGACGACACATTCACCTTGCATGGTTCCAATATCTTTCTTTCCATATAATACTATCTATCATTATACTACAGCACATCCGCCACCTATGGGCAGATGATGTAGAGATTGCAAATATACGAATATTTTTTCATTCCGCCACCTCCATTTCAAAAAAAGTTATCCACACCCGTCTCCTTCCCTACCCCCCCTACCCTATACGCCCCCGCTCCGTACCCCCTCCGACTGTTCTTCGACAAAAAACCGTAGAACAGTCGGAGCGGGGTCGGAGCGGGGTCGGAGCGGGTGCGGACAAACGCAGTGCCTGCAAGGGTTTGCCGCACATTGTGCGACGCAACACGCACTATCAGTGTATATTACATCACGCTATAATTTGTGTTTTATGCCATATTGTGGAAGACGTTGACGACGTCGTCATCGTTCTCAAGGCGCTCGATGAGGCCGTTGACGTCTTCCTGCTCCTCCGGCGAGAGCTCACGCATGGTGAGGGGTATGCGCTCAAACTTGAAGCTCTTGATTTCAAGACCTTTGTCCTCGAGGAACTTGGAGATGGGGCCATAGTTCTTGAAGTCGGCATAGATGAGAATCTCGTCCTCATCGCGGAAGACCTCGTCGATGTCGCAGTCGATGAGCTCGAGCTCAAGCTCGTCCATGTCGATGTCGTCGCGCCAGGCAACGACGAAGGAGCATTTGCGCTCGAAGAGGAAGTCGTTCATGCCCATGGTGCCGAGCTCGCCCTTGCCGCGCACGAAGGCGGCGCGGAGGTTGGCGACGGTGCGCGTGGGGTTGTCGGTGGCTGTCTCGACGACGAAGGCGGTGCCGTGAGGGCCCTTGCCGTCGTAGACGACCTCTTTGTAGGCGGACTTGTCCTTCTCCGTGGCGCGCTTGATGGCGCGTTCGACGTTCTCCTTAGGCATAGACTCGCTCTTGGCGGTCTGCATGAGGAGGCGGAGACGGAGGTTGGATGAGGGGTCCGGGCCGCCGGCGAGGACGGCGAGTTCGATTTCCTTACCGATCTTGGTGAAGGTGCGGGCCATGTGGCCCCAACGTTTCAGTTTTCTGGCTTTGCGATATTCAAATGCGCGACCCATGTTTCAAATGTTTTATATTGTTATTATTCTATTTCTCAAGCTGATTACGCAGGAAGTCGGTGCACTCCTCGAAGGTCTTGAAGGTGTGGTCTTCGGGGACGACGCCGGGTATAACCTTGTGGGTGGTGAGCATGTAGAGAGGCTGCGGCTGGATGATGGTCATAAGAACCTGCACGCCACGTGCCTGCAGGTCTTTGATAGCCTCCTCCATAGCGTAGAGACCGGACTGGTCCATGAAGGAGACGAGGCGCATGCGGATGATGACAATCTTGGCGTCGGCTGGGACGTCATTCATGACCTCCTTGAATTTGTTGATGGTGCCGAAGAAGATGGGACCGTTGAGGCGCTGGATGTAGATCTTGTGGGCCACGGTGTCGGGCATGCCGCCCTCGTCGCTCCAGGGCGACTCTTTGTCGAAGCCCGTCATCTCCTGGCTGCTGTAGCCGCCCTCGACAAGGTCGGAGGCGCGCTTCATGAAGAGGACGCAGGCGATGACCATGCCGATGCCGACGGCGGTGAGGAGGTCGACGAAGACAGTGACGAGGAAGACGACGATGAGCACGACGGCGTCGGCGCGCGGTATCTTGGGGAGGTCTTTGAAGCCGCGGAAGTCGATGATGCCTACGCCGACGGTGATGAGGATACCGGCGAGGACAGACAGCGGCACATACTGGACAACGGAACCGAGGCCGAGCATGATGGCCAGCAGGAGGATGGCGTGAACCATGCCGGAGAGCTGCGTGCGGCCGCCGCTCTTGACGTTGACGACGGTACGCATGGTGGCGCCGGCGCCAGGCAGACCGCAGAAGAGACCGGCAACGGCGTTGCCTATACCCTGCCCTATGAGCTCACGGTTGCTGTTGTGCTTGGTCTTGGTGATATTGTCGGCGACGACGGAAGTAAGCAGCGTGTCGATGGAGCCGAGGCCTGCAAGAGTGAGGCCGGGGACGATGGCTGCCACGAGGACAGCGCCCCAGTTGATGCCGGCAAGGCTAACGCCCTCTTTGGCAAAGAAAGGCATGGGGATGCCCGAGGGGATCTTGCCGATGGTGGCAACGCCGTCCATATTGATGAAGAGCGAGACCACGGTCATCACGATGAGGGCGACGAGCGTGGAGGGCACTTTCTTGGTTATCAAGGGGAAGAGATAGATAATGGCCACGGTGCACACACCCAGCAGAAGAGCCGTGAGGTTGGTGGAGGCGACGGCTTCAGGCAGACCGACGAGGAGGTCGATCATAGAGCCGCCCTTGCTGGCACCCACGAGGGGGTAAAGCTGCTGCAGGATGATGATGACGCCGATGCCACTCATGAAGCCCGAGAGGACTGGATAAGGTATGTAGCGGACATACTTGCCTATCTTGATGAGGCCAAAGAGAATCTGGAAGAGGCCGCAGAAGATGGCGGCGAGGGCCATGGAGAGCATAACCTCGGAGATGCTGCCGTTGGAGGCCGTCCAGGCGCCGGTGACGAGGGTGGCGGTGACGACGGTCATGGGACCCGTGGGACCGCTAATCTGGCTGTGGGTACCGCCGAAGAGAGCGGCGAAGAATCCGAGGAGCATAGCTCCGGTGAGACCCACATAGGCGCCGATGGAGGCTGCCGTGGGGTCGGTAACACCCGAGAAGGCCTGTATGCCGAAGGCCAGAGCGAGAGGGAGGGCGACAATACCGGCAGTGATACCGCCGAAGAGGTCGCCTTTTACATTGCTAAACAGTTTCATATCAATAATTGCTAATTTCTATTTCCTAATTTATCAATCAAGCGCCCAATAGGTAAGTGTGACACTGAGGATGCCCAAACCGGCACCGGCGCACACGTCGCCGAGCCAGTGGCGGTTGTTATAGATGCGCATAGCGGCGACGGTGACGGCCACAGCGTATCCGGCGACAGCAATCCATGGGTATTCCTCGCCGTATTCGCGGCGCAGTATCTCGGCACCGGTGAAGGCGGTGAAAGTGTGACCGGAAGGGAAACTGTTGAGTCGCGAGCCGTCGGGACGTTCCACGGCGAGCCAATACTTGAAGGCATTGAGCCATCCGCCTCCAAGGAGGTAGCTGCCCCCTTCGAGCATCATCAGCTGACCGAAGGTGTGCTTACCCTTGACACCGCAGAGATTGAGCACCAAAGGTGCCGAAACCGGGATGAACTGCACATAGTCGTCGAAGTGGAGGTGGGGATTGTTGCCGCTGACGACCTTGTCACGGAGGTTCACAGCGAAATTGTTGGCCGTGGGATTATAGGTAAACAGCGTGCCGGTGGCCATCAAAGCAGCTGATGTGGCCGCAGGGCCGACCTTGAAGTGATGCAGACGGAGACCAGCAGTGTCCCACTGGGCGTGGCACGGAGAAAGATTAAAGATGAGGCCAATGCAGAGCATCAGCAACAGTTTCGATATTATGTTGCGGCGCAAGGTCATAGGGTGAGGATACCGTTTTTGAGGATAGGAACACAGGGACAGGTATCCTGCCGGAAAGCGAAGCGCACATCTTCGGCGGCACCGAGGCCGTAGAGGCGGTGCACATGGGTGCAACGCTGACAATATTCGTAAGGGGCGGCTTTCGCCACCTGCCACAAGGCAAGAGCCATGTTGGCAGCGTCGTTGTGAATCGTGAGTTGAGTGTTGAGCGTTAAGAGTTTCTCAATTATGGCACCTGCCACGAGGGTGTCCTCGATGCAGAAGTCCTGCTGCCATCCGGAGCAGAGCAGCACAACATCACGACCATCGGCAAAAAGGTGCTCGCAAAGGGCAGAGAGGTTGGCGAAAGAGCCCACCAGAGTGAGGTCGGCATCGGCACCACGCAGAATGGAGACGGTGCCGTTGGTGGTGCTGTAGGCCAACTTGACGCCAGAGAGGTCGTTACGCAGATATTCCGTGGGCGAATTGCCGTATTCGGCGTCGCCGACCTTGCTACCGCCGCGCTCAGCGGCTATCTTGAAGCCCATCTCACGGTACTTGGAAATCCCCTCGAGAGTGTCGAGCGGCAACACCGAGGAGCAGCCTGCCTGGAAAGCGGCGCAGACGGCCGTGGTGGCACGCAGCAAGTCGATGGCAACGGTGGTATGATGTTCCCGTATGGTACGGTATGTGTAGAGTGCAGGCGATAGGGATACCTCTATCTTCATAGCTCCTCGTCTTTTAGCTGCTCCACGCTGCCGTCGCGGTGGATACGCAGGTTATAGTATTCGGGATGCGGCTTGGTGAAAGGCTCGGCCTCGTGCCGACGGGCACGCTTGCCGGCGGGGATGTCCCTGAGGACATACTTGTTCAGCGTCTCCACGAGGCGGCAACGCTGTGCAGTAGCAAGATCGCAGCCATATTGCTCGGCGAACTCAATGTCGTCCTGCAGGGGTTTGGGTCTGCCTTTAAAGTCGGTGGGCAGTATCTTGGTGGCGTTGACGTGCACATGCAGCAGTTCCACGCCTGTCGTGGTGGAGCGCAGCACATACTCGACCTCCACGCTCCAGCTGCTGGAGGTGTGCGACCAGTTGAGGAGGTCGATAAACAGCACCGCATCGATGCCCAAGTCTGTCTTCAGGTCGTTGATATTATCGTTGCGCAGCTGACGGCCGGTGCGGCTCTCCGTGGCGGCGAGCTGAGCCGATGCCAAGGGGCCGAGTACATAGTAACCGTGGCTCGTCAGCGGGTCGGTGGCGGTGAGGTAAAGTTGACGTGACGCTATGTTCAGCGAGGCGTTGTAAATCGAATCGGCGGTCTCACGGACGGCGCGGCGCATGGAGAGGTCGTTGAGTGGCGCCACATAGATGACCGTAGGCTCCTGCTGGTACATCTCGTTATAGCGCGCCAGTTTCTTCTCCCCCTTGCAGCCGACGGCCAGGATGTGAAATATGAGAACCACGACACACAATACCGTGCGCCGTATGCTTCTCCTTGTTATTTTTGTTTCAAGTTTCAATTCTCGTTGACTTGTTGTCCTATTGGGTCGTTTGACTGCTGTCCCTTCTGTGACTTTTTCTTATTGTGTTCTTCAGCCCGGCGGCGCTTCTCCTGGTCGCGCTGTCTGGCCTTCTCCTTAGCAGCCTCTTTCTTCTTTTTCTTAGCCTCTTTTTTGGCTTTGTCTTTTTCCTTTTGGGCTTTCTTCTTGTCTATCTTGGCCTGCTTCTTGGCATCAATCTTAGCCTGTTTGGCGGCAGCTATGGAGTCCTCCACATGCTTGAGGCGCAGCTCTTCCTTAAGCTGTTCTTCCCTTAGGAGCTCACGCTTCTGATTGGCGGTAAGTCGTATGGGGTACTCCACAGAGTCCACAGGAGTCTGCTGCATGACACGCGCAGTGTCGGTGCTGTCAATAACCGATGCCACCCACGGCAACGTACGCAGAGCCACAAGACTGTCGTAAGCCCAGCTTTGCAACTTAAGCATGTCGGCGGTGTCACGAGTACCGGCCAGCGTGTCGTCGACCATATTAGGCAGCAGGCGCTCCTTGATGCGGCGCACCATTAGACGGCTCTCGGGAAAAGCTTTGGCTTCGGCGTTGAGCATACGGCAGGCTTCGCCATCATGGCCCATAAGCGCCAGCGCCACACCATACTCGGCATACATTCCCGGGTGC
Organism: uncultured Bacteroidales bacterium; assembly: GCA_900320975.1. GTDB lineage: Bacteria > Bacteroidota > Bacteroidia > Bacteroidales > P3 > Colimorpha. Next base: position 12,164 of record ONUE01000024.1, on the reverse strand, counting down.
AACGTGTCAGCTTTCACAGCAGCATTGATATTCTCGGCATGTGCTGTTGCCAATGAATACAGCGAGCCATAGGTGCCGTTGCTTTGGTAGTCGAGCATTGCTGCGCGCGGAGTTCCCACGAAACGGCCGGAGCATCCGTATAATGCAAGAAGTGAGATGGAAGAAACAAGAGCCACGACACACAACACTATGCGCCGTACTCCTCTCGTTGCTATTTTTGTTTCACTTCTCATTATCCACATTTCACTTTAAAAATAGCAGGGACCTATAAGCCGGGTTCTGTCGTGTTCTATCATCAATCTACTGCCGCCGTCGCCGACGACCTCTATCAACCTACCCCCCGACAATACAGGCGAGCCAGCCCGTTGCCCGAAGGCTTGTCGGTATATTTGGTCTTTCAGCCCATGAGGCTTGCCATCGTGGCCGTCACCGGCGCACGTCGTGGGCTCTTACCCCGCGTTTTCACCCTTGCCTTTTGCAAGGTGGCCAACCTTGCGGTAGCACCCTTGCAAAAGGCGGTATATTCTCTGTGGCGCTCTCTATGGCTGCTCGGTTACCCTCACAGTCTCTTCCCGTTAGGAAGCATGGTGGCTCGTGCTGCCCGGACTTTCCTCTCGGCATTTCTGCCCAGCGATAGAACAGTCCCTGCCATATTTCAGAGTGCAAAAGTACGACTTTTTTTTCACATGGAGAAAAAAAGTTCTAACGCACCACCGTCACAGTGCCCGCTTCACGGCGCGGAACACCTTCACTGTCGCGGAATGTGGCCACCCAGACATAGGCGCCCTGCGGCAGTGCAGCGCCGTTCACTGTGGCGTCCCACGTGGCATTGATATCACTGGTTCTGAAGATCAGACGCCCTCCACGGTTGTATATGTGCATGCGGAAATCCTGCAATTCCGACGTGGCAATAACCCGGAAGACGCGGTTCTCAGGCTCGTCGCCATTGGGGGTAATAATGTTCGGCGTCCACAGGATGTTGTCTTCGTGGTATGTCGTCGGAGTCTCAGTACCACCGAACTTGGGTTCCAAAACAGCAGCTGCATCATGCGCCACATCAACAGACTCTTTGGTTTCTGTGCTCTGGACAACGGCAGGCTTCTCGCTGACAACCTTAGCTGTCCGCGGGCGTACCGTGGGCATGGTAAATGATGCAGAAGAGGTTACCCTCTCATCGTTGGGCTCGGCAACTGCCACCACCTGCATCTGCGGCTCCGGCAGCAGAGCATCTGTTTGTGTGTTCTGGTTCAGCTTAGCAGACATTTCATCGGTGGTGACATCGAAATCAGCAGTCTCCTGAACCTCTGCCACAAGAACCTCCTGCGGCTCGGCCAACACGGCCACTTCCTGTTCGCTGACAATAGTCTCTTCTTTGTGTGTCAGCATAGCAATAGCCACGGCAGCTACCAATACCACCACGGCCACACCGCCACCTATACGCCAAGCACGGCGCACACGCAGGCGCTTCTGTATCGCTTCAAACATACCCTCGTCGGGTATTTCTTTATATTCTTTCCAGTCCATATATTTCAAATATCAATTATCTTTTACTTTTTCACTTTCCTGTTCCAGAAACTCCCTGAGAAGTCTTCTCGCTCTGCAGAGACACACCTTCACTGCACCCTTGCTGCAACCCATCTGCTTGGCGGCCTCCTCGTAGCTGTACTCTTCAGCGTAGCAGAGGTTAAAGGCCATACGCTGCATAGGCGTGAGGGTATCGAGAGCCCTCACGATATCCTCCATGCTGTACGGCAAATCCGCCTCTCTCTCGGCAATATCGCTATCCATCTCCATGAGCACCGTGTAGCGCGCACGGCGGTAGTGCTGTATGCAGGTGTTCACCATGATGTTGTACACCCACGAGCGCAACTTCTGCGGGTCTCGCAGCGAACCGATGCGTTCGTAGATCTTCACGAAGCCATCCTGCAGCATGTCGTGCGCCTCATCACGGTCTGTAGAGTAGCGGCGACAGACGCCCGCAGCCATCGGCGCCAGCTCATCATAGAGAGCCCTCTGCGCTTTGGCATTGCGGCGGCGGCAGCCGTCAACCATCTCTTCATACGTCATGCTCATTTAACGTATAGACGCAATACTCGCCGATTTGTTACAGCGTTAACATTATTTAACACTCACCACCTCCACGGAAGCGTCGTTAACCCTAAACATCACCTCCCTTTTGTCGAAGGGCATGGCATATACACGCTGCGGGTCGTTCTGGTAGTGCGGACGTGGATCCTGCTGCAGAGTCTGCACCAGTGCCTTGCGCTGCTCCACGGGGAACTGCAGCAACAAACCGTGGTCGTCAACCACCTCGAGGGTATCTGGAGCCTCCTGGGCGAAGCCTCCGCGTGCCTCGGGGTGACTGTCGGCATAAGGGATGTAGGGCTTGACGTCGTATATCGGGGTGCCGTCCACCAGGTCGGCGCCACTGACATAAAGCACTGGCCCTAGGCCAGCCTCCTGCACAACCCGCAACAGACGCACCGACGACAGCCCTATTGGGTTGGGGCGGAACGGGCTCCGTGTGGCGAAGACCCCCACCCTCTTGTTGCCTCCCAAACGCGGCGGCCGCACCGTAGGTTTAAATGATGAATGTTGATTGTCGGGTGATGAATTACTGACCAGATGAAACTCCCATATCAGCCACACATAGTCGAACTCCTCGAGGCCGCGCACGGCCTCCGCCACGCGGTACTCCGGCTCGAATACCACCTTGGCCTCATAGTCCACCAGCCCGGCCTGCCGCGGCACGCCGAACTTGCTCTTGTATACCGACTCTATATGTGCTATCTGCTTCATCTTTCTCTCTTGAATAACAAAGGCTCCCCGGCGCGGGGACGGGGAGCCTTGGCATTAGTGTTTCGTTAAGCCATTAGTCCATCAGCATAACACGGCGTGCACGGCTGTTGCCGACCTGCACCATGAATACGCCTGTGGCGTCAATGGGTAGGCGCACCATGTCACCTTCGGCAACGGTAGCCAACACCTTGCGGCCCACGGCGTCGTACACCTGGACCGTCTTCTTGGCGGCACCCTTGACGATGATGGCGTTACCATAGGCATACACCTGGACATCGTTCATGTCAACATCCTCGATGCCCACACGGTAGAAGTAGGCCGTGAAGGTCGTGTCGGAAGTGATGTGCACCTCACGCACGCTGTGCGTGTCACCATCGCTCCAGCCATAAAAATAGTGGCCCGCATCGGGGATGGCGGTGAGGATGACTATCGAGTCATATATCGGCTCACCCGTGATGCTAACGGAGCCAGCGCCGTCGGTGATGATGGTCAGCTGCATCGTGTCAATTGCGAAGCAAGCCGTCAGGGCGACGTCAGTGTCCACAACGAAGAGATACGGGTTCGCGGTGCTGACAACGGCGCCATTCTCATCCTTCCAAGCCACAAAGTGGTGATGGTTGATGCCGGTGGCTACGAGACGTGCAGTTTCACCATAGTTATAGATACCGCCACCGGTGGCCAAACCATTGGGATTGTCAACGTCAACCGTGACATTGTAGGTATTGATGGCGAAGTTGGCGTAGATGGTGGTGTCTTCCGTAACATAAATCTGGCGCTCAGGAGTGGCCACGCCATCGCTCCAGCCCATGAAGTGGTGGCCAATGTTAGCCACAGCGGTCACGTCGACCAGGCTGCGCAGCTCATAGTTGCCGGTACCGGTGGTGTAGCCCATCAGCTCCTGACCAGAAGGAACCAGTGCGTTAAGCGCATAGAGGTGCGGCGTGAAGACAGCCACGATGTTGGTGTCGGCCGTGAGCACGAAGGTCAGGGTGTCATCGGTGCCGATGGTGTCGGTGTTATCGTTGGCGTTGAGCCAGCACACGAAGTCGTTGGAGCCGTGCTTACGGGCCACCAGCTCTATCTGTGTGCCGTTGTCGAACATGCCGCCCATGGTGAGGGTGCCGTCGGCCATGGCGATGACGCTACCCATATCCTCGTCGTTGCTGCTGAAGGCGAAGCTGTGGCGGTCGCTGCTGAAGATAGCCTCAACCATATTGTCATCCTCGACGCTGGCGATAAACAGGGTGTCGCTGGTGACACCCAGGACGGGCAGGCCGTCAATCTTCCAGCCAGCTACGTGGTAGTCTGCATCAGCCTCGACAACGATAGTGTCGGCCGTGAAGGCCTCGAAACTGCCACTACCGTGCAGCACGGTGCCGTGGGTGGCGCTGACGCTGACGGTGTAGGTGTGCAGGCCAAACTCGGCGCCAAGCACCACATTGCTGTCGGGCATGCTGAAGGTGTACTCGGCGTCGGTGCTCACAGTGTTGCTGTCGGCGTCAATCCAGCGCAGTATATCATAGTGCTGATCCGGCGTGGCGGTGACAGTGACCGGGCTGTTCCAAGCATAGGTGCCGTCACCGGCGAGCGTACCGTTGTTCACGGCGGCGAAGCTCACGGTGAAACTGTCCACGGTGAAGTAGGCGGTGAGGACAATGTCGCCACTTTCAGCCATCTCATCGGCCACGGTGAAGGTGTATTCGGCATTGGTGCTGACCACAACGCCCATGTTCTCCCAGCGGTCGAAGTGGTAGTGCGGTGCGGGCACGGCGTGCACAGTGGCGCTGTTGCCGATGTGGTAGCTGCCGTTGCCGCTAACGTTACCCTCGTTGAGGGATATGCTCTGCACAAGGACATTGTAGATAGCGTTCTCGTTGCTTATAGCCTCATAGGTGGCGTTGCCCTCGACGACAAAGGTGGTGTCGGGGTTGCTGGTGAAGAAGACGCCGTCCTTGGTCCAGTGGCTGAAGGTGTAGTTAGCGTCAGCCACAGCCGTGAGGTGGGCATTGGTCAGGGCGGTGTAGTCGCCGCCACCGGTGACCTGCGTGTGAGTTCCTATGACATCCAGCGTGTAGGTGTTCGGTGCAAAGACGGCACTGTACATCACATCCTCAGTCACAGTGACCACATAGGGGTTCTGGTTGCTCAGGCTGTCGCCAGCAATGTTGGTCCACTTCTGCAGGTGGTAGTGCTCATCGGCCACTGCGGTCAACGTAGCCTCGCTACCCCACTCATACCAGCCGTTGCCGGAGATGGTGCCGTGCACCGGAGCGAAGAGGCTCACCATGTGAGTATCCACGCCGAAGTAGGCTGTCAGTGTGGTGTTGCCCGTGACGTTGAAGCTATAGGGGTTGGCGTGCGTGGTATCGCCCGTGACGCTGTTCTGCCAGTAGGCGAAGTAGTGGTGCATGGCGGGCGTTGCCGCAACGGAGATGTTCTCGTCGAGGTAGAAGCTGCCGCTGCCGGTCACGCTGCCACTCTCGGTGTTGTTGGGACTCACGAATACCGTGTACTTGTCGGCATCGCCGAAGATGGCGGTCAGGTTGATGTCACCGCGCACCACGGTGTCGAGCGTGGCGCTGGTGCTACCGTCGCTCCAGCCGTTGAATCTGTAGAGCACCCCGCCACCCATGGGGTTGTTGGCGATGGCCGTCAGGTGCAGCTCGTCGCCGTAGTGGTAGACGGCCTGCGTACCGGTGACAACACCCATCACGCTGTTGTTGGAGGCGATGGTCACGTTATAGTTAATCTGGCCGAAGTGTGCCGTATAGTGCATATCGTCCACGAGCAGCACAGCCATGGGGTTGACGGTGCTCACCGGAGCGCCGTTCACGTCGTCGGTCCAGTGGCTGAACTGGTAGCCCTCGGCGGGCATGGCCTCGAAGGTCACCATCTCACCATAATAATGTATTCCATTTATAGAGCTGTCCACGACACCCTTGTCGAGATTCTCCGTGACCACGGTGACATTGTAAGGTATCTTCTCGAAGACTGCTGTCAGCGTATGCTCGCCGCTAACGGTCAGCACAGTGTCGGCATTCTCGTTGCCGTCGTTCCAGCTTACGAAGCGGTATCTGTTGGCGTCAAGGGCGCTGGCGCTCATGTGCAGGGTGGTACCCAGCGGGAAGGCCACGCCGCTCTCGGTCATCGTCACACGGCCCCAGGCGTCGTTGTTCACGCCGTAGCTCACGCCGTACAGTATCTGCTCGCCGCGCACCACCACGTTGGCGTTCTCGCTGGCGCTGAAGACGAGGTCGGTGCTGTTGGGGTATACCACATCGAGGCTACCCATAGCCACGCCGTTCTTCTCCCATGAGGTGAGGCGGTAGCCGGCGTCGGGAGCCACGCTGATGGTGACAGTCTGGCCGTACTCGTAGGTGCCGTCACCGCTGTAGGTGGCGTTGTCGGCGCGGACGGCGACGTCATAGCTATCCACCGCGAAGCGGGCGGTCAGCACACTGTCGCTGGTCATGCGCACACGTATGCTGCTGGCGGTGCCCACCAGGTTGTCGTTGGCGTCATACCAACCGGCAAAGTGGTAGTTGTCGTCGGCCTTGGCGATGAGCGCCGGACGTCTGCCGTGGTCATAGCTGCCGCTGACGGCGCTGTTGGCGTCGAGCGTACCATGGGCTCCGGCATTGACGGTGAGGTTGTATGTCTTGAGGGCGAAGATAGCGTTGATCACGGTATCGCCGGTGACCACTATCTCGCGCGGGTTGTCGGTGTTGTTGTCGCTCCAGGCGGCAAAGAGGGTGCTGTCGGTAGCGGTGGCGGTGAGGGTCACCGTGGTGCCGGCGTAGACCGAGGTCTGGTCGGCCTCTGCACTACCCCACTCGGCGTTGTTGGCAACCACTGCCACGCCATACTTGTCGGCTTCGGCGAAGAAAGCTGTCAGCACCATGTCGCCCTCCACGGTAATCTCGCTGTGGATGGCGTTGCGCTCACCGTCGCTCCAGCCGATGAACTTGTACAGGCTGTTGGCGGTGGCCACGGGGGTCACCTTGTGGTGCCAGCGGTAGGTGCCGCTGCCGGTGACGCTGCCCATGGTGAAGTCGTTGCTGGCCACATTGACGCTGTAGTCTATGCTGTCGAAGAGCACACTGACCACGGTATTGCCGGTCACCATAAAGTTGAGCGGGTTCACGGCGTAGTTGTTGCCGTTGACGTTCCACTGGCGCAGCTTGACGCCGTCGGTGAGCATGGCGGTGAACTCAAGGGCGGTGCCGTAGACGCAGCCACCGGTGGTGTCGCCTGCCGTGAGGACTATGGAGCCTTCGCTGAAGGGCTGGTTCACAGTGACGCTATAGGGCACGGCCTCGAAGTAGGCGGTGAGGTTCACGTCGCCACCTGCGGGTATGGTGCGCGTGGCTTCCGTGTTGTCGTCGCTCCAGCGCACGAAGCGGTAGTTGTCGTGGGCCACGGCGTTGACGGTCACCGTCTCATTGTAGTGGCGCGTGGTGTTGCCGGTGGTGTGACCCATGACGGCATTGTCGCTGACGACGCTCACCGTGTATTCATGCTCCTTCACACGCGGGGTGAGGACGATGGAGCGGTCTACCGTAACGGTGCGGTCCTTGATGCTCACGTTGTCATTCCAGCCGTCCCAGTCGTAGTTGTCGGCCAGCGTGGCGCTGATATTGACATTGGTACCATAGTCATATATGCCGCTGCCGCTGGTGGAGACGATGCCCTCCACGCCGCTGGCTACGGTGAGGCTGTACTGCATCACCTCGAAGTTGGCTCTCACGTTGGTGTTCGTCTTCACCTGCAGCTGCAGGGTGTTGCCGGTGGTCGTGACGGTGTCTTTCTCCACGCCGTTGCGCGTGAGGGTCCAGTTGACCAGCTTATGGCCTGCCGCGGGCACTGCCGTGACGGTGGCGTAGCTGTCGTGGGCATACATGCTGGCACCCATGGCGCTACCCATCGTCATGTTGTTGCTGCCGACGGTGACGAGGTGCGTGTCGATGGTGAAGTATGCCTTGTAGGTGATATCGTCAGGTATGGTGGTCGTCAGGGGGTTGTTGGACGACTTGTTGGCGCCGTCGTTCCAGCTCCAGTAGAGGAAGTGGTAGTTGGGCTTCGGGAAGGCCTCGAAGTTGCCGTATTCGGTGTTGGCGAAGAGTTGCTGGCTGGCGCTGACGTCACCCTTGTTGTAGTCGTCGCTCACGAGGGTGGCGGTCTTCTTGGTGGCGTCGCCCACGATGGCCTGGAAGTTCATGTCGCCGGTGACGGTGAACACAAAGGGGTTGGTGTTGTCGGTCTCGTGGCCGGGGACACTCCAGCCCACGTGGCTGTAGCGGTCGGTGTTGTCGATGTTGACCTCCACCGTCAGCTGATGGCCATAGCGGGCGTTGGTGACCAGCAGGTTGCCGCCCACGATGTTGCCGCCGGTCATCGAGGTGACGCTGACGGTGTAGTCGGTGCTGTCGAAGTGGGCGGTATAGGTAGCCACGCCGTTCACCAGCGGGCTGTAGGTGGCGTCGGTGCTCACCACGTTGTCGCCTTCGTCGGTCCAGTTGACGAAGCGGCATCCCGGGTTGGCGGTAGCCACGAGGGTGGCCACGGTGCCGTAGGTGTAGCTGCCGCTACCGGCCACGGTGCCGCGGACGTCACCGCTGACGGCGTTGATGGCATAGTCCACGGGGCCGAAGAGGGCTCTGTAGACACCGCTGCTGGTGACGGTGATGGTGCGCGGGTTGTCGGTGTTGGCGTCGTCCCACTGCACAAACTGGTAGTGCTCGTCGGGCATGGCGGTGATGGTGGCCGGCGTGTTGTAGCCCACATACTGGCTCTCGGGGGTCACGCTGCCGTGGCCGAGGCTCACGGTGGCCACATATATCTGGTCGGCGTTGAAGTAGGCTGTCCACGTGATGTCGCGGTTGGCAGCCCACACCAGCGGGTTGTCGGTAGAGGTCAGCTGGTAGGTGCGGCCGCCCACAGTGTAGAGGCCCACCCAGTTGGCGAAGGAGTAGTGGTCGTAGGCCGTAGCCTTGAAGTTGGTCCACTCGCCATAGCCGAAGCGGTCGCTGCTCTTGTCGGAGAGCACCTTGCCGTAGTTGGGGTTCGACACGGTCATCTCCACGTCGAAGGTGTCACTGTTGAAGACCGCCGTGATGCTCACGGGGCCGTTCACGGGGAAGCTGTAGGGGTTATCGGTGCTCACCTCGGCGCCACCCACGGTCCACTTCACGAAGTTGCGGTGCTCGTTGGGCTGTGCGCTGACGGTGGCCGTGGAGCCGTAGCGGTAGGTGTTGGCGCCGCTCACGGTACCCAGGCTCTCGATGTTGCGGTTCACGCTCACGAAGTAGCTCTTCGGGCTTATGGGGGCGCAGACCACGGCGCTGTTGTTGGCGGTGTGCACCGCGGTGTAGGTGCCGTCGCCGTTGTTGGTCACCGAGCCCGCCAGGTTGGCCCAGGCGCTGCTGACGGTGTAGTTGTCTTTCTCGGCATAGGGCAGCGTCAGGGTGAAGGTCACCGTGGCGCCGGCGATGACGATGTCACCGTGGTCGCTCACTATGGTGGTGCCGGCGGGATACTGGCCGCTGACGTTGGCCACGGCGAGCACCTGCCCGTCGGGCACGAAGTAGGCCTTCAGCGTCAGGTCGGCGTCGCTGCTGAAGACATAGGAGCGCGTGGCGCGGTTGTCGCCGTCGCTCCAGCCCACGAAGGTGTGGCCGGCCTCCGGCGTGGCCGACAGGGTGACCACCGAGCCGTAGCCCAGGTCAAAGGCCGTGGCCACATCGGCACCGCGCGTGATGCTGGCGCTGCCGTACAGGGCGTTGTTCACCGTCACGGCTATCTGGTGGGTGTCGGGACCGAAGTTGGCGGTCAGCACGGCGCCCTCAGGCGTGTAGATATCCTGCTGCTGCAGGGGGTTGGTGGTGTAGGTGTTGCCGTTGTGGGTCCAGTTGACGAAGTGGTAGTGGTCGTTGGCCATGGCGATGAAGTTGCTGTTCACCTTGGCGTTGCCCACGTCGTTGCCGGTGATGGAGCCCCACAGGGGGTTGTTCACGTTGAGGGTGGCGGTGCCGTAGGTCCACACGTCGTCGCTCATCCACACGGTGTCGGTCTCCGCGCCGCCGCATATCTTGCTGATGCCGGCGGTATAGTGGTAGACGGGCTGCAGGCTCGTGATGGTGTAGTTGGTGACATTGCCAACCACGGTGGTGTATTTCACATGCTCACGCCAGCCGTATTCCGAGACGATGATGCGGTACTGGTCGCCGGTATTCTGCACGTTGGTGTTCCAGCTGAGGGTGAAGCCATTGGTGGTGGGGTTGCTGGGCGTCAGCTCCGTAGGCACCTTGCAGGCGGGGGCCCTGTGGATGTTGATGTTCTTGAAAGTAGCACTCGTTGCAACAGCGTTGCTGTTCGAATAGCGTAGGGCGAGGCGTGCGTTGTCGGGCACCGTGACGTTCGAGAGCTCGAGGTCTAGATGGCGGAGGCGTTGACCTTGGGCAGTATGGCTATGACGGGCGTTGTCGCGCTATTGTTGCTACGCAGTGTGATATAGGCGCCGACAACATTGTTGCCGCCGGCCCAAGCCTGCGGGTAGCCGTCGTTGGTGGCGGAAAGGCCGATAAAGTCCCAACCCAGGGGCAGCTCGTTGTCAACGCTGTATGAAGTATAGGTGCTCAGCTGGTTGGCGTCGTAGAGGAAGCTCCAGGTGTAGTTGTTTTCGTCGAGCAGGGCGTAGTTGAAGTCGGTGTGGAACGTAGCCTTGCATGCAACCGAGGCGCTGCCGCTGACAACCGACTTAACATACACGTCATACCACGTGCCACCCTCGAGGCCATTGACGGTGTAGTTGATGGCATTGGTGGGGGTGTTGACCACGGTGCCGGTACCGGGGGTGAAGCCGCGTAGGCCGTACTCTATGGTGAAGTAGTCGGCAGTGAGTGCGTAGGGGTTGAGGGTCCAACTGAGGTTCAGCGAAGAGGCCGTCGTCGTGGCGTTCACGGCATCGGGCGGCAGGTTGGACGGGTTGGGAATCATCGTCATCTTAAGGTTGGGGGCATTGGCCGCAAGGGTACCGGTACCGGAAGTCGGTGCCGTGGTCACGCCAGTCTTGAACAACGAGGCGTTTGTCGTTGTTACTGTGCCAACCTTGTTAAATGACAGATAGCGCTCATTCGTGTATGCGGCGGTGCCATCTTTTGCAACGCAGATAAGAAGGCTACCACCGGTATACTCGAAAGGAGTATCGAGGGTGATGGTGAACCACCCCGTTGCCGTTGGCTGCTGGAAGCTGGCATTGTGATAGACCTGCGTCAAATCAGCAATAGCCACCCAGTCGCTGTTGTTGTTATGTTTGGTCTTGCTGGTATTGGCCATATAGATGTACACATCTTGTGTGCCAATGGTAGCAAAAGCCATTGAGAGGTTGTAGCTTATCGAATAGATGGTACCGCCGTTCGTATAACCGCCAATCATATCGGAGGTATAGATCGTCTGGCACCAACCGTCAGCGTTGGTGTTGATGAACGGCACTGTAGGCACAGCTATTGTGCCTTCTATCGACGTAACCGTGATCTGCGCATTTGCGATACCTGCAAAAAGCACAAATGTTGCCAAAAATGTAAGTATCTTTTTCATATCGTTATGATTTTTTCTTTTACCATAGATTAACCTAATCCAAAAGGAACTTCCTAATATTAACAATTACAGCCTAATCTTAATTACCTATAACATATATGTGTCCTTTCTGAAGCGTTACAGCATGCGATGTCATATTACCATCCACATCAAGAAAAGCAGTCACAGAATTGCCTGAAAGGGGGATTATAATATAACCATCTCCGTCTTCATCTTCAAGTGTATTAATCCAGCCTTCCATATCCATAGGAGTACCACCTACTAATGTAGCGTTACTTGTGTTAATATATGCATCAGTATATATCTCACCAGAACAACCAGGATTTCTTTCGCTATCGGAGTAAAATCCAACAGAATAAGCTCCCTTTATCACTGCGCAGCAAGGATAAAGCGTTATACTATTGGAAGTAGTCACTGCAGCCAAAGGTATCGTTTTTCCATCAAATAAAACCTTACCATATGTATGATTCTCTTTATCGTATGACGCACCATCAGTACTCGGATAGGCTACATAGTAAGAGCCATTATCATGATTTACTCCATTCCCCGATACCGATTTGGCCTTCCAGGTATTGCCATCCTTTATCACCTGAAAACTCTCACCATTTATAACTAAAAAATCATTACCGTCTTCATCCCACCACAAACCAGCATCATTCCAATGGGTTTTAGCGCCGGAGGCATCACTGAAGCCTTGAATGTTTAGTTCAAAACTGTTTATACCATCAACAACCTTCTCATTCTCGGCCTGTTTCTCACAACCGGCCATC
>ONUE01000025.1 GCA_900320975.1 uncultured Bacteroidales bacterium | reverse complement strand
TTTTCATTGCCGCCCCTCCGTCCCCCCTCCGACCCCGCTCCGTCCCCCCTCCGACCAAAAACCGTTAAACAACCGTAGAACAGTCGGAGCGGGGTCGGACCGGGGACGGAGCGGGGAGGGGGCGACTGTAGCAAGATATTATCTTAAAAAATCATAAAAAGCAGGGCGTCGATGTCCTGTTTTTGCCACTTGGGTGGTTATTCTATTATAGAAGATATATTTTAATCAACATCCAAAAAACATTAAACACTTATCAAATTAGCAGAACAACTTAACTATGAAAAGGCATTTTCTGTTTTTCTCCATGACCGTGCTATTGGTCTCTCTGGGACAAATGCTCCATGCACAAGCAATCACACCTGGTTCGCCAAGACCCACCCCGCAGTACATTAGTTTGCACACTCAAGACACGACAAATCCAATAGGCGGACATACCATTGTCCGTAGTTGGGAAACAAACTCTACAGTGACATTCTATGTAACAAGCGATTCCCTGCCCAAACTTGAGATTGTTAAAAAACCTACAGGAAGTCCAAAATGGGTTTATTTGCCAGACGATCTATTCCTTAAGGACATGTATGTTGACCAAACGTCAAACATCCTGTATTTCTGCGGCTCTACAAGCTATAGTTCCTATGGTGCTGGGAATTATGAGGGACATGGCATACTTGGTTATATTGACCTCAATTATTTTTCCTATTCGTATATACCAGTGTATTACATCGTATTAGATCAGCCCGGCAACGATTTAAACAGTATCAATAAACTGGTGGAATATGACGTATCAGGAGCGGTTCAAATTGTAGCCATCGGGGAAAAGCGTAACAATGGAAGAACTTTTTACATGGTAGACAGTAAGAATATTACACGTATACGAGTGAGTCAGTTCCCCAACGATGAACGCTATGACGATATACTACGAACCAACCATTTTGTTGTTTTCTTGGGATACAATGCAGACCCTTCAGTACAGTCGCTTTGTTACCGCAAAACATATCTATATGATTTATATAACCCGATATTGAGCGACATACATCTGTTTAACAGAGGCGATGACGCATTGTCATTAACGCACTCCACGGCGATGATTAAAGAAAAGATTGCCACATCGTATCTCTCAATAAACAGCGCAGGTAAATTTGTGACCCGTATCAGAACAATTGATATGTCAATTGACCAAAATACTCACTCGCAAGATTTTATTATCCATCCTTACAAAAGTGAACCAGACGGCATCATATACATGTCTGAAGACAGTTCTTTGGTTCTAATGCAAAGACATGATACCGAATGGGAGCATAGAACCCAGTTTTTACATCTTCATCCATATCCAAAATCGCATTATAATTCAATAATGGAGTTTAAAGATTATGAGTTTTTCGAGTCGCTAACACCATACAAAACACATTATTACATGGCAGCCATAGGGGGAAGTTGGTTTATGAAATACAAAACGATGCACCCGAATAATAATCCAGATACAGAATGTCCAATTGAAAAGTCTATTAGACTTGAACTATGCGACAATCTTTTGCCGTATTCTTTGGTTTCTCCATTTGGTTCCACATTATACCCATCTTCTCTTCGCTTTGAAACATGCGCTGTCAATCAATCAGGTGTAAATGTTAATTGCTCAAACCAATATTAAAGACATGAAAAAGATAATCATTATTGCATTCGCATGCATGACGTTTATGGCGCATACCATGGCGCAAGACATTGTGCGCTACGGGGATTCGCGCTATCTTTTCAACACTATCAGCCTTAGTGATTTGGAAATAAGCCCTTGGCCTGGGAATCCTGCATATCATTTGTTTACTATATTCAATTATGGCAATAGATATAACGTACCAAACAATACAGTAATCTATGGCATTGCGGCGACAATGGATATTGATGAAAAAATCAATGATTCTACTGGATATACCATGTATCTGTATACAGTCGACAATAACAATAGGTTGGTATGCATGGACAGTATTACAAAATATACTTACAGGAAACAATATGTATATATGGCGATGAACGACACCGTACTCGTTGAATCACCTGTTCCTTGTTATGAATATTATTTCTCAGAACCACAAATATATCAAGGCCCCATATATATAGGCGCAAGAAAGGATAGCCAATATTCTGGATCGTTTTATCTTGGTTCTGACCGAAACATGAACCAAACATGGATCTGGTTTGATACTAGTGATTTCTGTATTGTACGTGCAATCGCTGACTTTTGGGGTGGTTTATTCCCAATCATCCAAGAGAACATAGGGTGTGACGCGGCGGTGCCAGAGATTAGAGAGCAGGGGAAGGAGTATGTAGTGTTGTCATGGGAAATGGAAGGCGACAGCTGTCAGTTGTCCATTACACCGCGCGATATGCCTGTAGACTCCGGCATGGTGATTGACCTGCAGAGAACCAACTATGCTGTGATGGGTTTAGACAGCGGATACTACGCCGCAAGACTGCGTACGCAGTGCCACCACCACTGCCTCATTCATGCCGACACTGTGGTGTGGAGCGACTGGGGTGAGCCGCTGGTGTTCTACTTCGGCAATCAAGACACAACAGGCGGCGGCATAGGCATACGCCTTGTGGAGACTGCTCCGGACTGTAGCATTACACCCAACCCGGCGCACGGCAGCGCTACGGTGCAGTGCAGTGCGGGCATCATGGGTGTCGAGGTGCTGTCGGTGAAGGGAGAGACACTGATGCATAGGGATGTGGCGGGCGAACAGGCCTGCACCCTCGACCTCGCGGGGCTCAGCAAGGGCATCTACATTGTGCAAATCACTACGCCACAGGGCACAGCGACACGCAAGCTGGCTGTGGAATAAAAACGGCTAATTATGCGAATTTGGCTAATTGCTACGCAGCATATAATTACAAGCGAATTACTCTAATTGTGCTGGCGCAAGCATAATTAGAGTAATTCGCCAGCAATTGACCTGCGCAAGCCAATTAGTTCAATTAGCATAATTCGCCGTTAAAGAAAGTAGCAGAGTAATACCGCAAGTGTTAAAGTTTAGTTAAAAAGGCCCTGTCCGGTGGCAGGGCCTTATATTATATATGCGACGTCCTTGGTGTTGTTAGGCGGATGGGTTAGCGGATGGGTTGGACGGTCTTGCGGAGTTGTGTTGTAGGCTTTGGCTTTCTCGAAGAGGCTGCGGGCTACGGCGGTCTGGAGCTGGTCGAGGGTCATCTGGCCGTTGTTCCAGCGCTGGAGCTCGTCGGGGGAGAGGAATCTTGAGACTTTGTCTATGTCGGCGCCTTGCTTGCTGTCGCCCGAGTCGGAGAGTGCGCGTTGCAGTTCCGGCAGGTTGACCCACGAGGTGATGGTGGTCTCGAGGGTGACGAGGTGGCGGCGGTTCTTGTCGGAGTAGTAGCCGAGGTAGGCGTGGCAGGGTTCGACGAAGATGACGGTGCGGATGCCTATCTTGCGGAGTATGGAGGCGAAGAAGACGCAGGCGTCGATGCAGTTGGCCTGACGGGTGTTCCACACCTCGTCGAAGAGGCGGATGTGCTGGACGTTGGCTGTAGTGGAGGGGTTGGAGGTGCAGGAGATGGAGGAGTAGGTGATGCCGCGACGCAGGACGTACTGCCATACGGCGAATACCTGGTCGTCGACGCTCTGGGGACCGTTCTGGTAGCCGGAGAAGCGCGAGGCGAGCCCTTGGTCGACGATGTCGGTGAGGATCTGCTCTATCTGGGGGTGGTCTTCGTTGACGTAGGCGGCGAAGAGCGGGCGGAAGTCGTAGGTCTTGCCGGCGTGCATGAAGGAGAGTGGGCACTCGTTGACGGTGCGGCAGTTGAGGCGGATGTTCTTGATGTCGACCTCTTCGTCGTTGATAAAGCAGGAGAAGGTGAGGTCGACGGCGTGAGGCTGACGGAGGCGTCGCAGGACGTCGTATTTCCATTTGGTGCTGGCGAAGAGGGTGTAGGTCTCGCCGCGATGGGGCAGTACTTCCTGGAGGTAGGTGACGTAGTTGATGTCGGAGGAGTCGATGACGACGCGGAGGACGCAGCCGTCGGTCGGCGCTACGACGGAGATGGAGAAGAGTTGCGACTCGTCGCGGTCTTCCAGTCCGGCGAGGATTAGTGAGGGGTAGAGCTGGCGGTCGAAGACGGGGTTGTACTGGACGGTGAAGTCGACCTGACGCGGGTCGTACAGCTTGTTGCCCGGAGCATGGGAGCAGGCGGCAAGGGGAAGCAAAAGGCTAAAGACTATAAGGTAAAGTCCAAAAACCAATAGGTTTACTTTACCAGATCGGGATTTTGAGAGATGAAGTCTGACCATTGTTTCTTTGCTGATTTGTGGTTTTTTTTAACGGTTAGCGGGCTGAGTGTGTTAACTGCCAACTGCTGACTGCTGACTGCGTAATGGGTGTAGGCGACGGCGAGGGCGTCGGTGGCGTCGAGGTATTTGGGGGTGCGGATTTCGAAGCTGGAGTTCTGTGCTTTGAGGATGGAGTCGAGGAGGGCGGCGACTTGCTGCTTGGAGGCGTTGCCGTTGCCGGTGACGGTGCGTTTGATGAGTGAGGGCTCGTATTCGGTGTAGGGCATGTCGTGGAAGAGGGCTGCGGCGATGGAGATACCCTGGGCGCGCCCGAGCTTGAGCATGGACTGGGCGTTCTTGCCGAGGAAGGGGGCCTCGATGGCGAGGTGATCGGGGTGGTGAGCCTCGATTATGTCGTTGACGGAGTGGAAGATCTGCAGGATACGGTCGTCGAAGCCTGGCGTGCGCTTGAGGTAGAGGACGTCCATCTCGAGGATGGAGAGCCTACAAGACTCGTTGACTTCCAGGAGGGCGTAGCCGAGGATCTGGCTGCCGGGGTCTATGCCGAGGATTAGCATTGCTTGATTGCTTGATTGTCTGATTGCTTGAGTGGGGATACGGTGAGTGTGAAGTGGGAATCCAAGCGGCGGCGGAAGAGGTAGAGGAAGAGGATGTAGATGGCGAGTGTGGCGAGTGCCGCGAGTGCCACGAGGCCTTCGGGGAGTGCGGCGAGGGAGAGTGCCACTATAACGGCGATAAGGAGTATGGCCGGCAGGAGGTAGGCGAACCAGACGGCGAGGAGGCCGCGCGAGTGGTCGATGGTGACGGTGACGGGATCGCCGACGGCGAATGTCTGACTGTCTGATTGCTTAACAGCCTGAGTGGGTATCTCGATGGTCTTGTCCTTGGACTCGGCGAAGCCGCATTTGGCGTGAGCGGCGCAGGAGGCGCAGGCGCTGACGCTCCGGATCTGTACGGTGACGGATTTGGGGCTGACTGCGATTACTAAGCCATCGTGTTGCACTATGTCTTTCATGGATATGAGATATTAGAATTCACGCCAGGCGATGATGCCGTTGCAGTTCTTGACGCATTTGCCGCGGTGGTCCATCTTGCTGACATTGCCGTTGTAGATGACTTCAGCGCGCCCCCACTCATAAGGGGAGGCATGGTCAAAGATGTGAGGCACGAAGACCTGGCCAAGGGTGTCGATGTAGCCCCAGAGCCCCTTGAAGCGGGTGCAGGCAAGACCTTCGGTGAAGTGGAAGGCCTGCTCGAAGTACATGGGGATAACGAGTTTGCCATCGAGGTCGACATAGCCCAGCTGGCCATCCTTCTCGACGAGGGCGAGGCCGTCGTGGTACATATACTTGTCGCCGTGGGGCGTGTGGTTGTCATACTCGAGGGGCAGGATGATGTTGCCGAGGGTGTCGATGATGCCGAAGCGGTCACCGATGGCAGCAAGTGTGCGGCCGTTGCTGAAGATGCCCGTCTCGTCGTAGATGCAGGGGATAACCTCGCGACCCTTGGTGTCGAGGAAGCCGTATTTGCCGTTGCGTTGTACGCCGATACGCCCCTCGACGAGGCCCGAAGTCCATGTGTAAACGAACGGGGTGAGGGGGCGGAAAGTATAGTCGAAGAGCGCCATTCCGGAGGAGTCGCCCGCGAAGAAGATGCCGTAGGAGTTGTCGGTAATCTGCTCGAAGCGGGTGGTGAGCACCTCCTTGCCGGACTGGTCGATCATACCCCAGCGCTGGTAGCGCTTCACCGGAGCATAGCCCTCGTTGAAGGGTTGCACAGACTCGTACAGAGGCGGCAGGATGCGGTTGCCGAGAGTGTCGATGAAAGTGCAGGCTGAGAAGAAAGAATCGATGATAACCGCTACTGGTGCGAGTCCATCGTGGAATGTGCCGGCGAGCGGATACTGGGGCTCGATGACCAGGTTGCCCTGCATGTCGGTGTAGCCGTAGAGGCCATCTTTAACCACGAGGATGCGACCCTCGGAAGGGTAGTCGAGCTCGCCGTAGATGCAAGGGAGGATGGTGTTGCCGTCGCGGTCGATAAGGCCGCACTGGCCGTAGTTGAGGAACACCTTGCAGTAGTTGCCATGAAACTTGTCGACGAAGCGGTAGCGGTTGGGAGTGATGATGGTGCCGTCGGCGCGTTTGAAGCCGAAGAGCTCGCCGTCGGTAGTGGTCTGGATGCCGTCGATGAATACCAGCTCGCATCCGCAAGCCTCATCGTCGACATACTCCACCTGCTGAGCATGAATGCCGGTGGATAATAATGTCAAGAGTAATAAAATGCCGAGTTGTTTCATATGCGTTCTATTGAATTCTGCTCACACCAAGCGATGGTACCGTCGCTGAGGACAATCTTGTACCATCCGGGAAGCATATCGGTGATTGTGGCTTTGGTGCCCTCATGGACAGTCATCTTGTCGGCGCTCTTGAGATCGGGCGACACTTTGAGCGTCACTGTCTGCTGTGTGACAATGGCATCGCTGTGGGCGTTGAAACGGTGGGTAGAGCCCAGGAGAACAGCGGAGGTGAGGATAAGCAGGAAGCCTAAGGCTGCAGCTGCAGCGAGGGCGGTCTTGCGGATAGAGAAAGAGCTGCCGATGCGCAGCACCACGATGGCGGCAGCAAGCAGGGCGAACACTGCGAGCCACACGATGCGCCAGCCGCTGGGTAGCAGAGCGGAGCAGAGCCCGTTCCACCAGCGCACGAAGAAAGGCTGGGGGAGGGTGGCTATACGGTCGGAGATGCGGCTGTTGGCGAGAGCCAGATTCTCGCGGGCGTCTCTGAACGAAGGATCGAGGCGCAGGGCGCGCTCATAGTTGAGGATAGCTTTGCCCATCTGCCCCTCATGATAGTAGGCCCCACCGAGGTTATAGTGCAACTCTGGAGAAGAGAGACCGGAGGCCAGCGTCTCCTCATAGGCCGCCGCTGCCGCCTGGTAGTCCCCCATACGGTAGAGGTCGTCGCCAGACTGAGCGTAGGAGGGCGAGAAAAGTGGAGAGAGCAGGGTGGCCACTGCTGCTATAAACAAGAACTTTTTCATATACTGGCAATCATCGTTAGTGCTTCGGTGTAAATCTTCTGCTTCTGTGCTTCGGGGTCGATGGGGGCGAAGCGTGCCATATCGACATCCTGCAGCACCTGCATGATGTTCTGCTGCTGAGCTTCGGGCACCTGCTTGTCGGCGAGACAGGCGCTCACGGTGTCGCGGTTAAGCTCGGCGAGCGGAATGTTATACTTGTCGGCCAGGCAGCCCCAGATGGCGCGGTAGATCTCCTCGTAGAAGCGCTCGGTGTCGCCACCGGCGAGGTGGGCGGCAGCCTTCTTTAGGCGTTTGCGGGCCATGCGTGTGGCGCGTTTCAGACGCATACCCGCCACATCCTGCTCCGTGGCTCTACGTTTCTTGAAGAAAGCGATGGTGCAGCCTGCGGCAGCGATGATGAGGGATATGGCAATATAGAAAGCAAGTCCGGCTGCATCATTGTTCTTGATGGGGTGCAGCTTGGTGATGGGGTGCATATTGTTCAGCGTCATGGGGCGGTTGGAGGAACCGTTGTTGTCGTAGGCTGCCGACTCGTTCTTCTCGACGACGACGTTCTGCTTGGGGATACGTTTGGTGATGTACTGACCCGAGGCGGGGTCGAAGTAGACGAAGCTGAACTCCGGGATGGTGTACTGGCCTTTGTTGCGCGGGATGAGTATCCATTCGTAGGAGCGGCTGCCGCTGATGCCGTCGCTGCTCTTGCGGATATTGTCGTCAATCTGCGGGTCGTAGACCTCGAAGGACGACGGAAACTCGGGCTGCGGAGCGTTGATGAGCATGAGATTGCCGCGTCCGTTGATGGTGATGCGGTAGCTTATAGCCTCGTTGGCCTTCACCTTGCCGGTCGTCACGCCGCCCTGAACGTCGAAGCTGCCGACAGCACCGGTGAAGTTGTCAGGGGCAGAAGGCAAAGGACGCACGTTGACAGAGATGCGGTTGGTCTTCAGAGGGCGCTCCACAGCTTGGCGAGAGTTGAAGAAGGGGTCGTCGAAGAGGTCCCAGATGCTGCCGGTGCGTCGACGTTGCTGCTGCACCATTGCCAGCACGTTAAGGTCGAGCGGCTCGATGTCCAGTTTACCACTCTCCTGGGCGAAGAGGGCTCCACGGCGTATCTCGGCCACCTGATAGCGGCGGTCGCCGACGGTCTCCTCGTATTGCTTTATCTGCTGTCCCACGCTCAGGTCCTCGGCCCAGAAGCCACGGTTGCCGGGCAACTTGTCGATGGCGAACTGGCTGATAGGCACCTGCGTGTATATCTTGTAGGTGATGATAACCTGCTCGCCTTGATATGGGTTGGTCTTGCTGACCGAAGCGCGGGCGAAGAGGGTCTTCTCGTCAATCTTAGTCTCCGGCTGGGGCTGTTGTGCCCATGGGTCGTAGGCCTGCCGCTGCTGGCGCTGCTGCTGTTGCTGTTGGCGTTGTTGCTGCTGTGCGGCGCTCATCTTGGTGACCTTGATGCTGAAGCGCTTGGAGCTTATCTTCTTGCCGTCGGCCACACAGGAGGCGGGCTCAACGGTGAAGGTGCCCTCGACATCGGCCATGAGAGTGTAGGAGAACGAGGTGCTCACCGAGCGCGACATCTGTCCGTTGATGAAGCTCATGCTCGTCTGCGACGAGGTGCTGGGGCCCGCTATGAGGCTGAACCCCTTGAAGGAGGGGCCGCGGAAGTCCTTGGCCTGCTCGTTGACAATGAACTTCACGGTGAAATGGTCGCCCATATACACCTCATCGGGAGCTTGCACGCTGATTTCCTGCGCCCATAGCATGGAGGACAGGAAAAGCAGTATTGACAATATTGAGATACGTTTCATGGATTTCTTTTGTGTATTAGTACTACCAGTCTTTGTCGGAGTGGCGCGATGTGCTCACTTGCTCTTTGCGGGCCTGCTCCTTGAGGGTCTGTCGTTCGTTGTTCTTCACGGCCTCCAGCATCCTCTCGGCATCCTGTTTGCGCTGCTCCTGAGGCTTCGCCTGCTGTTGTTTCTGCTGCTGCTCTTTACCTTGCTGTTGTTGCTGGTCTTGCTGGTTACCTTGCTGCTGTTGGTTCTGCTGTTGCTGCTGGTCTTTGTTCTGGTTGTCGCCCTGCTGCTTCTGCTGGTTCTGCTGCTGGTCTTTGTTATGCTGGTCGCTACCGCCACCTTGCTGTTGCTGCTGTTGTTGCTGAGCCTGCTGTAGCAGTCGTCGAGCATAGGCCAGATTGTAGCGGGTGTCGTCGTTCTTCGGGTCCAGCTTCAGTGCATCCTGGTAGGCTTTCACAGCCTGCTGGAAGTATTGCATACCCTGCTGCTCGTTCTCCAGACCCGCTTTCACCATGCTGTTGCCTGCGTTGTGCAACGCTTTGGCACGGCGGCTGTCACTGATGTCTGGTGCTGCGAGAGCCTGCATATAGTGCATGGCTGCTTCGTCGTATTTCTCCTGACGGTAGAGGCTCGAAGCGAGGTTATACTGGCCGCGGAAGTCGGTGGTGTCGGCTTCCAACGCTCTGCGGTAGGTCACCTCGGCCTGGTCGTATTTCTCTTTGTTGTAGTGGCGGTTGCCTTCGCGCATCTGTTTGCGGTTGGCCTGTGCTGATGCATCGGTGGGCATCAGCAGCATGAAGAGCACGGCGGCGCCGGTGAGGGAGCTGAGCGACCACTTGCGGTTGCGCCGCTCGAAGAACAGCACCGAAGCCAGCAGGCACACTATGGCCGCCGTCAGCGGGTACTGGTAGCGGCTCTCGTAGGCGCTGAAGACGGCCTCGCCGTAGTCTTCTTTCTCAAGGCTTTCTATTACTTTGGTGATTTCCCCAATGCCGCTGCCGGCATTGCTGGCACGCACATATACGCCGTTGCCGGCATCGGCAATCTGGCGCATCATGTCTTCGTTCAAGCGAGTCATTATTATCGAGCCACCGCGTTCACGCTTGTAGTTCTCTTTACGTCCCCTCGGGTCGTATTCCGGTATCGGCGCTCCATCGGGCAGACCCATGCCTATGGTGCATACGCGTACCCCTTCTTTTGCGGCTTTCCGCGCGGCACCTACAGCGTCGTCTTCATGGTTCTCACCGTCGCTGATGACGATGATGGCACGTCCTTTGTTCTTCTCCCATTCACGGTCGGGGTCGTCGTAGCCGAAGGTCTGCATGGCTTTCTCTATGGCATCGCCTATGGCGGTGCCCTGCGAGGCTATCATGTCGCAGCTCACCTGGTCGAGGAAGAGCTTGGCGGCGCTGTAGTCGTTGGTCAGCGGCATCTGTATGTAGCTGGCGCCGGCGAAGACCACCAGGCTGATGCGGTCGCCCGCCAGCGTGGACATGATATTGCTCACTACACGCTTGCTGCGCTCCAGACGGTTGGGCTGTATGTCCTCGGCCATCATGCTGTTCGAGAGGTCGAGGCATATCGCCACATCGCTGCCGGCGCGTTTGCCTTTCTCTATCTTGGTGCCCATCTGCGGATTGGCCAGAGCCACCACCAGCAGGGCGAAGCCCATGAGTGTCAGCGATGTCTTCACTATCGGGCGCCACCGCGACCGGTCGGGTATCAGTCGGCCGAACATCTGCCTCTCGGCCCATGCTTCCAGCTTGCGGCGGTTGCGCCACTCGGCGTATACCCACAGCAGTCCGCAACCCGCCACCGCAAGCAGCAACCACAAATATTCTATATGCTCAAAATGTATCATACTTTACTTATCACTTAACACTTGTCACTCACATTCTCATCCAACCCCAACGTAGCACCAGAGCCAGCAGCAGTGCCGCAAAGGCCGCCCACAGCAGCCGTCCTTGCTCGTCTTTGGTCTGTGCATACTGGGTCACGTCAATCTTGCTTTTCTCCATCTCGTCAATCTGCGAGAATATCTCCTCCAGCGCCTTCTTGTTGGTGGCGCGGAAATAACGCCCGTCTTCCGTCGACGCAGCCATCTGCTGCATCAGCGGCTCGTCGATCTCCACGTCGATGTTCTGGTAGTGCACCCGCCCGAACTGGTCGCGGAAAGGGTAGGGGGCTTTGCCCAGCGAGCCCACGCCTATGGTGTAGAGGCGTATGCCGTACATCGCCGCTATCTCGGCGGCACTCTGTGGGTCGACGCTACCTTGGTTGTTTACACCGTCGGTGAGCAGTATTATCACCTTGCTCTTGGCCTCGCTGTCTTTGATGCGGTTGATGGCTGTCGCCAGTCCGTCGCCGAGGGCTGTGCCGTCGCGTATGATACCGCTCTTCAGGGCTCCCAGCTGCTTGAGCAGCACATGGTGGTCCACCGTCAGCGGCACCTGTGTGAAGGCCTCTCCCGAGAAGACCACCAGTCCCATACGGTCGTTTTTGCGTCCCTCGATGAAGTCGGCGGCCACCTTCTTGGCGGCTTCCAGGCGGTTGGGGCGGAAGTCTTCGGCCAGCATACTGCCGCTGATGTCCATAGCCATCACTATGTCAATGCCCTCCACCTTCATCTCCTGACGGCTCAGTCGGCTCTGCGGTCGCGCCAGCGCCACCACCATCAAGCCCACCGCCACTGTCAGCAGGGCGTAGGGTAGCCAGCGCAGACGCACACGCAAGGTCTTCTCCACACCGGCGAACACCGCTATGTCGGAGTGCTGCACCGCCGCTTCCTGCTTGCGGTAGCGCCAGATGTAGTATGCCGCCATCAGCGGCACCAACACCAACCCCAGCAGCATCCACGGCTGCGCGAAACTAATGTTATGCATCCTTCACCTCCTCCCCAACAGGTTGTCCTGTCGTCTCGTTCTCTTGTTGGCTCTTGGCCACGTTGACTTCTTTCCACATCTCCTTCACGAACGTCACAGCCTCGTCCATCGAGCGCTCATGCTCGTGTGCCGATGGCTCGCTCTTGGCGAACTTCACCATGTCGGCCGTTGCAAAGATGCTGCGCAGCAGCTCGGTGCCAACAGCTAACTGCTGACCGCTGACAGCATCAATGGTCTCGTCGCTCGTCATCTCGGTGGCGCGGATACCGATGCTTTCTTCAATGAATTGGCGCACGGCGTCGGTGAGCCTCGTGTGGTATTCTTTCACCTGCCCGCTCTGCCACAGGCGTTCCACGCGCAGCGCTTCCAGCGTCTGCATGGCGCGCTCCTCTGGTGTGCGGGTGTCCACGGGCTCGCTCTTCGTCAGCACCTCCTGCACCTCCTTACGGTGCTTGAGCAGCCACCAGATGCCGAAGGCCAGCGCCGCAACGGCGAGTCCCAGCAGCACCCAGCGGAATATCTCCCAGAAGGTATAGGGCACACGCTCTATGGGCGCTATGTCGCGCAGCTCTGTTGTGGTGGTGTCGATATCCACATCGGTGACCACCAGCAGCAGCGAGTCTTCGTTGCCGAGCTTTATGTAGTGTTCGCCGGGCTCGAAGCTGGTGAGCACCGTGGTCTGCGTCCGTGTGGCGGTGTCGAAGTCTTGTTTCAACGCCACTATGTCGTTCTGGCTCAGCATATCCGTCGAGGGGAACGTCAGGGCGTTGCGTATAGTCAGCGTAGTCTGGTCGCCGAGGGCTATGGTGTCGCTCGCGAGCGTGGCCACAGCCTGACCTCTCGCTTCGCCCAGCAAGCCCAATAAGCCCAATAAACCTATGATGATTGTCTTCTTCATTTAGATTCTCTTTTTCATCAGTGTCAGCAGCGGTTTCACGAAGTCTTCACCTGTGTGCAGCGTCGCCATGTCGATGCCGTAGCGCCGCATGGTGCGCGCTGTCTCTTCGGCCTGCTGTGCCGCGCGGGCATCTACCACACGGCGCACGTTGGCGCTGCCGGTGTCCACCCACAGCGTCTCGGTGCTCTCGGGGTCGTAGAGCTTCATGAGGCCTAGGTCGGCCAGGTGCTCTTCGCGACGGTCCACCAGCCGCAGCGCCACCAGGTCGTGCTTGCTGGCGGCAATCTTCAGCGCCTCCGCATAGGGGGTGGGCGAGAAGAAGTCGCTGAGCAGGAACGCCGTGCAGCGCCGCTTGATGACGTTGCTGAAGTAGCCCAGCGCCTGTGCTATGTCGGTGCCGTTGCTCTGCGGGCGGAAGGTTATCAGCTCGCGTATGATGCGCAGTATGTGCTGGCGCCCTTTCTTGGGCGGTATGAACTTCTCGATGCGGTCGCTGAAGAGTATCACACCCACCTTGTCGTTGTTGGCTATGGCGCTGAAGGCCAGCGTGGCGGCCACCTCCGCAGCCAGCTCTTCCTTGAACTGGCCCTGTGTGCCGAAGCGTCCGCTGCCGCTGACGTCGACAAGCAGCATCACCGTCATCTCGCGCTCCTCTTCAAATATCTTCACGTACGGGTGCGCCAGACGCGCGGTGACGTTCCAGTCGATGTTGCGCACGTCGTCACCGTACTGGTACTCGCGCACCTCGCTGAAGGCCATACCGCGCCCTTTGAAGGCCGAGTGGTATTCGCCGCTGAACATCTGCTGGCTCAGCCCTCGCGCCTTTATCTCTATCTTGCGTACCTTCTTGATTATGGATTCATCCATAACGCTTAACTCCTAACTCTTAATTAGATTAAGGTACATCCACTCTGTTGAGCACTTCGCTGACCACCTCTTCGCTGGTGACGTTCTCGGCCTCGGCCTCGTAGGTGAGGCCCACACGGTGGCGCAGCACATCCATGGCCACGGCACGCACATCCTCGGGGATGACATATCCACGGCGTTTCATGAAGGCATAGGCCTTCGACGCTGCCGCCAGGTTGATGCTGCCGCGGGGCGACGCACCGTAGTTGATCAGCGGCTCCAGCTTGGCCAGGCCGTACTGGCCCGGGAAGCGCGTGGCGAAGATGATGTCGGTGATGTAGTTCTCTATCTTCTCGTCCATGTAGACTTCCTTCACCACCTCGCGGGCCTTGAGGATGTCGGCGGGTTTCAATATCGCGCTGCTCTCACCCTTGGCCGACCGCTCACCGCCGTTCACCTCCTGGTGCAGTATCGCGCGCTCCTCGTCTTTCTTGGGGTAGCTGATGACCACCTTCAGCATGAAACGGTCCACCTGAGCCTCGGGCAGGGGATAGGTGCCCTCCTGCTCTATGGGGTTCTGTGTGGCCATCACGAGGAAGGGCTCCTCGAGGCGGTAAGTCTGCTCTCCGATGGTCACCTGGCGCTCCTGCATGGCCTCCAGCAGGGCGCTCTGCACCTTGGCCGGTGCGCGATTTATCTCATCGGCGAGGATGAAGTTGCTGAATATTGGGCCTTTCTTCACCTGGAAGCTCTCGTTCTTCTGGCTGTAGATGAGGGTGCCTATCAAGTCGGCAGGCAGCAGGTCGGGCGTGAACTGTATGCGGCTGAAGCGGGCATCGATGGCCTTGGCCAGCGTGGTGATGGTCAGCGTCTTGGCCAGACCAGGCACGCCCTCCAGCAGCACGTGGCCGCCGCTCAGCAGACCTATCAGCAAGCCGTCGACCATGTGCTTCTGGCCGACAATCTGCTTACCCATTTCCATACGCAGCACGTCGACGAAGGCGCTCTCGCGTCCAATGCGTTCGTTCAGTTCTTGAATGTTTACCGATTCCATTGTCTATTGTGTTGTTTTATAGTGTTTCTTTTTTTATTTTAGAAACTAAAACTAAAATCCAAAGTGAATATTGCCCCTTTAACATTTTTTAGAATCATTATTCTCCCGTTTTAGAATTATTATTCTCCCGCCACCCATATCAGAACACCATTCATCACCCAACGCTCTTGTTTCACTAATCCCCCCAACCGTCACCCCTCCGCCCCCTCTCCGACCCCTCTCCGTCTGTTTAACGGTTGTTCTACGGTTGTATAACGGTTGTTTAACGCTTTATAACCGTAGAACAACCGTAGAACAATCGGTGAACAACCGTAGAACAGACGGAGAGGGGGCGGAGTAGGAAGGGTGGGACAGGGGTGGGATGTGGGTTGGAAAGATGACAGAAAGATGTGTGTGGCGGGTTGGAGATAGGAGAGAGACGGTGTGGTGGCGGTCTGGTGGGTGGTTGGGAAAAGGATGGGATGG
The DNA here is from genome assembly GCA_900320975.1 of uncultured Bacteroidales bacterium. Classification (GTDB taxonomy): domain Bacteria; phylum Bacteroidota; class Bacteroidia; order Bacteroidales; family P3; genus Colimorpha. The sequence continues at coordinate 4,936 of ONUE01000025.1, read as the reverse complement.
GGCGGATGGAGGGTTGGGGAGAGGTCGGGACAGGTCTGGTGGAGGGTTGGGAAGAGGGAGGGATAGGTCCGGTGGAGGGTTTAGGAGAGGGAGGGGAAGGGCGGGTGTGGATAAAAAAATCAAAAAAATGTATTGTATATATAAAAAAAAATGTATCTTTGTGCATTAAAAGTTTTGCGAAAGAATAGAATAATTAACTAATCAATAATAACTTATGAAAATTAACAAAGTACTTCTCGGCTTGTTTGCAGGCGTAATGGCTTTGGTTGGAGGCAATGTGAGTGCCCAGCAGGACACCAATTTCGTTGAGATTGGTCCCGTCAATGTGGCTGGCCACATCTCCTCTATCCTCGCCGACCGCCAGGATTCCACAACCATCTATGCTGGCTCACCCACCGGCGGCCTCTTCGTAAGGTCGGACAACCAGCAAACCCTCAACAATGTCTATCTCTATCGCGGCATGCCCACTTCCTATGCCGCCAACAAGGACATCTGGCATTATCTGCCTTACTATGAGAACGGCAAAGAGGTCGTCCTCCCCATTTCCTGCATGAAGCAGATTAGCGACAACAGCATCATCATCGGTACCGGTAGCGACGAGTTCTCCATCGGCAGCACCTTCAAGCCGATGTCTGCCGTGGGCCGCGGTATCTTTGTCTTCAACACTGCCAACTTTGGCTTCTCGGTCATCCCCGGCACTGAGCCCGACAGCTGGACCAGCGACTGGGCTTCGGTGCGTAAGATTGACTTCTACGAGGAGTCCAACGGTGACCTGAACCTCTTCGCAGTTGCCAAGGAGCACATCTACCGCATCAAACGCATCGGCGGTGTGTGGCAGACCCCTGAGATTATCTTCGACGGCAGTGTGGACCAGTTCCTCGTCGTCACCTCGCTCCGCATGGCCTACTTTACCATTGGCAACGAGCTCTACAAGATAGGTAACCTCGCCGTGACCGCCAACGCTATGCGTGCCGACCGCGTGATGAACGCCGACTATACCTTCGGTGGCCAGAACGCCGCCCTGAAGATTGCCGTCGCTCCCTCGGATCCCTCTTACCTCTATGTGATGGCTATCACCACCAGCGGTACTATGCAGGGTTTCTACCTGACTCGCGACCTGCAGACCTGGCAGACCCTCACCACCAGCACTGTCCGCGTGTTCTCCACCTCGGTCGTGAACGGTGATGTTAGCCCCAAGGTCGTCGCCCCCAACGGTGACGGTCGCCACAGCGGCACCATCTATGTCGACCCGGAGAATCCTACGCATGTGTTCCTGGGTGGCTCTAGCGTCTGGAGCGGCCGCAGCTATGTGCCCGGTTCTTATTTCCAGTGGACTGTGATGTCCAACTGTGAGCAGGATCTGAACTATGGCAACTACATGGGTTCTGTCTTCGGCAACCGCTCCTTCGTCCACTCCGGCATCCATCAGATTATTTGCGCCCCCCGTTACATCTACGGTCAGATGCGTTATGTCTACTACATCGCCACCGACGGCGGTGTGTTCCGCTCCTATAACAACATGAACAGCTTCGAGGAGTTCAGCCGTGGCCTCAACGTCATGCAGACCAACGGCCTCGCCGTCTCTCCCGACGGTACGGTCATCAGCGGTGCCCACAACAGTGCCTGCCCCCTCATCGAGGCCCGTTCCGCCCACGACGGTGGCGATCCTGAGATCGAGTGGTACGATGACGGTAGTCATGGCAACATCAACCACGACGCCATCATCACTTGGAAAGACAACGGCGGCATGGTGGCAGCCTCTATGTTCCAGCAGTATGCCCCCAACCTGCGCCGTACGGTCTTCACCTCCTCGCGTGACAATCAGTTCGGCCGCGCCTATGCCGACTATTTCGACTACACCCAGTCGCAGACCTGGACTATCGGTCAGGGCTATCTCAGCAACCGCATGAACAGAGGTCAGGAGATCTCCTTCATGTCCTTCTGGGAGACTGACAACGACAATATCTTCAACGACTCTATCACCGTAGTCATTGACACCCTCGGCTATGTGCGTCGTGACACCACGGGCACCGGCCGTCTGGACACCATCTGGATGAACAGCAGCAGCTTCATGATCCAGCCCAACGACAAGATGACTGTGATGAGCCGCGCTCAGGCTTACTACCCCATTGAACATACGTTCACCACCGCCATGACCGCTGGCGACGCCGCTGGCCACGCCCGCAGCATCAAGGTGAAGAACCCCATGCAGTCGCGTATGCTCATCGTCGGCCGCGACGCTTCCAAGCAGTCCATGTGGACGGTGTGGATGTCCTGGCGCGCCACCGACTTCTCCAAGGTGTGGGACCAGGAAGAGGCTTCTGTCGAAAGCCTGAACGACTGGGCCGGTATCTTCTATGTCGATACAATGTATGTGCCGCGCTGCGCTGTCATGAGCGCCGACGGTACCAAGGCTTATATCGCCGTTGAGGATATGAAAGAGCGCAAGACCATGATTGTGCGTGTCAATGGTTTCGAGAATACCGACTTCTCCGGTAACACGACCTCTGTGTGGGAGGAGATGAGCTGCGAGACCTACGCCAACCGTACTAAACTGCACAACGACACCCTGAAGGTCGGTGGCAGCAAGTGGCTGCCCCGTATAGTGAGCTCGATTGTTGTGGACAACTCGCTCGGCAGCGAGCGCCTCATCCTGACCTTCGAGGACTACAGCACCAACTACGCCAATGTTGCCGAGCTTCCCAACGCCAAGGGCAGTTGGGTTGGCAACCAGACCATCAACCAGATGGAGATCACCGGCAACAAGGAGCTGCCTGCCTACTGCGCTTTGGTTGAGGACTCCACCGGCAACATCTATGTCGGTACCGCCAACGGTATCTGGGTTAAGGACAACAGCGGTTGGAACCAGTACGACCACCTGCGCGGTGTCGCCGTCACCACGATGATGCAGCAGAAGGCCAAGCTGCCTGCCCGCCGCCACATCGGCCACAACGGTATCAACGCCGAGTACTACCTCTATCCCAAGACCAAATGGCCCGGCGCTATGTACTTCGGTACCTATGGTCGCGGTATCTTCATGGATATGACCTATGTCAGCGACCGTAGTAACGCCATCCTGGACGAGAGCGACTACACCTTCGGTATCCCCACCGTGAAGGGCAACAGCAACGTCAGCGTGAGCATCTACCCGAACCCCGTCGTGGGTGAGGCCCACCTCGCCATCAACGCCAGCGAGGCCGCCGACGCTCAGCTGCGCATCTACGACCTCAACGGTCGCTGCGTGAGCATCCGCAACCTCGGCCGCGTCGCCGAAGGTGAGCAGGTGTACAGCATCAGCACCGAGGGTATGGCCAAGGGCATGTACCTCGTTAACGTCATCATCGGCGGTCACACTTCCGCCACCAAGATGATGGTTCGCTAAACGGGCATAGCAATAATAAAAGAAGAGGTGCCGCCCGAGAGAGCAGCACCTCTTCTTGTGAATAAAGGATAATAATATAAAAATGAACACTAACCTCGTAGAAGAACTGAAATGGCGCGGTATGATACACGACATCATGCCGGGCACCGAAGAACAACTCAATAAGGAAGTCACCACGGCATACGTGGGCATAGACCCCACGGCCGACTCGCTGCATATCGGTCACCTCGTCAGCATCATGCTCCTCAAGCACCTGCAGATGGCAGGTCACAAGCCCCTCGCCGTCGTGGGTGGCGCCACGGGCATGATTGGCGACCCCTCGTTCAAGGCACAGGAGAGAAAGCTGCTCACCGTGGAGGAGATACAGCACAACGTGCAGTGCATCCGCAAACAGCTGGAGCGTTTCCTCGACTTCAACAACCCCGTCAACGGTGCCGAGATATGCAACAACTACGACTGGATGAAAGACTACCTCTTCCTGGACTTCATCCGCGACGTGGGCAAGCACATCACGGTGAACTATATGATGACCAAGGACAGCGTGAAGAAGCGCATGGAGACCGGTATCTCGTTCACCGAGTTCAGCTATCAGCTGCTGCAGGGCTACGACTTCCTCACCCTCTACCGCACCAAGGGCTGCAAGTTGCAGATGGGCGGCAGCGACCAGTGGGGTAACATCACCACCGGTACCGAGCTCATCCGTCGCATGGAAGGTGGAGAGGCATTCGCGCTGACTTGCCCGCTCATCACCAAGGCCGACGGCACCAAGTTCGGCAAGACCGAGGGCGGCAACGTGTGGCTCGACCCCGAGAAGACCAGCCCCTATAAGTTCTACCAGTTCTGGCTCAACTGCTCCGACGTGGACACCGCCAAGTACATCCGTATCTTCACCCTCTTCTCGAAGGAGGAAATTGAAGTGCTGGAGAAGCAGCACGCCGAAGCCCCTGAGCAGCGCATACTGCAGAAGGCATTGGCCAAGGACATCACCATCCGTGTGCACGGTGAAGAGGCATACAATACCGCCATCGCCGCCAGCGAGCTCCTCTTCGGCAAGGCTACCACCGAGCAGCTCAACAGCCTCGACCGCGACACTCTGTTGAGTGTCTTCGACGGTGTGCCGCAGTACAACGTCAGCCGCGCCACCATAGAGGCTGGTGCTTCGCTTGTCGACCTGGCCGCCGAAGTGGGTATGTTCGCCAGCAAGGGTGAGATACGCCGCGAGCTGAAGCAGAACAGCATCAGCGTCAACAAGCAGAAGGTTGCCGAGGGCTGTACCCTCACCGCCGCCGACATCCTGGCAAGCGGCTGCATCCTCGTGCAGAAAGGCAAGAAAAACTACTACATTCTGAACGTTGAGTAAAATAATTGTTACGCATTGGCATTTTATTCGTATCTTTGCACTCTGTTTTGAACAGAAGAACGATTAGGTAATCAAACAATAAAACAATATAAAAGTATGACACAAACAACTATCAAGACACTGCGTGACAGCGCCGCTATGCGTTGGACCGCACTGCTGCTGCTGGCACTGGCTATGTTCTGCAGCTATGTTTT
>ONUE01000121.1 GCA_900320975.1 uncultured Bacteroidales bacterium | reverse complement strand
CCCTGCAGCGGCGCGAAAGCAATGTAAAGGTCGTTCATTCGTGATGACGGATAAGGGCGTTTATTCTTTCAAAAGATCGGCTATCGGCTGCAAGGCATTGAAGTCCACGAAGTCCACCTGCTTGCCGTAGGTTTCCAACATCGCTTTGGCGTCGGCAGTGAGCTCTGCCTCGGGCTTCTTGAGCATCATCGAATGGAACATCTTCATCATGAGGTTGTGTCCGAAAGAAAGATGGCTGTAGTCGATGGCGCCACGCAGATGGAAAACATTATCTTCATTATAGAGGCCCTCTGGCAACTGGGCTTTGATTGATTGCCTGATGCTTTCAAAATAGGCCGACTCCTGCGGGTCAGTCACGCCCACGGTGGCAATGACGAGTTCCTGTCGAGGATTCATCTTGGCGGCGGTCTTCTTCAGTCCCAAGACGCCTCCGGCAAAGATGCCGCCCATATATACGACCCGGTCGTAGTCGCCCACATTCTTTGCTTTCGTGTATTCGACGACAAGCATCCCGGTCATCTCCGCCAGCCGCTCGGCATAGCGTTTCGTCGAGCCATACTGGCTACCATAAACTATAAGTTGCTTTTTCATTTCTCTATTTTATTTCAGGATGTTGCACAGACAGCGGCGTGCCTTGCTGCGATAGGTAGAACATATAGAGGACGACGGGCTTGGTGCCGCGGTTTTCGCCGTGATGGACGGTGCCGACCATCTCGACGATGGCCTCGCCCTCGTGGACGACTTTCTCGGTACCGTCGAGGGCAACAATGGTCAGCTCGCCCTGCACCAGCACGCCGTGATTCATCGCGTCGTGGTGATGCCAACCGAGCTTGCTCCCTTGCGGAATGACATATTTCACCGCCACCAGCTCCGGCCGCCCCTTCGGATAATCGGGCAGCTCCGCCCCATCCCAGCTTTGAGAAGTGCGAATCAGTTCTGTAGTTTCTACTTGTTCCATTGTCATTTTGCTATTTGATATCCAGCGGCGACAAGCAGGAGGCCTAAGATGACGCTGCCTGCCACATAAAGCGCCAAGCAAGTCCAATTGCCCGCCTGCAGCAGTTGAAGGCTCTCTTTCGAGAAGGTTGAAAAGGTGGTGAATCCGCCGCAGAAGCCAACACTGAGCAGCAGCGCCAGCTGTTGCGAAGCACCGTTGTATTTGCTGAAGATTCCCCACAGCAAGCCTATCAGCAGACAGCCCAGTATGTTGACGGTGAATGTCGCCCACGGGAAACCTCCTGAGTATTTCATCAGCATCGAAACGGCATAGCGCAAAGCCCCTCCGACAAAGCTGCCGACGCCCACCAAAAGTATATTTCGTAAAATGTTCATCGTATCAATTATTTCATAAGTTCTCTGCCAACATTTCGCATATGGGGTCATCGCGGAGAATCTTGGGGGCGGACTTGCCGGCAAGCACCAGCACCTTTTTGCCATTACGGTAGATATGCAGCTGGCGCGAGCGCACTACGGCGGTCAGCTCCGGCTCCTCCTGCAAAGCCAGCCATATCTTATGATATTCGCCGTTCGCATCAAACAGCTTCCGCTGCAGATGCGAACACATATTGGTTGTATCGATAGCTGTCATCTTGTCGGTCATAAAGACAATTTGTTTTGAGCTTCCGTCCGTATCTGCCTGAATTGTACCATTTCTGAGCTGAAGAACTCCGGCTGTTTCGGAGCGGCGAAGGTGCGCTCTATCATAGCCACATGGGAGAGGTATTCGGGGTCGGTGAAGGCTATGGCTCCTGTCGGGCAGATGCGACGGCAAGCCTGGCACTTGATGCAGATGCCGTCGAAGGCCGGTATTCCATCATTAGCGCCAATGCTTCCCATCGGACAGACATCCAGACACTTGCCGCAGCGTGTGCAGCGGTCGGGGTTGCACGAGGGTTTCGCCTTCAGGAAGCCCGCAGGGGCGTTGTTGGTCTTCAGCGGAGTGTAGTATTTCTCTGGGTGAGCCTCGCCGGGAACTTTTAAAATTGAGAGTTGAGAATTGAAAATTGAGAGTTTTGCGGCCAGCTGCTCGGCGAAGCGGTCGAGGACGGCGAGGTCTTCCTCGTTGGGGCGCCCTGCACCGAGGGTGTCGCTGAACGAATGGCGCGTCACCATCGCGGCGGCTCCCACGAGCCTCATGCCCCCCTCCTCCATCAGGCCCACCAACTCGGCCAGCGCATTGTCGTAGGCGCGGTTGCCGAAAGTCACAAGGGCGATGCTTTTAATGCCTGATTGTTTGATTGCATGAGTGCTTGAGTGGGTGATGGCGGCACGGACATAGTCGAGTGTCTTATTGGGAATTCTTCCCGCATAGACGGGTGTGGCCCAGAGGACGATATCATCGGCATCGAATACCGGCAGCGCCTCACGCTCGCGCGGCAAAGTGTAGGAATGGTATTCCACCTCGGCGTGCAGCAGAGCGCCCAACTTTTCTGCCAGATACTGCGCCACCTGCCGTGTGCCACCCGTAGGGCTGAAATAGTATACTTTGACCTTTGCCATATCCATTAGCAGTTAATTTCTCCTTTTGCAACGATAGCGGCGGTGCCACCCACATAGATTGTGCCGTCGGCAGAAATCCGTGTAGCCACCACCGATGGTCTTCCCATCGCCTCACCCTGCATGAAGGAGAAGTCGCCCGTCGCGGGAATCACGCCGAGGGTTGACAGATAATGTGTCAAAGCAGCATTGGCTGTTCCTGTGGCCGATTCCTCCGGTATACCATACAAAGGGGCGAAGTCACGGACATGGGCGACGATTGTTTGATTGCCTGATTGCTTAAATGTTTGAGTAGGGAGGGCAAAACAATGGAAACTGACGGCCTTGTGCTTCTCCGTCAGCGCAGCGACAGCCTCCATATCGGGATGCAAAGCATTGAGTGCTACAACATCTTGAATGGGTATCATGATATCCTCCAAACCGGTGTAGGCCACTTGAACGGGCAACGAGGGGATGTAGCCATCGATACCGAGCGCCTTGTAGATTGGAGCAATGTCGGCAATAGTCTTCACAATGCGAGGCGCAGACATCTGCATCAGCACCCGCTCACCGGCTTCCACCTCGAGGTCGCCAGCCAACGTGTGGCTCAGACAGCGTCCCTCTGCCAAACCGAGCTTATACAACAAGGAGAAAGAGGCGATGGTAGCGTGGCCGCACAGCTCTACCTCGGCTGTGGGCGTGAAGTAGCGCAGGTGGTATTCCGTCGCTGACAGCCGGCGCACAAACGCCGTCTCGGAGTAGCGCAACTCCGCCGCCACCAGCGTCATCAAGCGCTCGCTGGGGAAGGGCTCTTCTCCCAGCAGGACAACACCCGCTGGATTGCCACCGAACAGCTGGTCGGTAAAGGCATCAACAATATAATACTTCATCAGCTCTGGTATTTCTTGCCAGGGAAGAACCGAGGTACACTCTGGCGATATTTTTCGTACTCAGGATACTTGCCGCCGCTGATTTCTTCGGCCAGCGACGAACTGCCCTGAAACAGAACAATCAGCAGCAGCGCACCTATCAGGCTCCAGTTGGCAACGCCCATACCGGCACCGATGGAGAACAGGTAGAAGCACACCCAGACAGCCTGCTCGGCGAAGTAATTGGGATGACGGCAGCAGCCCCAGAGGCCTGTAGTGTTTTCTTGCCGTCGTTAATCATGGCCCATTTGTGGGTTTGGAAGCGCCATTGCTGCTCGTCGGCCACGGTCTCCCAGACGATAAAGCCCAGCATCAGCATGGCGGCGACCCCATCCATCACGCCGAAGGGCTTGTCCGACCGCATGGCCACCAGTGCGGGGAATGTCGTCATCAGCACCAAGGCGTTCTGATAGATGGAGATAAACCCGAGGTCGAAGGCCGCCCAAGCCCAGCGTTTCTTAAAGGCGGGGCCAGAACGTACCACTGCCCAGCGGTAATCCTCCACGCCTTCCCAGAACTTAATACTATAAGCTCCTTTTCGGGCGAAATTGACAGTGAGCCGTATGCCCCACAGGGTGGCCAGCACGGCCATCACCACAAGGCG
>ONUE01000026.1 GCA_900320975.1 uncultured Bacteroidales bacterium | reverse complement strand
GGCAAGATCCAGCGCAGCCACAACGTGCGCATCATCCGCGACGGTATCGTGGTCTACACCGGCAAGCTGGCCTCCCTCAAGCGCTTCAAAGACGACGTCAAGGAGGTTGTCAGCGGTCAGGACTGCGGTCTTAACATAGAAAACTACAACGACATCAAGGTCGGCGACATTGTCGAAGCCTATGAAGTCATAGAAATCAAGCGCAAGCTCTAACTTGCATGATGCTCCTGTAGTTCAATGGATAGAATAGAGGTTTCCTAAACCTTTGATCAGAGTTCGATTCTCTGCGGGAGTACAAAAAGAAGGGCACCTACATGGGTGCCCTTCTTTGTTTTCCTAAGGCGCGGTGCTTAGCACTTGTACTTGTATTCCAGCTTTGCCAGCTCTTCGTTGGCCTTGACGATCTTCTTCTTCAGGCCTGCCTTGTAGGCGACGAGTTTCTGCATCATGGCGTCGTCGCCGAGGGCGAGCATCTGCATGGCCAGTATGGCGGCGTTCTGGGCACCGTTGATGGCCACCGTAGCCACGGGTATTCCCGGAGGCATCTGCATGATGGCAAAGGTGGCGTCGAGGCCCTCGAGGCACGAGCCTTTGATGGGCACGCCGATGACAGGCAGCGGCGTCTCGGCGGCAATGACACCCGGCAGAGCTGCTGCCATACCGGCACCGGCAATGATGACCTTGATGCCGCGACCGGCGGCGCCACGGGCGAACTCGCTCACCTCACCGGGCGTACGGTGGGCGGAGAGGGCGTTCACCTCGAACGGTATCTCCATCTCCTCAAAGAACTGGCAGGCTTTCTCCATGACCGGCAAGTCGCTGGTGCTGCCCATGATAATGCTTACGATAGGTTTCATATCTGTTAATTATAGATTAGCATGCTTATCCCGTCGGCGGCGAAGCGGCTCTGTGCCACACGCATCACCTCGTCGGGCGTGAGGTTCATTATGTCGGCGTTCATCTCCTCAAGGGTGTCCACGCGCTCGAAGTTGAGGCTCGCCTTGCCGATGCTCTGCATCTCGTTGCTGCCGTTGTCGTTGTTGATGGCCATCTGGCCTATGAACTGGCGCTGTGCCTGCCGCAGCTGCTGCGGGGAGAGGCGCACGCTGGCCATGCGCTCCAGCTCGTGACGTATGAGCTTCAGCGCACGCTCCTGCGCGTCGATATCCACACCGGCATAGATGTAGAAGAGCCCCGTGTCGGTCATGGGCACATACTGCGACTCCACACTATAGCAGAAGCCGTAGCGCTCGCGTATGGCCACATTGAGGCGCGAGTTCATTGCCGGACCGCCGAGTATGTTGTTTATCAGAGTGAACGCCGTCTTGTCATTGCTGTATATGTCCGGTGCCTCGCAACCTATGAGTATGTGGGCCTGGTGCGTACGCTTGTGCACGGTGCGCTCGAAGCGGTGAAACACGGGCTTCACACTGCGGTCCACCGCCGACGGGTGGTTGCCGAAAGCGCCGAAATAGCGCTCGCACATGCGCACCAGACGGCTGAACTCCACATCGCCCACCACGCTTATCACCATGCGCGACGGCGTGTAGTTGCTCTCCATGTGCTTGCGCAGCCGCTCCGGAGTGAAGCGCCGCACATTGCGCTTGCTGCCCAGTATGTTGTGCGCCAGCGGATGCCCCTCGAAGGCCAGCTCCTCGAACTGGTCGTAGATGAGCTCCGACGGCAGGTCGCTGTAGCTGTTAATCTCCTCAATCACAACCTCGCGCTCCTTCTCAATCTCGCCTTCGGGGAAGGTGGAGCAGAACAGGATATCGGCGAAAAGCTCGAGGCACCGCGGCAGGTGCTCTGCCAGCGAGGTGGTGTAGACACACGTCTCCTCCTTGGTGGTGAAAGCGTTGAGTTCTCCCCCCACCCCGTCGATGCGGTTCAGTATGTGGTACGCCTTGCGGTGCGTGGTGCCCTTGAAGAGCGAATGCTCGATGAAATGGGCCATGCCCTCGTCAGACCCCGCCTCGTCGCGCGAGCCGACATGTATGTACACCCCTGCGTAGACCACCTTCGAGGGGGTATGACTCAGTATTATCTTGATGCCGTTAGGCAGTGTATGGTATTCGTACATGCTCGCTCACTGGTTCTCGTACTGCTGCACCTCGTCGTGGAAGAACTCCAGCTTGATGCCGGCCTGGCGGAAGAGCTCCTCGCTCTCGGCGCCGGCATGGTATTTGCGCTCGCACACCACCCGCTTGATGCCGCAGTTGATAATCAGCATGGCGCAGGTGCGGCAAGGCGTCATGCGGCAATAGAGCGTGGCGCCGTCGAGGGCTATGCCGCGACGCGCAGCCTGGCAGATGGCGTTCTGCTCGGCATGCACGGTGCGCACGCAGTGGGTGCTGATATGGCCGTCGGCATCTATGGTCTGGCGGAACAGGTGCCCCACCTCGTCGCAGTGCGGCAAGCCCGCAGGCGAGCCCACGTAGCCGGTCACCAGCAGTTGCTTATCCTTCACTATGACGCAGCCCGAGCGGCCACGGTCGCAGGTGGCACGGCGGCTGGCGGCGTTGGCCAGCTCCATGAAATACTCGTCCCAGCTGGGACGGCGGTAAGTGATCTGCTGCAGGACAGACTCCACCTGCTTGTGCAGGTCCTCGAACGAACCGCCATTGTCAAAGCGGTAATCGGCCTCGCGTATGCACACGCCGAGGTTCTGCTTGTTGGGGTCTGTGTTGTCCATCTCGCGCTGCTCGTTGGCTATGAAGGTCTCGTAGCTCACATGGTCCGTCTCCGAGCCGCGCAGCACGGCGCGCTCATAGCGCACCTTGGGGTCGGCGTCCACGGCGAAGAGGTAGAAATTGGGCTTGCCGCGCAGCGCCTCGACCTCGCCTGGAGTGCGGACACTCTCGATGATGCAGTTGCATCCCGATGCCGAAGCCAGCTTGTAGAGCTCCTCCACGATATACGACGGCGTATGCTGCGCGCGCAAATCGTTGCCCACCGCCGTCATCGTGTCGCGGTTCACGTCGAGCCCGCGGCGCTTGATTTCCTCAGTTATGAAAGCGCGCACCGAATAGTGCACGTAACCCTTCTCCTTGACCAGATAGTCCACTATGGTGCCCTTGCCGGCGCCCAGCGTGCCTGTAATGCCTATAGTTATCATTGTCAGCTTATTTTAGCCTATAACGTCGCGCGCGCGATAATATTGTGCATACATAATAATTATCCGCTTCCCCTACCCATCCTCTCCGGGGCCTCTCCGACTGTTCTACGGTTGTTTAACGGTTGTTTAACGGTTATGAACCGTTAAACAACCGTTAAACAACCGTAGAACAGTCGGACCGGGGACGGAGAGGGGACGGAGGGGGAAGGTTTTTTTCACGGGGCGGCGGTTATTGCAAAAGATGAAAAGAATAGTCATTCTGCTACTTACGGCGCTGCCTCTTATGCTGGCGGCGCAAGTGAACCATAAAGAGAGCTGCACCTCGATAATGGTGGGCAAGCGCGCGTCGACGGACGGCAGCGTCATCACGTCGCACACCTGCGACGGGCGTTACCGCACGTGGGCCACCGTAGAACCGGCCCAGAAAGCCGAGAAAGGCCGCAAATACACGGTGCGCAAGGGTACGCTGCACACCGTGTCGCCCAGCGACACCACGGGTGTGCGCAACGCCGGCACCGTGGGCATGAGCGAGGCCACCTACGCCTACCTGAACACTGCCTACCCCTGCCTCAACGAGAAGCAGCTGGCCATCGGCGAGAGCACCTTCAGCGGTCCCGACACGCTGGTCAACGAGAACGGCATGTTCCTCATCGAGGAGCTGGAGCGCATAGCCCTGATGCGCTGCAGCACGGCGCGCGAGGCCATACGCCTCATAGGCACGCTGGTGGCCAAGTATGGCTACGGCGACGGTGGTGAGTGCATCACCATTGCCGACAAGAAGGAGGTGTGGCTGATGGAGATCCTCGGCGAGGGCCCCGACAAGATAGGCGGTGTCTGGGCCGCACAGCGTGTGCCGGACGACCATGTGGCGGTGAGCTGCAACATTCCGCGCATCGGACGCCTGCAGCGCAACAACCCCGACTATTTCATGTGCTCGGACAATATCGAAGAGGTGGCCAAGAAATACTACCTGTGGGACGGCGAGGGCGAGTTCGTCTTCTGGAAGGCCTTCAACACCTCGTGGGCCAACGGCCGCAACTTCCGCGAGCGCGAGTTCTTCATCTTCAGCACCCTGGCCCCGTCGCAGGGCTTTACATACGACATGCCGGAGCTGCCCTTCTCGGTGAAGCCCGACGCGCAGGTCGACGTGACCGACGTGATGGAGCTGCTGCGCTCCACCTACGAGGGCACGGAGATGGACATGTGCAAGAACCTCAAGGTGGTGGTGAACCGCAAGCGCGACGACGGCAGCACCTACAAAGACACTGTGGTGAGCCCTGTGGCCAACCCGTGGCTGGGGAGCGCCATGCAGCAGACGCTGAACATGATAGCCCCCGGCACCGTGGACTTCAAGCGCACGGTGAGCGTGGCCTGGTGCTCGTACTCCTTCGTGGCGCAGCTGCGCGACTGGCTGCCCGACCAGGTGGGCGGCATCTGCTGGATGGCCGTGGACAACCCCGGGCAGAGCCCCCGCATACCGGTCTTCTGCGGCACCACTGTGCTGCCCGAGGCCTTCAGCCGTTGCGGCCAGAAGAGCTACGATCCCGAAGCATGGCTGTGGCAGTACCGTCGCGCCAACAAGCTGGCCACGGTGGCCTGGCAGCGCACCAAGAAGCAGCACATGGCTGCCGTCCTGCAGCAGGAGGGTGCTGCCTTCAGCGGTCTGAAAGCCCTTGAGGACAACGTGAAAGCCAAGAAGAACCCCGCCAAGGCCGACAAGCTGCTCAACGCCTACACCAAGCAGGTGTACGACAACACGCGCGCCGCCTGGAGCGACCTCGAGGCGCAGTACTGGCACATGTTCGGCATGGGCTTCTAAAAGCAGCAATGATATTCAACTCCATAGAGTACGCGCTGTTCCTGCCGCTGGTGTTTGCCGTCTACTGGCTCCTCGGCAGGATGAAGGACGGCCGGCGGTCGCTGTGGCTGCAGAACCTCCTCGTGCTGGGTGCCAGCTATGTGTTCTACGGCTGGTGGAACTGGCGGTTCCTGATGCTGATAGCCTTCACGAGCGGCTGCTCCTACGCCAGCGGTCTGCTGATAGGCGGCGCAAAGGCGCGATGGCGCAAGGCGGCACTGTGGGGCAATATCGTCATCAACATAGGCATACTGGGCCTATTCAAGTACTATGACTTCTTCGCCGCAGAGCTCGCGGGCCTGCTGGGCGTGAGCGGCGACAGCTTCATGCTGCACCTGGTGCTGCCGGTGGGCATCTCGTTCTACACCTTCCAGGCGCTGAGCTACTCGATAGACGTATACAAAGGCAAGCTGGAGCCCACGCGCGACGTGGTGGCCTTCTTCGCCTACATAGCCTTCTTCCCGCAGCTGGTGGCGGGCCCCATAGAGCGGGCCACCAACCTGCTGCCGCAGTTCCGCAGCCGCAGGGTGTTCGACTATGGGCAAGCCGTCGACGGCTGCCGCCAGATACTGTGGGGCCTCTTCAAGAAGATGGTGGTGGCGGACAACTGTGCCACCTATGTGGACACTGTGTTTGCCAGCGGCGGGAGCGGCAGCGCGCACCTGCTGGCGGCGGTGCTCTTCACCTTCCAGATATACGGCGACTTCTCGGGCTACAGCGACATAGCCATAGGTAGCGCCAAGCTCTTCGGCATACGGCTGATGCAGAACTTCCGCACGCCCTATTTCAGCCGCGACATAGCGGAGTTCTGGCGGCGGTGGCACATAAGCCTGACGACGTGGTTCCGCGACTACATCTACATACCGCTTGGCGGCAGCCGCGTGGGACGGTGGAAAGTGGTGCGCAACACCTTCATCATCTTCCTGGTGAGCGGCCTGTGGCACGGCGCCAACTGGACCTTCCTGGCGTGGGGTTTCTACCATGCGTGCCTCTTCCTGCCGCTGATACTGATGGGCCGCAACCGCAAGTACACCGACGTGGTGGCCGCGGGACGGTGGCTGCCGACCTGGAAAGAGCTGGGGCAGATGGCGCTCACCTTCCTGCTCGCCGTCGTAGGCTGGATAATATTCCGCGCCAGCAGCATTGAGAACGCCGTGGCCTTCATGGGCAACATCATCGACGTTGAGACCGTCACGGGAGTGTGGCGCTTCTTCACTGAGCCGGAGTTCGCGGTGACGCGCATAGCGATAGGCGTGATGATAGTGGTGGAATGGCTCAACCGCGACGCCGGACACGGGCTGCAGAACATCGACAAGGTGGTACGCTGGCGATGGGTGCGCTACGTGCTCTACGCCGCTGCCTTCGTGGCGGTGGTCTACTACCGCGGCGAATACGCCGAATTCATATACTTCCAATTCTAAGGGCTATGCGGAAATTCGTCAGGGACATAATGATAACGCTTGTGATAGGGGCTGCCATGTTTGTGGCTGGCGACCTGCTGTGCCCGCTGCCGGAGTGCAACTACTCCACCAAGGCCGACTACCTCAAGGAGCATCACGACAGGATAAAGACCCTCGTGATAGGCCACTCGCTCGGCGAGGCGGGCTTCAACACGCACGTGCTGGGCGACAGCGCCTATTGCTTCGCAATGAGCGGGCGCGTGCTGCATTTCGACATGAAGCTCATGGAGCGCTACCTGCCGACGCTGGAGAACCTCAGCGCCGTGGTGCTGCCGCTGCACTACAACCTGCACCCCTACTCTCGTTTCGACAGCGAGACACTCACCTACACCAAGGAATACATATACCGCTACTACCGCTATTTCGGCGTAAAGATAGACACCCTGCCCTACGGCCTCCTCTGCCGGTCGGCGATACTGACGGACAACTTCCACCATGTGAAGGTGGCGGAGAGCGAGCCGTGCGACGAGGCGGGCTACACGAAACGCGACTACGTGTGGGACGGCAAGGAGGTGGGGAGCAACCCGCCCAACCAGCTGAGCGTGGAGCAGAGCATAGAATACCTCACGGCGATGGCGCGGATGCTCGACGAGCGCGGCGTGAGGTTCATAGTGGTGGTGCCGCCGTTCCCCGAGCTGTACATGGAAGGCTTCACCGAAGAGGGGCTGCACAACCTGACGCTCATAGCCGACAGCGTGAAGGCCCACTACCCGATGGAGTACAAATGCTATCTGGCGGACTCGCTGTTCCGCAGCGACTCGCTATACTCCAACTGGAATCACCTCAACCATCGCGGTGCGACGTTGTTTGCAGAGAGGGTGAAAGAAGACTTTGGGCTTTAGCTCCAGATGCTCAGCTTGCCAAGGAATGAGTAATTCTCGCGGACAGAGGCCTCGATAAGCGCGTCGAAGTCTTTGTCGTTCTCCTTGTGGAAAGCCACCTCGACGGGGAGGACATAGATGGGCAGGTCGTCGGCAAGGCCTTGCAGGCGGATGGCGTCCTTCTCGGTGGTGACGATGATGTTGTTTGAACCCGGCAGTGCGGCGAAAGCGTCGCGTATGCGTGCTATGTCGCGCGGGGTGAAGTCGTGGTGGTCATCGAAAGACAGGTGGTGCACCTTGCCCCTGCGCTTCAGCTCGGCGAGCATGGGATCGGGATGGGCGATGCCGGTCACGCAAAGGATGTTGCCGACGTGGTGCTGGTCGACGTCGGCGGGCTTGCCGTAGAGCGTCTGCAGCGGGCAGTACTTGAGGTAGGAGAAGAAGACCTTCTGGTAGCTCAGCAGGCGCAGGTCGCTGACGATATTGTGGCGCTCGACGGGGTTGAGCTGTGCCGGGCACTTGGTGACGATGACGATATTGGCGCGGTGGCGGGCACTCTTGAACTCGCGCAGGTCGCCATAGGGCAGTATGTGGTCCTTGTAGAAGGGGTGGCCGTACTCCGTCAGAAGTATGTTGATGCTGGGCTTGATGGCGCGGTGCTGGTAGACGTCGTCAAGGACGATGAGATGCGGGGCCATGGAGATGCGTACCTCCTCGTCGCCCTGATGCTCGACGCGTTCAAGAGCCATCAGACGGCGTACGCCCTCGACACGCTTCTCGCAGACCGCCACACGGACGTTGGGAAACTTGCGGGCTATCATGGCCGGCTCGTCGCCAATGAGGGGTGCACTGTGGGTACCGTCGTCGAGCACGAAGCCCTTGCTCTTGCGCTTGTAGCCGCGGCTGAGCAGAGCGGTGTCGTAATGGCTGGCAAGCAGGCGCAGCAGGTACTCCACATGGGGGGTCTTGCCGCTGCCGCCGGTGCAGAGGTTGCCAACGCCTATCGTCGTGATATGCGGCGTCTCCTGGCGCTTGAGGCCGAGGGCATAAAGAATGTTCCGCACCTTCACACAAACGGCGTACCACATAGTCAGTGGCCACAGAACGTAAGATATGAGGGTGCGGAACGACATTCTAATTATGAATTACGAATTTCGGGATTCGAATATCGGCGTTCGAGATTATTTGAAGTAACGGTTCAGCAG
This sequence comes from uncultured Bacteroidales bacterium, assembly GCA_900320975.1. Lineage (GTDB taxonomy): Bacteria > Bacteroidota > Bacteroidia > Bacteroidales > P3 > Colimorpha. The sequence goes on along the minus strand of ONUE01000026.1, from coordinate 11,705 downwards.
GCCTTCGAGGGCTTTGCCGTGACGGGCCTCGTCGCGGGCCATCTCATGGACTGTGTCGTGGATGGCGTCGAGGTTGAGGGCCTTGGCGCGCTTGGCGAGGTCGGTCTTGCCGGCTGTGGCACCGTACTCGGCGTCGACGCGCATCTTGAGGTTCTCCTTGGTGCTGTCGGTCAGCACTTCGCCCAGCAGCTCAGCGAACTTGGCGGCGTGCTCGGCCTCCTCGAAAGCGGCTTTCTCCCAATAGAGACCCACCTCGGGATAGCCCTCGCGGTGAGCCACACGGGCCATGGCCAGGTACATACCGACTTCCTTGCACTCGCCCTCAAAGTTGGCGCGGAGGTCCATCTTGATATCTTCAGGGGCATCCTTGGCGACGCCGACGATATGCTCGGCAGCCCAAGTCTTGATGTCTTCCTTAACTTCCTGCATAGGTTTGCCGCAGATGGGGCACTTCTCGGGCATCTCGTCGCCTTCATACACATAGCCGCACACGGGGCAGATAAATTTTTTGCTCATAATTATCTTGGTTTTAGGATTAATATTTCGTTTTCAATTCGGACTGCAAAGATACGCACTTTTTGTGATATGGAGAAAAATATTTTCGCCGGATGGATTATTATGCGTGTTTTGCAGCGTGTTTCAGAGCTGGTTTGTCTTATTCCTAAACGCCAGGAAGAAGGTGCAAAAGAGGATGCCGGCAAGGGTAGCGAGGGTGTCCTCGGTGACCATTGAGATAAGGATGGTGAGGAGCCAGGGCAGCATCAGGGTGCCGGACATGGAGCTGCGGGCCCTGCGGAGCGGGAACATGGCGCGCATGAAGAGCAGCAGCACTATGGCGAAGCCCACGATGCCAAGGGCCGCCATGATGCCGAGGTACTGGCTGTGGCAGTTCATACGCTTGTCGGCGAGCTGGCTTCCGTTGGCCACAAGGTATTCGTGCATCTCGTCGACCACGTCGCCCGTGCCGACGCCGAACCACGGATGGCGTGCTATGACGTTGCCTGCGGCGCGCCACATCTCCAGACGCTGGAGCATGGTGAAGCCCGCCACGACGCGCGTATGCTTGTAGAACTCGTGCTCCAGCAGCAGCGTGTAAACCATACGGCGCGGCACATTGCTGCTCTCATATACGGGGTTGGCGATGCCGTTCTCCACAGAAGCTATCTGGGCGTCGCTGAGGGCATTCACGCCGACACTGTCTTTCGTCAGGCCGAGGCCGTTGAGGTAGCGGAGGAGCGTGGCCCTTAAGAAATATCCACTGCGGTCTTTCCCGTCATAGTCAAGTGCACTGCGACGGTTCCACTCGGTACGCAGCTCCTCGTCACATACATAGTTGTCTATATAATTGCCGTTCTCGATTATGCCATCCTCGGCATGATCGTAGGGCCTACCACCTGCCGTCAGCTCGCGCAGTGGCTCCTTGGCCATAGGCACCATAGTGTAGTAGCTCTTCACCTCGTAGCCCACCACTGCGGCGGCACCGCCCACGAGCAGCACCCACAGCACTATGAGAGGCCAGCGACGCCAGCGTGTCAGCAGCATCACCAGCGACACCACCAGCAACACTATGATGCCCGTGTACGAGTGTATAATCACCATGAAGGCCAGCATCCACACCAGCAGTGGCGCAGCGAGCCAGCGCAGCGCCTTCACGTCGCCCTCGAGCATCGTGCCGACGCTGATGTAAATCACCATGCAGCAACTCAAGGCGAATCTGATGTGCGAGACATTCGGCACTATATCGCGGTGCGGCAGCCCCGGTATGGTGAGCCAACGCACAAGGCCTATGATGGACACCACCAAGACCGTCAGCACGTACACCATCAGCACAGTCTTGCGTGCATTGCCCGTGATGGGACGTGTGGTGAGCATCACCAGCGGCACGCATAGCAGCGGCAGCAGCACCTGCAGAGTGCCCCACCCTGCCCCGCCATTGGCGGTCCACAGCATGCCGACGAGCATCAGCAGGTAGAAGACTACAAAAGCCTGCAGCAGACGGCTCTCCTTGGCCATCTGCCACTTCTCGCGCCAGCGCCCCTCAAGCAGCCAGTTGGCTCCCAGCAGCACCCACGCCAGATTGGACAGGAACACCGACGTCACCATCGATGCGCCCAGGAAGGCCACAAGAAATATGTATAACGATCTATGTACTTTCGCCGGAAGCATAGCTTATTTCTTCAGTTCGTCAATAGCGCGCAGCAGCACCTTGTCGGCCTTCAGCGCACCCTCAATGCGACCCTCGTCGTAGTAGTAGCGGTTCAGCAGTTCGGCCTTGAGCATCTCGCACACCTCGGTGCGGTGCTTCTGCAGGTCGCCCTCTTTCTCACGTTCCAGCGCCGCTTCCATCTCCTTCAGCTGCCCGGCTATGGCGGTGTCGTACTTCTCCTCCTTGGCCACCTCACGCAGCTCCTTGATGACGCGCTCCGTCACGGTGCTATAGCTGAGGTTCTTCTCCTTCAGGTAGCGGCAGAAGTCGGCATACATCTCATCGCTTATCTCGAACTCACCTGCCGGGGCTATCTCCTTGTGCGTGCGGTAGTAGTCGGTGGCATAGTCGAACACCAGGAACTTCTGTGCCAGCGCCACGCCGAGGTTCGACATATACTCGGGCTCCACCTCCACGTCGGGCTCGATGCCGAAGCCGTCATACACCGTGCGGCCTGCGCGGGTCTTGAAGGCAGTCTTCAACGAGTCGGGCACCTTCACGGCCTTGCCGTTCTCGTCGCGGTGACTGTAGTCTATAGCCTGTATGCAGCGCCCCGAGGGGATGTAGTATTTGCTCACCGTCACCTTCATCTGGCTATTGTATGCCATGGGCAGTATATTCTGCACCAAGCCCTTGCCATAGCTGCGCTGTCCCACGATGACGGCGCGGTCGAGGTCCTGCAGGCTGCCGCTGACAATCTCGCTGGCCGAAGCCGAGGCGTTGTCTATCAGCACCGCCACCGGTATCTCGGTATCCTCCGGCGCCAAATGCGTGTAGCTCTTGGTGTTCTTGCTGGCCACCTTGCCCTTGGTCTCCACCACCAACGTACCCTTGGGCACCCAGATGTTGACGATATCCACAGCTTCGTTCATCAGGCCGCCGCCATTGCCGCGCAAGTCGAGCACCACGCCCTTCATGTCGGGCTTTTCTTTCTTCAGTGCCACAAACGCCTCACGCACATGCTTAGCAGCGTCTGTGGTGAACTCGTCGAGCTTGATATAGCCGTAGTCTTTGTCCTTGCCCACGAAGCCATAGTACGGCACGTTGGGCAGCTTGATCTCGCGGCGCTTCAGGGTGCAGTCGAAAGTCTTGCCGGCGCGCTCCAAGGTGAGCTTCACCTCGGTACCCGCCTGGCCACGCATGGCGCTGCTCACGTCGGGCGTCTTCTTGCCCTTGGTGCTCTGCCCGTCCACCGCCACGATACGGTCGCCAGCCTTGATACCGGCCTCGGCGGCGGGGAGCCCCTTATAAGGCTCGGAGATGAAGATAGAGTCGCCGCGCTGCATAATCAGCGCGCCCACGCCGCCATACTGTCCCAGCAGCTGCAACTTCACGTCCTCCATCTGACTCTCGGGGAAATAGTTAGTGTACGGGTCCATGGACGCCAACATAGCGTCGATGGCCACCTTGATGGTCTTGCCCGGATCCACGTCATCCACGTAGTTCATGTTAAGGTTCTTGTACACCGCCGAGAATATCTCCAGATTCTTGGCAATCTCAAATCCACGGTCCTCCTGCGCCTGTGCCACTCCCAGTGACAGGCAGCAAATGACTATAACTATTATCTTTTTCATATCTCAATCATTTTCTTTTCAAAGCCGCTGATGGTTAGTTTCTCGGGGCTGACGAACCAGAGCAGGTCGTCGTGCATGAAGACTGTGCCACGCGGCGGGTTCACTATCTTGGTGCCACCGCGCTCGATGGCTATCACCATGACATGATGCTTCACGGCCAGCAGCGAGGTTCCTATCTTCATACCGCACAGCGGGCCACCGGCCTCCACATGGTAGCGGTACATGTGCATCTCGTGGTCAGAGTGGTCGTGCACCAGCATGTCGGCCTCCTTCTCGATGTCGGCGCGCAGAGGCGACACCTGCTCTTCGGTGCCTATCACCGTCACCACGTCGGCGGGCATCAGTATGGCCTCTTTCTGCGGCAGGTCCATCACCGTCTCGCCACGCTCAATGGTCACTATATTGGCCCCATAGCGCTCACGTATCTGGTTTTCGGCGAGGGTCTTGCCGGCCAGCGGCGAGCTGGGGGTCACGCGCAGACGCTCCATGACGAACTCATTCTCCATGCCCTCGGGGATGTGGAACGACGCCTGAGCCTGGCGCAGGTTGAAGTTCTTGGTAAAGCCCTCCTCAATGCGGCTGTAGAAGCCGTCGGCGCGGCGCGAGAGGAGCACCACGGCCACCACTATCACCGCCAGCATCAAGAGGAAGCCAACGGCGACATCCACATAGCCCGCTATCACCGACCCCACAGCCACAAGGGCTATGATATAGCGCAGCACCAGCAGCGGTATCACCACAGCCTGGCTGAAGCGGTAGGTGTCGAACATTTCCTTGATCTTCTTGCGGCTCACATTCTTCACCGCCACGGCCCACAGGAAGGGCGACATGACCAGTATCGTGACGACCAGTCCTACAATACGGCTCCATATCTGCGGTATCTGCATACCCGCGAAGAGCTTGTCGAAGAAAGGACGCAGCAGACTCAGCGAGAGCAGTGTGATGGCCGCCAGTATGACGCCATGCAGCACGATGCCCGACAGCTGCTTGCGCACGAAGAGACCTATGCTCACACGGCTGCTGTCGTCGCCGGTGCTGTGCCGGCTGTAATCCTCCAGACGATGCTTCAGCTTGGCGGGCAACTTGGGTTCAAGCCAGTTGTAGAACGGCGTAGCACCCTTTATCATGTAGGGCGTCACGAAAGTCGTCAGTATCGACACCGACACAATTATCGGGTAGAGGTTCTCATCAATGACACCGTAGCTCAAACCCAGGCCGGCGATGATGAAGGAGAACTCACCAATCTGGCAGAAGCAGAAGCCGCTCTGTATGGCGGTCTTCAGCGGTTTGCCGCTGAGCAGCACGCCCGTCGTGGCCGCCGTGCTCTTGAAGATGATGATGCAGGCGGCTATGATCACCACTGTCAGCCAGTGCTGCCCCAGCACAGAGGGCTGTATGAGCATACCCACCGACACGAAGAAGACGGCACTGAAGAGGTTCTTCAGCGGCGTCACAAGGCGATGTATCACGTCGGCCTCGATGGTCTCGGCCAATATGGCACCCATGACGAAGGCGCCGAGGGCGGTGCTGAAGCCAGCCTTGGCGGCGGCCACCACCATGCCGAAGCAGAGTCCCACGGCCACCAGCAGCAGCGTCTCTTCGGTCATGTACTTGCGCATCCAGCGCAGGAAAGTAGGTATCAGGTATATGCCGAAGACGAACCACACGATGAGGAAGAACACCAGCTTCACCATACTCCATACCAGCTGCCCTCCGTCGAAGGTCTTGCTGACGGAGATGGTGCTAAGCACCACCAACAGCAGCACCGCGATGATGTCCTCCACCACCAGCACAGCCGTCACCGTGGAGGTGAACTTCTGCTGCTTTAGCTTCAGGTCGTCGAAGCTCTTGATAATGATGGCCGTGGACGAGATACTCAGCATGCAGCCGAGGAAGATGCAGTCCATGCTGGCGAAGCCCAGCAGGTGTCCCACGGTGTTGCCGATGAGGAACATGATGAAAAGCTCGGTGAGGGCCGTGATGGCTCCCGTGCCGCCCACCTTCTTAAGCTTCTTGATGCTGAACTCCAGGCCCAAGGCGAACATCAGGAACACGATGCCGATATCACTCCACACGCGGACACTCGAGGCGTCGGTCACCACGGGGAACCAATGGAAGTAGGGACCTATGAAGAAGCCCGCCAGTATGTAACCCAATACCAGGGGCTGCTTGAGCCATTTGAAGATAACGGTGATGACGCCGGCGGTGACCAGTATCAGCGCCAAGTCCATGAATATTGCAGGTAAGCTTTCCATCTTTAGTTAGCCATTGGTATTACGAAATTGACTGCGTTGTGCAGGCACTCTATCCCGAAGCGGCGGCCGGGCACTATCTCGCCGTCGGTGGCGATGTAGGAATCGGCCATGGGGTCTATCACCACGTTGCTGCCGCGACGGTAGCGCACCGTCGTGCGTAGCTCCTCGCGGTCGAGCAGCTCGCCGTTCTTGTAGTATTTTATCAGTCTTGCGAAGCGAGCCACCGACATCGGCGTCACCGCCATGACCTCCAGCAGCCCGTCGTCGTTCTTGGCGCGCGGGGCGCAGTGGTATCCGCCGCCGGCATACTGGCCGTTGGCCACCGAGAGCAGCAGTACATCGCCGTCGAGCCACAGCTCGCCATCCACCGTCACACGGCAGCGGTTGCGGCGTCCCGTGGCCAGGCTGGCCACAATGCCCGACGTATATGCCATGCTGCCACCCAGGAGCGGCACGCGGCGCACGGCGGCCATCGTATGGCACACCGCGGCTTCGAAACCATAATTTAGAGTATTGACGCAGTAGCGGTCACCCACACGCACCACATCCACCGGCACCGCCGTACCGCTGACGAGAGACCTTATGTCGGTGAAATCCACGCCCTGCCAGTAGCGCACGAAGTCGTCGCCGCTGCCGCAGGGGTAGCAGCCCACCTCCACTCTGCGCTCGCCGCGCTCCGCCGCCATCACGCCACTCACCACCTCGTTGAGGGTGCCGTCGCCGCCACAGGCGTAGAAGCGCACATCCTCGCCCTCGTGCTCGCGGAGCCACTGCCCCACGTATCGCGTGGCATCGCGCGGAGCCACAGTAGTATATATCTCAGCATCAGTCTGTATATCAAGCACCTTCTGTGCCAACACACCACTCTCGTCATGCCCTCCGGCACAGGGGTTTACCACAAAAATATGCTTCATCCGTCGTCAATTACAGTCTAAATAATTTCATAAACGCGCGACCCCTCAGTTTATTGTGCAGCGACGAAAAAAGTCCTCGCGACGTCCCGACCCCTCTCTCTCCGTCCCCGCTCCGTCCCCTCTCCGACCCCCCTCCGACCAAAAACCGTTAAACAACCGGTGAACAGTCGGAGCGGGGACGGAGGGGGGACGGAGCGGGAAGGGAGGCTCGTCGAGTAGAAAAGGCAAAAATTTTATACTAATAATTTAAAATATTCGTATATTTGCAGATTAAAACCTTGTGACGATGCAGTTCAAAGACATTGCAGGACAGAGAGATGTAATAAACCGACTGACGGAAATCATCGACAGTGGGCGCGTAAGCCACGCCCAGATGGTGCTCGGCAGCACCGCCGACGGTGCCCTGCAGTTGGTTCTGGCCTACCTGCAATACCTGGACTGCACCAACCGCCAGCACTACGAGGGCGGCGAGCTTCGCGCCGACTCGTGCGGCGAATGTCCGCACTGCAAGAAGATGGCCCAGATGGTGCACCCCGACCTGCACTTCATCTTCCCCACGGCGGCCACGCCGAGGGTGACTGGGAGCTTCTGGAGCGGCGACTTCATGCAGGAGTACCGCGAGTTCCTGCAGGAGAACAACGCCAGAGGCACCGTCGACGAGTGGTACGCCCACCTTGGCATAGAAAACAAGCAGGGCATGATACGCGAGCTCGACGCCGCACACATAGTGCAGGACCTGGGGCTCAAGAGCTACGAGGGCGGCTGGAAGATGATGGTGGTGTGGATGGCGGAGAAGATGAACACCGCCGCCGCCAACGAGCTGCTCAAGACCCTCGAGGAGCCCACGCCCGGCACCATACTGATGCTGGTGTGCGAAAGCGACGAGCGCCTGCTGCCCACCATCCGCAGCCGTGTGCAGACTATCAAGTTGAGAGCGGTGAGTGGAGAGCGGAGAGCGGCGGCAAGCTCAGAGTTTGCGAGCCTGCTGGTGGAGTGGCTGAGACTGCTTTTCAAGCTGAAGATGAAGGAACTGTCAGCGCAGGTAGACAAGATGTCCGCCATGAACCGCGAGCAGCAGAAGCAGTTTCTGAATTATGCCCTTGGGGTCATGCGCGACTGCTTCATGCATAGCGCCGCCGGCACGCCCGTGGAGATAGGCTCCGGCGACCAGAAATTCGACACCATGTTCCCCACCATGGTGACGGTAAACAACGTAGAACTAATCGAGAAAGCGCTCGACGAAGCCATCATGGCCGTAGAGCGCAACGCCAACGCCAAGATAGCACTGATGCAACTGTCATTCAATATGAGCAAGGCGTTGAAGAAAAGATAACTAACCTATGGAAGAGAACAAAGAGAAAGAGTTGAAGAACCAGACCGCCACACCCATTCCCGACGATGTGGAAGAGGTGGCCAGTGCTGAAGATATAGAGGCTTTTATGCGCGAAAGGCGCAAAGCCCGTGAGACCAAGAAGAGCACCATAGAGCGCGAAAACCCCGAGGTGGAGGAATACCACTCGGAGGAGAGCGCCCTGGACCCCTATCTGGAGCCTGACCCCGAGATACCGTGGGTGAAGTACGAGGAGCCCCTCTACCTCAGCCGCGGCTGCAACCACTGCCCCAAGAGCTACCAGCCCGTGAGCCAGTGCGAGCGCCAGAGCTGCTCGAAGGTAACCTCCACCAACTGGCTTGCCGGCATACGGCAGCCTTCCATGCGCCCCTTCGACTGCGTCGAGGTGCGCTTCAAGAACAACCACAAGGACTTCTACCGCCTGCCCGACGGGCTGGAGGTGACCGAGGGCGACATAGTGGCCGTCGAGGGACAGCCCGGACACGATGTGGGCATAGTGTGCCTCACCGGCGAGCTCTGCCGCCTGCAGATGCGCAAGCACAGGATAAGCCCCGACTCGGAGAACGTGCGCAAGCTCTTCCGCCGCGCCAAGGAGGCCGACATAGAGCGCTGGGACGTCGCCATGCGCGAGGAGCACCGCACCCTCATACGCACACGCCAGATAGTGGCGGACATGGGGCTGGACATGAAAGTCAACGACGTGGAATACCAAGGCGACCGCTCGAAAGCCATCTTCTACTACACCGCCGACGCACGTGTGGACTTCCGCGAGCTCATCAAGGTGCTCGCCGAGGAGTTCAAGGTGCGCGTGGAGATGAAGCAGATCGGCGTGCGTCAGGAGGCCGGCAAGGTGGGTGGCATAGGCACCTGCGGCCGCGAACTCTGCTGCGCCACATGGCTCACCACCTTCAAGAGCGTCACCACCAGTGCCGCCAAGACACAGCAGATAATGCCCAACCCGCAGAAACTCGCCGGACAGTGTGGCAAGCTGAAGTGCTGCCTCAACTTCGAGTACGAGGTCTATGCCGACGCCCTCAAGAAGTTCCCGCCAGCGGGCCATGCCATACGCTTCCAGAAGGGTCTGGCACTGTACAAGAAGACCGACGTCTTCCGTGGCATCATGTGGTATGCCTATGAAGGCGAGAACGACCTCATAGCCGTGAAGGCCGAAGACGTGAAGGCCATCATGGAGATGAACCGCAACCAGCAGTATCCCGAGAAACTTGAGGACTACCAGGTGGAGCTCATGTCCACCAGCGCGCTGGCCTCGGAAGCCAACAGCGAGGAGGTGGAGCGCGAGATACAGCGCCTGAGCGAAGGTGGCAACGGTGTCGTGGGTCAGGAAGAGCGCAACGAGCGCCGTCCGGAGAACGGCGAGCGCAGAGGCGGCAACAGACCGCAGGGCGGCAACCGTCGCAATGACCGCAACGACCGGCCGCAGCATCAGGGCGACCGTGGCGAGCGCCGCGACCGCGACAACCGTGCCCGCGAGGAGCGCCACAACACCCAGAAGATACGGCAGCAACAGCAGCAGAACAAACCCGAGGGCAAGCCGCGTCGCGAGGGTGACAACAACAAACCGCGCCGCGAAGGCGACAACAATAACAACCCGCGCCGCAGCGGAGGCAACAACAACCGCGACAGACGATGAAAAGGATTTGCACATACATAACCCTTGTTATGGCAGCCCTGGCCTTGACGGCCTGCGACGGCAGCGTGTACTACGACGAGAGCCGTAACGTGAACGAGCACGGCTGGCTGCCGGAGGACACCCTGACCTTCGACGTAGAGGTGGACGACACCACGCACCTCTTCAACTTCCTCGTGGAAGTGCGCAACAGCGTGGAATACCCATACAGCAACACCTTCCTCTTCATAGGCACCACGTTCCCTGACGGCAGTGTGGCGCACGACACGCTGGAATGCCCGCTGGCTTCGCCCGACGGCAAATGGCTTGGCAAGCGCACCGGCCGCTATGTCGATGCCCGCTACAGGCTGCGCGGCGGCAGCGCACGCTTCCCCATGACTGGACACTACCGCTTCGCCGTCACCAACGGCATGCGCGACAGCGCCATCAGCGGCATCAAGGACATCGGGCTACGTGTGGAATACAGTGGCAAGTGACAAACAAAAGCATCACGATATGACGAATAACAAAAAGGAGAGACCCAAATACGTAAAGACCATCTGGATGATATTCGGTGGTCTGTGGGCCTTTGTGTTTCTCTTCTTCACCTTCCTCTCGCTGGGCTGGCTCGGCTTCATGCCCTCGTTCGAGGAACTGGAGAACCCCCGCAGCCTGCAGGCGTCGGAGGTGCTGTCGGACGATGGCGAAGTGCTGGGCTTCATCGGCTTGGAGAACCGCAGCAACGTCACCTACGACCAGATATCGCCCAACCTCATCAACGCGCTCGTGGCCACCGAGGATGTGCGCTTCTACAAGCACTCGGGCATCGACTCGAGGAGCCTCTTCCGCGTGCTCTTCAAGACCGTACTGGGCCGTCACGGCTCGTCGGGCGGCGGCAGCACCATCACACAGCAGCTGGCCAAGAACCTCTTCCCTCGCGGACACCAGAGCAAGATAGGCGTGGTGTTCGTCAAGTTCAAAGAGTGGGTGGTGGCCGTGAAGCTGGAGCACAACTACTCGAAGCAGGAGATACTGGCCATGTATTTCAATACTGTGGACTTCGGCAGCAATGCCTTCGGCATCAAGACTGCCGCCAAGACCTTCTTCGACAAGACGCCTGCTGAGCTTGACGTGGACGAGGCCGCCATCCTGGTAGGCCTGCTGAAGGCCCCAACGACCTACAGTCCCATACTGCATCCAGAGAATGCCATAGCACGACGCAACACGGTGCTCTACCAGATGAACCACTACGACTACCTGAGCGACGAGGACTTTGCGAAATACAAGGAGAAGCCCCTTGACATGAGCCACTACACGCCGCAGAGCCACAATGACGGTCTGGCCACCTACCTGCGTGAATACCTGCGCAGCTACATGAAAGACTGGTGCAGCCATCACCGCAAGCCCAACGGTGAGCACTACGACGTGCACAAAGACGGACTGAAGATATACACCACCATAGACAGCCGCATGCAGCGCTATGCCGAGCAAGCCGTGCGCGAGCATTTCAGCAAAGAGATACAGCCTGCCTTTGAGCGCGAGCTGAAAACCCGCAAAGGCAACCCCTTCTGCGACATCACGCCGGAGCAGCAAAACACCTTCCTCACGCAGGCCATGAAGAATAGCGACCGCTACCGCAACCTCAAGGCCGACGGCATGAGTCAGAAAGAGATACGCGCCAACTTCGACAAGAAGGTGAATATGCGCGTGTTTACATGGAAAGGTAACAAGGACACCGTCATGTCGCCGTGGGACTCGCTCATCTACTACAAGAAGTT
>ONUE01000014.1 GCA_900320975.1 uncultured Bacteroidales bacterium | reverse complement strand
CCCATTGGCCAGCTGGCGCGCATCGTGGAAGGCCTGCGCCGCTGCTTCGACCTGTCGCAGGTGCAGGAGGTCACCATCGAGGCCAACCCCGAGGACCTCCCGCCCGACTACCTGCACTCCCTCGCCGGACTGCATTTCTTCAACCGTCTGAGCATAGGCATCCAGAGCCTCGACGACGGCATGCTGCGGCTCCTCAACCGCCGCCACACCGCGCAGCAGGCCCTCGACGCCGTCGCCAACGCCCATGCCGCAGGCTTCCACAACATCAGCGTAGACTTCATCTATGGCCTCCCCACCCATTCGACACACAACGCCACACTCTCCGTCCTCCACTCTCCACTCTCCACTCTCATCTCCCACGTTTCCGCTTATTCCCTCACCGTGGAGCCCGGCACCGCCCTTGCCGTGCAGGTGGAGAAGGGCAGGGTAGTGCTCCCCGGCGACGACGAGGTTGTGCGGCAGTATCATGCGCTGCACGACAAGCTTGTCGCACAAGGCTTCGAGCAGTACGAGGTGAGCAACTACGCCCGTCCCGGCTGCCGCTCGCGCCACAACAGCCGCTACTGGGACCGCACCCCTTACCTCGGCCTCGGCCCGGGGGCGCACAGCTTCGACGGCCTCTGCCGCAGGTGGAACAACCCCGACGGCACCGTCGGCGAGGAGCGCCTTACCGTTGCCGACGCCTACAACGAGATGCTGATGACCGCCCTGCGCACCACCGACGGCCTCGCCGTCAGCGTCGTGCCCGAAGGGCAAAGAGAAAGGCTGCACCGTCTGATGCAGCCCTATGTTGCTTGTGGGTGGATTGCTTTCGATGGCAGCCGTTATAAGCCTACCGCCGATGGTCTCCTCCATGCCGACGGCATGGCCGCCGCCCTTTTCGTCTGACCCCTATTCGTCGTCACCCGACATCTCGTCGTCCGGGGCGTACTCTTGCTGCTCCGGAGGCTCGGGACAGATGTTGTCTTTGGCTATATAGCCTTTGTAGAACTCCTTTATCTGCTGCAGGAAGGCGTAGGCCTCCAGGCGCGAGCGGAAGTCGCCCACCTTGACCTTGAAGTTGGGCTCGTCGAAGACTATGTACGCCTGCACGTCGGGGTAGTCCTCCACGAACTTGTCGCGCAGCGCAAAGGCGTTGGCCTTGGAGCTGGTGCCAGAGAAAGAGCCTATCTGCACGCGGTAGCCGGGAATGGTCTTCACCTTGTTGTTGAGCTCCACATGCTTCTCAACCATCTGTTCGGCGGCCACGTCGCCCGTCACACGCACCTGCGCGGCGGCGACGGCACACATCGCCGTCAGGGCTATGGCTAATACTATACGTTTCATCAATAGTTGGCGTTCCTTGCTTGCACTTCCTTGGGGCGTACCGAGAGCACCGGTATGCGCGACTGGTTGATCATCTGCTGCGCGTAGGTGCCGATGATGAGGCTCGAGAGGTTGCTCTCCTGCTCGGTCATGATGGCTATCATGTCGGCATTCACGGCATTGGCGTAGTCCAGCGTGTCGGCGGTGACGTTCTTGCTGACGTCGGTGAACTTGGTGATATACTGTATCTCGTTCTTGTCCAAGAACTTCTCGACCATCTTGACGTAGTTGTCCACGATGGCGCGCACATCGGCCGCCTTGGCGGTGTAGAGGCCCAGCAGGTGGATGGTGGAGCCGAAGGCCTTGGCGAACATGGCTGCCGCGGCCACCTTCTGGCGCGTGTCGTCGCTGTTGTCCAGCGGCACCACGATGGTCTCCAGCGCCTTGTTGAAGTTGAAGTCCTCGCGCACGATGAGCACCGGCACGGTCGACTGCTCGATGGTCTTGTAGCTGTTGCGCCCCAGCATGTTGGTCTTCATGCCGCTCATGCCGTGGGTGCCCACGATGAGCAGTGCGGCGTTGTCCTCGCGGGCCTGCGCCGTCAGCTCGGTGGCGGGGTTGCCCTCGCGGAGCACATACTCCAGTTTGATGCCGTGCAACAGGTTCTTCACAGCATCGTTGCGGCGTTCAATCTCCTCGCGGATGGGTTTCTCATCCTCGTTTTTCTCCTTCACATACACCAAACGAATGTCGCTCTGCCAACGGTTGGCAATGTCGATGGCAAGGTCGACGGCATAGGCCGAGCCTGACGAAAAGTCGAATCCAACAACTACTTTGTTCATGGTGGTTTGTTTTATAGTTTGCAGGTGCAAAATTACGCAAAAAAAATCGAACGTGCAAAAAAAAAATATAAGATTTGCGAGATTTTGTTAAATTAACCCAAATAGCCGGATTTTGTACTTTTGTAACCTACTGATAATCAGTCGTAGAACTGCACCCGCTCCGACCCCGCTCCGACCCCGCTCCGACCGCCCTCCGTCCAACAGTCGGAAAATCAACGGAAAAGAGTCGGAGCGGGGACGGAGCGGAGAGGGAGGGGGAGGGGAGCGAGGGGGTGCGGAAAGGGGCCTTTCGGGGGCCTTTTTCCGGCTGTTAACCGGCGTGTGGAAAAAAAAATTTTGCCATGTCGTCAGAAATGTGTACTTTTGCACTCGTTTATTATAATAGAAAACATCGCGATAATCCTAAAATAAAAATAATAATATGACTCAACAAATCCTGATTGCGGTAATTGTTCTCGGCGCCCTCGGCATCCTGTTTGCCGTGGTGCTGTACATCGTGGCGCAGAAGTTCAAGGTGGTGGAAGACCCCCTGATTGACGAGGTGGCGGAGGTGCTGCCCGGCGCCAACTGTGGCGGCTGTGGCAAGGCTGGCTGCCGTGCCTTTGCCGAGGCATGTGTGTCGCAGCACAGTCTCGACGGTCTGCGTTGCGCCCCCGGTGGCGACGCTGTTGCCGCCAAGATTGCCGAGCTCCTCGGCTGCGCCGTGGAGCAGGGCGAGCCTCAGGTGGCTGTGGTGCGTTGCAACCCCGCCAACTGTGGCGAGAAACGCCTGTCCAACTATGACGGTCTGCGCTCCTGCGCATTCCAGAACACTGTCTACACCGGCGAGAGCGGCTGCCCCTTCGGCTGCCTGGGCTGTGGCGACTGCGTGGCAGCCTGCCAGTTCGACGCCATCCACATGGGTGAGAACGGCGTGCCGGTGGTCGACGCCGACAAGTGCACCGCCTGCGGCGCCTGCGCCAAGGCCTGTCCGCGCCGCATCATAGAGCTGCGCAACAAGGGCAAGAAAGACCGTCGCGTGTACGTCAGCTGCGTCAACAAAGAGAAAGGTGCCGTGGCCATGAAGACCTGCGCCAACGCCTGCATAGGCTGCGGCAAGTGCGCCAAGGTGTGCCCCATGGAAGCCATCACCGTCGAGGGCAACCTCTCGTATATCGACTACAAGAAGTGCATAGCCTGCCGCAAGTGCGTCACGGAGTGCCCCACCAAGGCCATCAAGGACGTGGGCTTCCCCGCACCCGCCGTCAAGCCCGCTCCCAAGCCCGAGGCTCCGGCCGCTGACGGCGCAAGCGCCGCCAAGCAGGACAATGCCCAAGCATAAATTTCAATTTCAATTCTCAATTATCAACTTGAAGAGATGAAGACATTCCGAATGGGTGGTGTTCACCCCGAAGAGAACAAGATATCCAATGACGCCGCCATCGAGGTGATGCCCGTGGGCAAGCAGATGGTGGTGCTGATGAACCAGCACCTCGGCGCCCCCGCCACTCCAGTGGTGCAGAAGGGCGACAAGGTGAAGGTGGGCCAGCTCATCGGCGAGGCCCAGACCTTCATGTGCGCCAACGTGCACTCGCCCGTCAGCGGCACCGTGCTCAAGGTCGACACCTGCAAGGACGCTTTCGGCCTGGCCAAGCCCGCCGTTTATATCACCGTCGAGGGCGACGAGTGGATGGAGACCATCGACCGCACGCCCGACATCAAGCGCGAATGCACGCTGGAGCCTAAAGAGATCGTTGCCAAGCTCAAGGAGATGGGCATCGTGGGTCTCGGCGGCGCCACCTTCCCCGCGCACATCAAATACAGCATCCCCGAGGGCAAGAAAGCCGAGTACCTCATCATCAACGCCGCCGAGTGCGAGCCTTACCTCACCAGCGACTACCGTGTGATGATGGAGCATGCCGAAGAGGTGTGCATCGGCGTGAGCATCCTGCGCAAAGCCCTGGGCGTGCCCAACGCCTACATCGGCATCGAGAGCAACAAGCCCCTGGCTATTGCCAAGATGCAGGAGATGGCCAAGCAGTTCGAGGGCATCGTCATAGAGCCCCTGAAGGTCAAGTACCCGCAGGGCGCCGAGAAGCAGCTCATCAACGCCGTCACCGGCCGCAAGGTCGGCAGCGGCAAGCTGCCTATCGACAGCGGCTGCGTGGTGAGCAACCTGGGCACCGCCTTCGCCGTCTATGAGGCCGTGCAGAAGAACAAACCCCTCATCGAGAACATCCTCACCGTCACCGGCAAGGAGCTGCCCTCGCAGCACAACTACATTGTGCGCATCGGCACCACATACAACGAGATCATCAGCCACAGCATCGGCCAGCTGCCGGAGACCACCGGCAAGGTCATCAGCGGCGGCACCATGATGGGCAAGGCCGTGGTGAACCTCGACGCTCCCACGGTGAAGGGTAACAGCAGCGTGCTGGTGATAGGCGAGAAGGAAGCCCACCGTCAGCCCGAGACCAACTGCATCCGCTGCGGCAAGTGCATGCACGCCTGCCCCATGGGCCTGGAGCCCTACCTCTTCTCGGCCCTGGTGAAGAACGGCCGCATCGAGGAGGCCAAGGAGCACAACATACTGGACTGCATAGAGTGCGGATGCTGCTTCTTCAGCTGCCCGGCCAACAAGCCGCTCACCGACGAGATACGCCTCGGCAAGAACAAGGTGCGTGCCATGATGGCTGCGAAGAAATGAAGTCAATGCTTGATTGCTTGATTGCGTGAATGCTTGAGTGGCTTCGCAATCAGGTAATCAAGCAATCAAGCAATCAAGCAATCAAACAATCAAGCAATCAAACAATAATATATGAATATATTGAACATTTCTGGCTCGCCCCACGTGCACAGCGACGAGTCGACAAAGAAAATCATGTGGCGCGTCAACCTGGCCCTGGTGCCGGCGTTGCTGTGTGCCATAGCCTACTTCGGTATCAACGCGCTGCTCGTGAGCATCGTGTCGGTGCTGGCCTGCGTGCTGTTCCAGTGGCTGATAGAGAAGTTCATCATGAAGGTGCCCAGCACCATCTGCGACGGCTCGGCCGTTGTCACCGGTCTGCTGCTGGCCTTCAACGTGCCTGCCACGGTCGACATGCTGTGGATTGTGGTCATCGGCGCTCTGGTGGCCATCGGCGTCGGCAAGATGAGCTTCGGCGGCCTGGGTAAGAACCCCTTCAACCCCGCTCTGGTGGGACGTGTGTTCCTGCTCATCAGCTTCCCCGTGCAGATGACCACGTGGCCTGTAGCCGACGGCTTGTTCCCCATGACCTTCGACGTGCCCACGGGTGCCACGCCCCTGGGAGCCTTCAAAGAGGGCAGCCTCGGCGAGGGTGTCACCTTCCTGCAGGCCTTACAAGGCCACATAGGTGGCTCGATGGGTGAGGTGAGCGCCATAGCCATCCTGATAGGTGCCATCTACCTCTGCTGGAAGAAAGTCATCAGCTGGCATATCCCCGTGGCCTTCATAGGCACCGCCTTTGTGTTCAGCGCCATACTGTGGCTGGTGAACCCCGAGACCTACCTGGATCCCGTGATGACCATCCTCACCGGCGGTATCATGCTCGGCGCCTGCTTCATGGCCACCGATATGGTGACGAGCCCCATGGCCAAGAGCGGCCAGCTCATCTTCGGCTGCGGCTGCGGCCTGCTGACCATCATCATCCGTAACTGGGGTTCCTATCCCGAGGGCGTGAGTTTCGCCATCCTCATCATGAACAGCATCACCCCGCTGCTCAACCGCTGGTGCAAACCTCAGCGCTTTGCGAATTGATAATTGAAAATTGATAATTGAAAATAACTATGGCAAAGAAAGCAGAATCGACATTACCAAATATGCTGCTCTCGCTGACGGCGATAGCCCTTGTGGCCGCTGCTGCGCTGGCAGCCCTCAACGGAGTGACCAAGGACCCCATCGCCGCCGCACAGCAGGCCAAGGTGGAGAGAGCCATCAGCGCTGTGCTGCCGGCTTTCGACAAGCTGGAGGACCAGGATGTTGACGGCCATGTGTGCCATGTGGGCCTCGACGCCCAGGGCAATATTGTGGGTGCCGCCATCGAGGCTGGCAACGACAAAGGCTTCGGCGGTCATCTGCAGCTCATGGTGGGCTTCGATGCCCAGGGTAACGTGAGCGGCTACCAGATACTGGAGACCCATGAGACTCCGGGTCTCGGCGCCAAGGCCGACCAGTGGTTCCAGAAAGATGGCAAGGGCTGTGTGGTGGGCTCCAACCCCGCCGAGAACGCCCTCACCGTGAAGAAGGACGGCGGCAGCGTGGATGCCATCAGCGGCTCCACCATCACCTCGCGCGCCTTCCTCGGCATCGTGAACGACGCTTCGGCAGTCTTTGGGAAATTGAAAATTGAAAATTGAAAATTGAAAGTATGAAGACTAAAGATATTATCAAGAACGGCCTTATCAAGGAGAACCCCACATGGGTCCTTATCCTCGGCATGTGCCCCACGCTGGCCACCACAACATCGGCCATCAACGGCATGAGCATGGGTCTGGCTACCACCTTCGTGCTCATGATGTCCAACATAGTTATCTCGCTCCTCAAGAGCGTCATTCCCGACAAGGTGCGTATTCCGGCGTTCATCGTCATCATAGCCACCTTCGTGACCATGGTGGAGATGGTTATGAAAGCCTACCTGCCCGCGCTGTACGACAGCCTGGGTCTGTTCATCGCCCTTATCGTGGTTAACTGCATCGTGCTGGGCCGCGCCGAAGCTTTCGCCTCGAAGAATAATGTGGGCCAGTCGTTCCTCGACGGTCTCTTCATGGGCCTCGGCTTCACCTGGGCACTGACCCTGCTGGGTATGGTGCGCGAGCTGCTGGGTACCGGATGCTTCTTCGGCCACAGCCTGATAGGTGGTGCCGACGGCATGCTGATGATGATTCTGCCCCCGGGCGGCTTCCTCGCTCTCGGTCTGCTCATGGCTCTGATTAACCACATAAGGAATAAGAGTAAAGTTAAAAAGAGTTAAAGATTGATCACTTTCCTCAACTTCTCCGTCATATAGATAGAAGCCCTAAAATTGTAGTTATGAAAAGGATTGTATTTTTGGTTGCCCTCATGATGGGGGCCATAAGCTTGAAAGCTCAGAGTTGTGAGACTATCATGCTGCCGTTCTTTAACGGTGACGTGATGGCTATGAACAACTATCCTGACGAGAAGTTTGAGTGGTGCTGTGCATATGCACGCGCGGCATTCTATGTGTCGGACGAGATACCTGCCGGTGCCGAGGTGTACCAAATCACCTCGGTGGTGAGCAAAGAAGATGGTGTGAGTCTGCCGCAAGACTATCAGGTGGACTTGACGACGTTGAGCTATTATGCCTACAATTTCAAGGAACTGCAGTTGCAATACCCCAAGGGTAATGTGACCATCTGTTTCGCCACCCCCGCCTCGGAACACCCCTATCTGGTGCTGCGGTCGTTGGATGAGATGTATGCTATTGCAGAGAATAAACAATAAAACACGGTAGCTATGAAAAAGTATTGTTTATTGTTGGTTATGATGCTGGGCTGCCTTATGGCACCGGCTCAGGATATTGAGCAGTATGAGCTTAATGCGGCTCTTCATGGTCAGGTTATAAACAAATCTGTTGCGGGTACCCGTATCTATTGGGCGGGTGTTGACAGCACGCACGGCGTGGGCCGTGGCTACGATTATTGGGTGACTGTTGTGGGCGATTGTACAGGTGAAAACACAGAGGCTTTTGTCATCGAGACCCTTGACATGCGTTTCAGTGCTATGGGAAACCCTTGTGCAGACACTTTGTTTATATATGATGGTATGGATACCTCGGCGCCTCTTATTTGGTATTCTACAGGCGATCGTAGGTATCCTTCGGTGAAGGAGATATACGCAGGTCCGCAAAACACCACACAAGCTTTGACTGTTCGCATCAAGGTATGCGGCGACTGCGGTCCTTGGGACTACGAGACGGGAAGCGGATTCCGTATGGTGGCGGACTGCAGAAAGCCGTGTGAGAGTTTTACTCCGGTACTTGACAGCGTCTATTATAAGACGCGTAACGGCGTGGTCTATGAGGCTGGACAAATCAAGCACCTGTATGACCTCAAGGAGATTATTGTCTGGGATTCCGTGTTGCAAGATTCTGTTCCAGCCATTGATACCATACCCTTCGACGGTGTGAACCTCTGCATTGGCGACGGTGTGATATTCACCGCACATTGCGATTACGCATATTCAACAGGCTGGTATTACCCAACAGACAGCACCACCTTCTTCACGTGGTCGATGGGTAACGATGATACAATATCCGGTGTGGGTGTCACCAGTATCTATTATGACCAGTATTTTAAGGTCTCTTGCAATGATATGATACTTAGTGCTGTCGACTCGGCAGGCTGTGAAGCATCCATCTTCCCGCAGGTGAGGGTGCGCTTGGCACAGAACCCGATGAAGACAGTGTTCACTCTTAGGGATATATGTAACAAAGACAGTCTCTTGGTAAACATGGGTTATGGCGGCGATGATGCTACGTTGTTGCTCGACTCTATCAAATACGATAATGGTCAGTCGAAAGTCAATGAGAAAAGAACATTCATTCCCGACGGCCCTCGCTGTACTACTGGGTGCTATGAAGCATCGGTGGAATTTAAAGAATTCCCCAATGGTATGACGGTGAAAGACAAGAAAGATATATGCTCAATATGTGTAAACTATGAACACACATATATGGGAGACTATGACTTGGCTATAATTTGCCCTAATGGTAACAGAGCAGTGCTTAAGTACAAGAATTCGCCAGGTTGGTCTATTCCTGATGGTACATCTGGCGGAGGTTCTCGACTGACGGGTATACCGTATGGTGGAGATCGTTCCCCGGCCCTTACTTGGGATCATTTAAGCGGAGATGACTGCGATTCTTTACAGAACCCTTACGGTTTCGGCTGGAACTACTGCTTCTCTCGTAATGAGGATTACACTCTTGTGAATGGACAACCGGCTAATACCAATAACCCTGTGGGTGCAGGTTTGAGTTCTACAGCTTCAGGTTTGATGGTCAACGTTACACATAATCAACCTGCAGTGCCTGCGGGTTATGTTAGAGCAGGTCAAGGTGCTGGAACGGTACAGTTAAGCACTCTGGATTCATCGAATCACGAAGAAAAGACCAACTACTATACTCCTGCAGATGACTTCTCGCAGCTTGTTGGGTGTCCATTAAACGGTTTATGGAGTATACAGATATGTGACTATCTTGGTACTGATAACGGGTGGGTGTTCAGTTTCAGTGTGGACATCTGCAATGTGAACATGTCCGGTTGCCAGTATCAGGTTGGTATCGACAGTTTGATATGGGCTCCGGATACCTCGTCGCAATATCATGACTATGAGCTGGGCCATTACCGTGGCTTGGAGGTGCATCGCCATAACGACCTGGAGTCGTATGTGCTCACTCCCGACACTGCCGGTACTTTCCCCATCAATGTTACCATCTACGACGAGTTCGGATGCGTGTGGGACACCAGCACCACTATCACCAGCTACTGGACTCCCAAGCCCAGCCTCGGCAACGATACCACCCTCTGCGGTGTTACCACCACGGTGCTTGATGCTACAGACCGCCATGCGGCGACAGAGAACTACACTTACCTCTGGGAACCGTTCGGTCAGGACTCCAGCCAGATTGTCACCAAGTATGAGCCGAGCAGCGACATACAGTATATTGCCCAGGTCACCAATACGCAGCGCTCCACAGTCTGTGTCACACGCGATACTATTAACGTGAAGCTCCGCACACGGCCCTATCCCAACTTTGTGCCGATACCCTTCGCCCTGGAAGGCTGCAGCCCCATGACGCTCACCTTCGACAACAAGACCACCGATGCAGCGTCGCACCTGTGGCTGTTCGGCGACGGTCAGTATTCTGAGCAGGAGAGCCCCACGCATACCTATATGGAGGGCGTGTATGACCTGAAGTACTATGTCACGTCGATTGACGGATGCAAGGACTCGCTGATATTCGACAGCGTCATAGCAGTGTACGCTTCGCCGCAGGCATCTTTCATCTGGGAACCCAACTATCCGTCGGTGCTCCAGCCTACCATACTGCTGACCAACACGACGCAGAATGTCACGGAGAATACCCACTTCTTCTGGGAGATGCAGTATGACAGAAACAACCTGCTGTCGGTACAGACGCTCACCGACGACAGCCCGGTACATGACTTTTCGGCCTATGTGAGTCCGGAAGACCTGGCAGGCTCCTACACTGTGCGCCTCATAGCGCGTAACGACAATATGGCACCCTCGGGCAACATTATCTATTGCCGCGATACCACGGAGAACACCATACTGCTCGTCAACGACTTCCTGCAGTTCCCGAATGTGGTGACGCCCAACGGTGACGGTATCAACGACCGGTTCGTCATAGGCAACCTGCTGAACGGTATGGCCTACCCGGTGAATACCTTTGATGTATACAACAAGTGGGGCACGCGGGTGTTCCACAAGGAGAACATAGCCACGGAGGCTGACTTCTGGGATCCTTCGGACCTGCCGGCAGGCACGTACTTCTACCGGTTCTCGGCGCGAGGCTATAACGGAAACATAGAACATAACGGAGCAGTGGAGATTATCAAATAGCATGATATCACAGAACATAGAGCGCATAAAAGCCTCACTCCCGCAAGGAGTGGGGCTTGTGGCTGTTTCTAAGCTAAAGCCTGTAGAGGACATTATGGAGGCTTACAAGGCCGGTCAGCGTGCTTTCGGAGAGAACTATGCCACCGAGTTGCGCGACAAGGCCGCCGTGCTCCCCAAGGACATAGAGTGGCACTTCATAGGCCATCTGCAGGCCAAGCAGATAAAATACTACATAGACTTTGTGAGCCTGATACATGGCGTGGATTCTGTGGAGCATCTGGAGGACGTGGAGCGTGCTGCCGCCAAGGCGGGGCGTGTGGTTGACGTGCTGCTGCAGGTGCATGTGGCGCAAGAAGAGACCAAGTTCGGCTTCGCCCCCGAAGAGCTTGACGAGCCGCAAGCATTGGAGAAGCTCGCGCTGCCGCATGTGAGGGTGCGTGGATTGATGGGTATGGCGTCGCATACCGACGACGAGGCGCGTGTGCGTGAGGATTTCCACAGGGTAAAGAGTGTCTATGATAAGCTCAAGGCGTCGGCTTTTAAGGATAAGCCCTATTTCGACACTGTCTCTATGGGCATGAGTCACGACTACCAGCTGGCCGTTGCCGAGGGCAGCACCCTTGTGCGCATAGGCAGCAGTATCTTCGGCGCCAGGGATTACAGCAAGAAACTATCGATAACCAATAGCCTATAATATGCAGATATTCACCAAAAGCAAACACATCATCATGTCCTACGTGGTTATCACGTTGGGCTTGATGCTCTACACCTTCGGATGGTCGGCTTTTATGCTGCCCATGCGCATTGTGGGTGGCGGCGTGAGCGGCATGTCGGCCATCCTCTATTATGCAGTCGGCATACATGTGCCCATCGGTGTGCTCAACTTTATCTTCAACGCCATCCTGGTTGCCATAGGCTTCAAGATGCTGGGGTCGAAGTTCGGCGCCAACACTATCTATGGCATCATCATGTCGTCCCTCTGCTTCATACTCTGGCAGCAGGTAATCCATGTGGATACCTGGTTTGATGTGGAGCATTTCGGAGTCTTCATGTGCGCAGTGCTGGGTGGCGCATGCTGTGGCGCCGGCATAGGCCTCTCGTTCATCATGGGCGGCAACAGCGGTGGCACAGACATCATTGCCTTGATAGTGTGCAAGCACCACAATGTATCGCCGGGCCGCGTCATTATGCTGCTCGACGTGGTCATTATCGGCTGCTCATATTTCGTAAGCCATAGGCTCGACAATGTGGTCTGCGGTTATGTTGTCATGGTGGTCATGACCTATGTGCTCGATATGGTGCTCGACGGCAACAAGCAGAGCTACCAGATAATGGTCTTCTCGACAAAGAACGACGAGATTGGTGATGCGGTGACCCGCGAGGTGGGCCGTGGCGCCACGCTCCTCGATGCCGAGGGCTGCTACACCAAGCAGAACCAGAAGGTGCTGCTGATGATGGTGCACCGTACCGACAAACCCCATGTGATGCAAATTATACACCGTATTGACGAGAATGCTTTTATCAGTGTGAGCAAGGCACAGGGCGTCTACGGCAAGAACTTTGAAAAGCTTAAACTATGAAAATGGTATCACCCTCATTGCTCAGTGCCGATTTCGGCAACCTGCAGCGCGACATAGAGATGCTTAACGCCAGCGAGTGTGACTGGCTGCATGTTGACGTGATGGACGGCATCTTTGTGCCCAATATCTCGTTCGGACAGCCTATCGTCAAGCATATCAAGAAGCACGCACAGAAACCTCTTGACGTGCATCTGATGATTATGGATCCGGGGCGCTATGTGGCAGACTTCAAAGAAGCTGGTGCCGATATTCTCACCGTGCACTATGAGGCATGCACGCATCTCGACCGCACTATTCACGCTATCCATGATGCTGGCATGAAGGCCGGTGTGGTGCTCAACCCACACACTGCTGTATGCCTGCTTGAGGACATCGTGCAGGAGTGTGATATGGTGCTGCTGATGAGCGTCAACCCCGGCTTCGGAGGGCAGAAGTATATTGAAAACACATATAATAAGGTACGCCAGCTGCGTGCACTTTGCGACCGCAAGAACCCGAAGTGCCTAATAGAGGTCGACGGTGGCGTCAATCTGCAGAACGCACCTTTGCTCTACGAAGCGGGCGCCGATGTGCTTGTGGCCGGTAATGCAGTCTTCAAGAGTGCCGATCCGCAGAAGACAATACACGATATGAAGCAATGACACGCCCACGCCTGATAATAACCCCCGGCAAGGAGAAAGCCATACTGCGGCGACACCCATGGATATTCAGCGGTGCCGTGAAGCGTATTGACGGTGCTCCCGCCGAAGGCGATATTGTGGACGTAGTTGATGCACGTGGACAGTGGATGTGCAGCGGCCATTACCAGAACGAGAGCATCATCTGCAAGGTGCTGTCGTTTGACACTCCGGATATAGATGAGGCATTCTTCCGTGCCAGAGTGCACTCTGCCATTGCCTACCGTGAGCGCTTGGGCTTCTTTGGCATCCCAGATACCAATGTCTTCCGCCTCATGCATGCCGAGGGCGACTATATGCCGGGTTTGGTGTGCGACTGGTACAACGGCGTGCTGGTAATGCAGGCTCATTCTGTCGGCATGCACCACCTCTTCCCGATGCTCTCCGCCATCTTCCAGGAAGAACTGAAGCCTTATGGCCTCAAGGCTATATTCGACAAGAGTTCCGCCACCGTACCGGGTGGTTGCGACGATGGCTACATTTGGGGTATCACCACCGATGAATGGGAGATAACAGAGGGCGCCAACCGTATGCTCATTAACTTCTATGAGGGGCAGAAGACGGGCTTCTTCATTGACCAGCGCGAGAACCGAGCCTTGGTCCATCAGTTGGCCAAAGGCCACCGCGTGCTCAACTGCTTCGGATACACAGGAGGCTTCTCTCTGGCGGCCCTGCGCGGTGGCGCAGAATATGTGGAGACTGTTGACATAAGCAAGAAAGCTGTAGATCTGTGCAACCGTAATGTGGCACTCAATTTCGGCATAGAAACATCGCATAAAGGCACTGTCGCCGATGTGCTTCAATACATTCAAACAATCAAGCAATCAAGCAATCAGGCATTCGACTTCATCATCCTCGACCCTCCGGCTTTTGCCAAGAACCACCGTTCCCTGCAACAGGGACTGAAAGGCTATCGCGCCATCAACCAGCGTGCGCTGGAGTACCTTCCAGAAGGTGGTATGCTTATGACATTCAGCTGCTCGCAGGCAGTCTCGAAGGATGATTTTCGCACCATGCTCTTCACTTCGGCAGCCCTTGCTGGTCGTCGTGTGCGTGTGGTGCGTGAACTGCCTCACGCCATGGATCATCCGGTAAGCATCTATCACCCCGAGGGCGAGTATCTAAAGGGTTTGTTGCTTCAGGTGGAATAATAAAGAAAAGAAATAAAGAGTTAAGTAATATGAAACGCAAGCTGTTTATACTGACTGTTGTCGCCCTTTTCATAGGGGCACTTGCCGGAGCTTGTTCCAAAGAGAACAACTTCATCCTCGACGAATGGCTCGAAATATCGCAGGACCGTTCTGAGGGGAGCCAGTTCAACCTTATGAAGCAAAGCATCGCAGTGCCGGGCAGTAACGCTACAGTTGACGTCGTTTTTGTCCTTCAGGGAGAGTTTGACATGGGCGCCGAGGACTTCGATTATGAAGCTTCCGGTTATGAGAAGCCCAAGCATCATGTCATCATATCCAAGGATTTCGCTATGGCCCTTACCCCCGTCACGCAAGAGCTTTACGAAGCAGTCATGGGCTTCAACCCAGTGCGCGCCAAAGTGGAACAGGATCCTTCTTTGCAGGCCTTCCTTGGCTCACAGAAGCCTGTGGTGTGGGTTACTTACGATGATGCTGTGGAGTTCTGTGACAAGCTCAGCGCAAAGACTGGTAAGCATTTCTACCTGCCCAGTGAGGCTCAGTGGGAGTATGCCGCTCGTGGTGGTCATGCCGCCCTTCCCGAACGAACAAAATACAGTGGGGGTAATGTCCTTGACAATGTTGGGTGGTATGTCGACAATGCGCCCGTGGATACCATTGAGTATTACGAGGAATACTACGACGAGGAAAGTGGCACTACTATTATTGACACGATAAGAAAAGCTTACCGTCATATCATGCCTGTACGCAGCAAGAGCAGCAATGCGATAGACATATACGATATGTGCGGCAACGTTTGGGAGTGGTGCGCCGACTATTTCTACTACTATTCCCAGGAGGAGCAGACCGATCCTCTGGGGCTTGATACCTTGAGCTATCACGACCATCCGCTTCACTACCATGTGTACCGTGGCGGTGCGTGGGATTCTAAAGACACTAAGTGCCGCCTCACCTATCGCTACCCCCACGAGATAGCACCGGAGAACTTCACTTGCGATAGTACCATCGGTTTCCGCGTGGCTATGGAATTGTAGTTTCGGGCAATAATTGCGATACTCAAGATACTAATATAACGAT
The DNA here is from genome assembly GCA_900320975.1 of uncultured Bacteroidales bacterium. Taxonomy (GTDB): domain Bacteria; phylum Bacteroidota; class Bacteroidia; order Bacteroidales; family P3; genus Colimorpha. Next base: position 6,712 of record ONUE01000014.1, on the reverse strand, counting down.
ATGGCAGAAAAGGGATATCTAAAGATAGACAAATACGACGAGCAGTGTGTGGCCGAGATGGCCGAACACTATAAGGCCATATTGCGCCTCCTGGGCGAGGATCCCGAGAGAGAGGGCCTGCTGAAGAGCCCGGAGCGCATTTCAAAGGCTATGCTCTTCTTCACCAACGGATACGACCTCGACCCGGAGGAGATACTACGCTCGGCCATGTTCCACGAGGACTACAAGCAGATGGTCGTAGTAAAAGACATTGAGCTTTATTCTCTCTGTGAGCATCATATGGTGCCTTTTGTAGGTAAGGCCCATGTTGCATATATACCTAACGGCACCATCGTTGGTCTGAGCAAAATACCTCGTGTGGTGGATGCTTACGCCCGCCGTCTGCAGGTGCAGGAGCGTCTAACCAAGCAGATTAAGGATTGCATACAGAATACCCTCAACCCGCTGGGTGTGGCCGTGGTGATAGAAGCACAGCACATGTGCATGAGTATGCGCGGTGTGCAGAAACAGAACTCAGTGACTACCACTTCCGACTTCACAGGAGCCTTTATGAAAGACCCCAAGACCCGCGAAGAGTTCATGAACATCATTGGCATGAAACTGCATTGAACATGAAAAAAATACTGAAGATATTTGTTTGCGCAAGTCTGCTTCTCACTTTTCACTTTTCCATTTTCACTTGCGCGCAAGCGCAAATTACCCACGCTTCGCAAGGACGTTTGGACGAGAACGCCACCGATGTGCTTAAGAAAGCGGCGGCCCGTTTCGATAAGAACGTGAGCTTTACAGTCACTATGACAGTCCTCGACAGTAAGAAGCAAGAGAAAGCTCGCCAGAGTGCTCAGGTGCGCTACAACAAAGGCAAATACCACCTTATGCTGCCCGACCAGGAGTTGATTTGCGATGGTACCACGGTGTGGCACTGGAACAAGAGCGCCAAGGAGGTTACGGTGAACAAGATGGTCGATGATGACATAGACCTGCTCAATCCCGGACGTCTGCTGGCCAACTATGGCAAGAGCTTCAAGGCTAAGTATATTCGCACAGACGATGACGGCACTGCCATAGTCGATTTACAGCCACGCTCCACGCGCAGCTACCACAAGATACGCCTCTTCATCAATGAAGATGACGGACTGCTGCACCGCATGGAGGTGCACAAATACGATTCTGGTCGCGAGAACTACGATATCACTGACTTCAAGCGCGCTTCCAACGCCGCTTCGCAGTTCACATTCGACACTGCCAAGCATCCCGAAGTCGAAGTAATAGACATGCGATGAAGATACTATTGATTGAGACAGCCACGCGTGTCTGCTCTGTGGCATTATCTGTTGACGGCCATGTTGTGGCTCTTCGTGAGTGCGCCGAGCCCGACGCTCATTCCACCCGTCTGCCGCTCTTTGTTAAGGAGCTCACCGACGGGCAGCGCCCCGACGCTGTATGTGTCTCCGCAGGCCCCGGTAGCTATACCGGTCTGCGTATCGGCGTGAGTAGTGCCAAGGGCCTCTGTTATGGCTATGGTATCCCGCTGCTTTCAGTTCCTACACTGCTTTCCATGGCGGCTCACTATTACATGCAGCACCCCGAATACAAGGGCCTTGTGTGCCCGATGATTGATGCGCGCCGCATGGAATGCTACACTATGTTGGTAGACCCGCAGCTCAATGTGCTTCGTGACACTCATGCTGACGTCTTTGAAGAGTCGGACGACTCTCCACTCTCCACACTCCGCTCGCAGCTTTATAGGGGAGATGTGGTGTTCATAGGCGATGGCGCAGCTAAGACGCGTCCACTGCTGGGTAGTCACCTAAATGCTCGCTACGATGAATCCTTCTCGGTCTCTGCCGCAGGTATGGCCCAACTTGCTGAGCAGCACCTCTCCGTCGGACAAGTGGAGGATGTGGCTTACTTCGAGCCTTTCTACCTTAAGGATTTCGTTGCTAAGAAAAGTGTTGTCCACGGACTGAGATAAAGGTAAATTACGGTGGGTAGATATATCACAAAGCGACTGCTCTATGGACTCCTGGTGTTGTTGGGAGTGGTGACGCTTGTGTTCTTCCTATTCAACATCCTGCCTGGCGACCCGGCCCGCATGATGCTCGGCCAGCGCGCCGACCAGGAGAGCATCGATATCATCAACCGCGACCTGGGGCGCGATAAACCCGTCGGACTGCAATATCTCAACTACCTTAATGACCTTGTGCCCGTTTCGGTGCACAACAACAGCGACAGCACCAGCTATTTCTTCCTTTCGGCAGAGAAATATGCACCCTATACTACGCTACTGCGTCTTGGTTCCACCTCTGTGGTACTCAAAGCACCATACCTGCGCCGTTCTTACCAGAGCCAGCGTCGTGTGAGTGAGGTAATAGGCGCCGCCTTCCCGCAGACAGCCCTCTTGGCTGTTGTGGCTATGCTCTTCGCCCTCATCGTGGGCATCACGCTCGGCGTGGTCTCCGCCCTACACAAAGACACATGGATTGACCGCCTCACGCTGGTGCTCTCCACACTTGGTATGTCGCTACCGTCGTTCTTCGCCGCCATACTTATAGCCTGGCTTTTCGCCTATGTTATGGCGGGGTGGACACACCTCAATATGTTCGGCAACCTCTATACCGTCGACAACTACGGCTGTGGTGAATACCTCGACCTCAAGAACCTCATCCTGCCGGCACTTACGCTGGGCATACGTCCTTTGGCGACGCTCACGCAGCTCACCAAAAACTCCATGCTCGAGGCATTGTCGCAGGACTACATACGTACTGCGCGCGCCAAGGGTTTGAGCTACCGTCGCGTTGTTGTCAAGCATGCGCTACGCAATGCCCTCAATCCCGTGGTCACCTCCGCCAGTGGTTGGTTCGCCGGCCTTCTGGCAGGTGCCGTCTTTGTGGAGTATGTCTTCGACTGGAAAGGCATGGGTGTCGTCATCGTCGACGGCCTGGAGAAGTACGACTTCCCCGTCGTTATGGGCACCATACTCTTCATCTGCATACTTCTGGTGCTGATAAACATCCTTACGGATATTCTATATGCCGTCCTCGATCCGCGGGTAAGGCTTGATTAAAAAAAGAATAGGCGCCACTTGGGCGCCTATTCTTTTACTGTTCAAACAGATTATTTCTTCACGGGGATTGCTTCCAGAGTGGCAAGCAGATACTCGTAGAACTTCTTGGTGCTGGGAATGTAGCAGCGCTCGTCGGGGCTGTGGGGGCTCTGCAGCGTCGGGCCGAAGCTGATCATCTCCATGTCTGGATACTTGCCACCGAGCAGGCCGCACTCCAGGCCGGCGTGGATGGCCACGACGGCGGGCTCTTTTTTGTAGAGCTTCTTGTAGGTGGCCTTCATGGTCTTCAGCAGCTGGCTGTCCATGTTGGGCTTCCATCCGGGATAAGCACCGCTGAGCTGGCATTTGCCACCGGCCAGTTCGGCCAGGCAGACCAGACGCTCGGCGAGGGCTTCCTTGGCGGTGTCCACCGAGGAGCGCAGCAGGGCGTACACGACGAACTTCTTGCTCGCGGTAGTCTTAGCGATGGCCAGGTTCAGCGAGGTCTCCACCAGGCCTTCCATATCCTTGCTCATGCGGATGACGCCGTTGGGGGCCACCATCATGAGGTTGATAATCTTCTGCGTGCCTTCTTCGTTGATGACGGTGGGGTTCAGGCGCACCTTCTCGTATTTCATGAAGAAGTCAGGCTCCACCGAGGAGAGCTCTTTCTTCACCCAGCCGGCCACTTTGTCAAACTCCTTCAGGATGCAGGCTTCGTGCTCCTTGGGCATGGCGATGACGGCTTCGGCGTCGCGCGGGATGGCGTTACGCATATTGCCGCCCTCGATGCTGATGAGGCGGATGCCGCATTCGGCAACCCAACGGAGGTGACGGAACAGCAGCTTGTTGGCGTTGGCGCGGCCGGTGTTGATCTCCATACCGCTGTGACCTCCCTTCAGGCCGCCGATGGTGAGCTTGTAGGCCACCATGCCCTTGGGGGCTTTCTCGGTGGCATAGGGGATGCTGATGGCAGCGTCGATACCGCCGGCGCAGCCCACATAGAGCTCGCCCTCAGTCTCACTGTCGAGGTTCAGCAGGTAGTCACCGTGCAGCTCGCCTTTCTTCAGGCCGAAAGCTCCGGTCATGCCGGTCTCTTCGTCGGTGGTGATGAGGGCCTCCAGAGGACCATGCTTGACGGTCTTGCTGGCGAAGACAGCCATGATGGCTGCCACACCCATGCCGTCGTCGGCGCCGAGGGTGGTGTCGCAGGCATACACCCAGTCGCCCACTATCTTGGTCTCGATGGGGTCTTTCTCAAAGTCGTGCTTTTTGCCGGCGCGGGCCTGGGGCACCATGTCCATGTGGGCCTGCAGCACCACGGGATGCACATTCTCCATACCCTTGGTGGCGGGCTTGCTGAGGATGACATTGCCGACACCGTCGACGCGGCAGTCTATCTTGTTCTTTTTGGCCCAGTCCACGAGGAACTGACGCACTTTCTCCTCATGTTTCGAGGGACGGGGTTGGCGGGTCAGGGAGTAGAAGTTCTCCCACAACTCTTTGGGTTCAAGGTCTTTGATTGTCATAAATGTATTGTGTTTTGTTATTATTTAATCTCTGCTAAGGCGACTGCAAATGTACAAATAAATTTGCAATTGGCAAAATTATTTATTGCTCCGTGATGTCAAGTCGCTGTATTTCAATATATGCCTCGATGATTGCACACTGCTGCTCCATCGTGATGCCCCGTTTGCTCTGCGGAGCCGGGATGATGTCGCCCATGTCGAGCAGGCTCACCACCGTGAAGTCAGCCAGCATCTCGTCCCTCAGCCGTGCGTGTTCTTCGGCCAGCAGGTCGCCGATGTCCACAGGCATCGGGTCGGTGAAGTCCTCACAGATATACTCCGCCATATCGCGCGCCCCTTCGCCTTTTATTATCATCAGCTTGTCGCCGTCACCCAAGGCGGAGCTCGTCGCCGTGCGGGGCTTCTCGGTTAGGTAGTACTTCAGGTGGTCTATCTTGTCGCTGTGGGTGTAGAATGGCCATGCTACACCGTCGAGCTCCATGTCGTCAATCCTGTGCAGGGCATAGCCGTAGAGCTTGTTGAGACTGTCCACGAAGAGATAACCCGGCTGCGGCGAGCGGAAAAGCAGATAGGCTACGTTATCCAGCAGCTCGTCGTCCTCGACCTCCAGCGTTATGATATTCTTTTTCTTTGCCTTCACGTCCTTAAATATACAATGATTTTAATTCTCAATTCTCAATTCTCAATTTCAATTCTCAATTCTCAATTCTCAAACGGGTTCCCCGCCTGATCAAAGTCGGGCCTGTAGTTGTCCTGAGCCGCGAGTTCCTGCACCCATCCTTCGGTGAAGCCAAGCTCCGCCGCGCGGTCGGTAACAGTACGGTATTCTTCCTCCGTCAGCGTGCGGTCCAGCGGTGCCGGCAGCCCTTCGCGAGGCGGGAAATACTGCGCCATGAGCGAAAGGTGCAGGCTGAAGGGGTTGAAGTTGTCCGCCAGCCATTCGAGGCAGCGCAGCGAGTTGTCGGTGTGGCCGGGGAGCACCAGGTGCCGCACAATGATGCCGCGGTAGGCTCTGCCGTTGCCGTCGGTCATCAAGCCGCCACCCACTTGCCGCTTCATCTCCTTTAGTGCCGCCGTCGCCACCTCGGGGTAGTCGGCTGCATGGCTGTAGCGTGCCGCCAACTCGGTGTCCATGTATTTGAGGTCGGGCAGGTAGACATCCACCAGACCTTCGAGGCTCCGCAAAGTCTCCACGCTCTCGTATCCGCCGCTGTTGTACACCACCGTGGGCTCTTGTCCACGCCTGTGCAGTTCTTCTATCAGCGCCGGTATGCGGTCGGCATAATGCGCCGCCGTCACCAAACCCAGCATAGGAGTGGAGAGTGGAGAGCTGGGAGTGGAGAGTGGAGAGTGGAGAGTGGAGAGTGCGGCGCAGATGCGGTCGGCGAGTGAAGCTATGCTCTCCGTTCTCCACTCTCCGTTCTCCACTCTCCGCTTTCCGCTTATCTGCCAGTTCTGGCAGTAGATGCACTGCAGGTTGCAGTGGGTGAAGAAGACGTTGACTATGGGGTTGAGCGGAGGCTCCTCGCCGCGGTGTACGCACACGCTGCTGACCTCCAACTCGTCCGAAGCGCCACAGAAGCCCGTAGCTTCGGTGCGCTTAACCCTACACCTCCTTGGACATAATATGCACCCTTCCTCAACCATATCCTTAAACCTTAACCATCAATCCCATTCGCATGTCGAGTAATAGCTCACTATCGGGTCGTTGGAGCCGTCGGAGTAAACATACTTCATGTTCTGGCAGGTGCCGTTGTGGGCTTTCACCTCCTCGGCCGTGAAAGTATGGCTCGTGCCGTTGTTCTTGATGCACGTGCAAGTCTTGCGGCACCCCGTCAGACACGCGATGCACGCCAATGCCAGTAAGACCGTATAATATTTCTTCATAATATGTTAAGGAGAAACTATTTGCGTGAAGTGATTTTTTGTAGCACCGAGCGGACCAGCGAGCGTTCGTTCCAGAGGACTACGGCGATGTAGACGAGCATCATCAGCGTGTTCCATGCAAGCCGCAGCCACAGGGCGTCGGGGCGCACCGCCACCGTGAGGCCGTAGAGTGCCAAAGCCAGCGCCATGTAGCCCAGGAGCGTCCACACAGGGTAGGGCACAGGGTTCTTCTTCTGGCCTATGAAGTAGC
>ONUE01000027.1 GCA_900320975.1 uncultured Bacteroidales bacterium | reverse complement strand
CTACAAGGATGCGCCGCGCATACAGACCTACATAGCCGTGCGCGCAGGCTCGAAGAACGACCCCAGCGAGACCACCGGCCTGGCCCACTACCTGGAGCACATGCTCTTCAAGGGCAGCCACCAGATGGGCACCACCGACTGGCAGCGTGAGAAGAAAGAACTGGACAAGATAGAGGCCCTGTACGAGGTGTACCGCAAGACCACCGACGACCGTCGCCGCGCCGAGATATACCACCAGATCGACTCCATCAGCTATGTGGCCTCGACCATCGCCATTGCCAACGAGTATGACAAGAGCATGACGGCCATCGGCAGCGAGGGCACCAACGCCTTCACCTCGAACGACTACACGATGTATGTGGAGAACATCCCCGCCAACCAGCTGGAGACCTGGGCCAAGGTGGAAGGCGACCGCTTCCCCAACCTGGTGCTGCGCCTGTTCCACACCGAGCTGGAGGCCGTCTACGAGGAGAAGAACATCAGCCTGGCACAGGACAACCGCCGCGTGAACGAGGAAATGATGCGCGCCCTCTTCCCCCACCACCCCTACGGTCAGCAGACCACCCTCGGCACCATCGAGCACCTGAAGAACCCCTCGATGACCAACATCTACCGCTTCCATCACACCTACTATGTGCCCAACAACATGTGCATAGCCCTGTCCGGTGACTTCAACCCCGACGAGGCCATCAAGATTATCGACAAATACTTCGGCAGCTGGGTGCCCGGCACGGTGCCCGAGTTCAAGAAAGTGAAGGAGGCGCCCATCACCAGCCCCATCGTCCGCCTTGTCAACGGCCAGGACCCCGCCAGCCTCACCATCGCCTTCCGCATCGAGGAGGGCAACGGCAGCCGCGATGCCCTCTTGGCTGAAGCCATGGGCTATGTGCTCAACAACGGCAGCTGCGGCCTGATCGACCTCAACCTCAACCAGAAGCAGCTCTGCCTCGGCGCCTATTCCTACGCCTACACCCTCAACGACTATGCCGCCTTCGTGCTCGGCGGCCGCCCCACACAGGGCCAGACCCTCGGCCAGCTGCGCGACCTGCTGCTTGAGCAGATCGAGCTGGTGAAGGCCGGACAGTTCGACGAGAGCCTGATGGAGGCCAGCATCAACCAGCTGAAGCTCCGCGTCATGAAGCAGGCCGAGAGCAACAACAGCCGCGCCAGCCAGATGGCCTACGCTTTCGTGCAGCACCAGACCTGGGACCAGGTGTGTAATGAAATCAACGAGCTGGCCAAGATCACCAAAAAGGACATCGTCGACTTCGCTAACCGTATCTGCAAGGACAACAACTACGTCATCGTCTACAAGCATCAGGACACCCCCGACCCGGTGACCAAGGTGCAGAAACCCGCCATCACCCCCATCTATGTGAGTCGCGACACTGAGAGCCCCTTCCTGGCCAGCATCAAGGCCGACGCCGCCAAGGCCAAACCCATCCAGCCCGTCTTTGTCAACTTCAAGAAAGACCTGCAGAAAGGCAAGACCGCCAACGGCAGCGAGGTGCTCTATGTGAAGAACACGGAGAACGGTACCTTCAACCTGCAATACCGATTCAATTTCGGTTACACCGCCAACAAGGCCATCGACCTGGCCGCCGACCTGGTGGAATTTCTCAATACCGACAAACACACTGCCGAACAGCTGCAGGAAGAATTCTATAAGCTGGCCTGCAGCTATAACATCCATGTTGGCGACGAGGACATCACTGTGGGCATCAGCGGCCTGGCCGAGAATATGGAGAAGGCCATGGCCCTCGTGGAGGAAATCATGGCCACCTGCCAGCCCGACGACGAGTCTCTGCAGATGCTTGTGGAGCGCCTCATAAAGAGCCGTACCGACAACAAGACCAACCAGCGTGCCGCCTTCCGCGCTCTGAACACCTACGGCGTATGGGGTGAGGAATATATCAAGGCGAACACCGAAAGCGATGCCCAACTCCGTGCCTACACCTCCCGTCAACTTACCGACGCCCTCCACGGCCTCTTCCAGTACAAGCACCGCGTGCTCTACTACGGCCCATTGAGCCTCAAGGAGGCTACCGCCGCCGTCGACCGCATCCACAAGGTGAAGCCGTCAACGAGAACACGGTGTTCTTCGTCAACTACGACGCCAAAAACACCTACGTCACCGAATACTTCCGTGGCGAGCACTACAACACCGCCATCTCACCCAAGGTATATCTCTTCAACGAATACTTCGGCGGCTCGATGAATGCCATCGTCTTCCAGGAGATGCGAGAAAAGCGCAGCCTTGCCTACAGCGCCAGCAACTACTACTCCAACAGCGGACACAAGGACGGCTACTTCTACAACAGTGCCAACGTCATCACCCAGAACGACAAGCTCTTTGACGCTCTCAACGCCTACGAGGAACTCTTCAACGATATGCCTGAAGCTGAAGCTAACTTCAAACTGGCCAAGGATGCCCTCATCGCCAGCAGCCGCACCAAACGTACCACCAAGATGGCCATTATCAGTGTCTACCTGCATTGCGAGCGCATGGGTCTCAAAGAACCTCTGAATAAGCAAAACTTCGCCGCCTTCCAGAAGATGACCATGAACGACCTCACTAGCTTCCAGAAACAGTACATAAAAGGCCAGAAAAAGAGCTACCTCATCCTTGGCAAGGAGAGCGAGATTGACTTCAACAAGCTGGCCAAGTTCGGCAAGGTGAAGAAACTCACGCTTGACGAGGTTTTCGGATACTAATATGAAGCAATTCTTGCAAAAATACAGAGTGCCGCTTATGGTGACCATAGCGGCACTCTTCTTCCTCACAGCGGGATTGTGCCACGCGCTGTTGCAGAACAGGGACGTGTACGATGCCGTGGGCGGCGTGGTAAAGACCTACGCCGTGCAGCACAACGATGACGGCTCATGGTATGCCTATCACGTCAGCGAGCCCTTTGCCAAGATAAGAAACGATAAGCTGGTGGTGTTCGACGCCTCGCATTACAACAGCATCAGGGAGTACCTGTACCAGTCGCCATTAAACATAAATCATTGCGAATATGCCTTCTTCCCCCTGTTCCCGCTGCTTTGGCGTGCCACGGGGCTTTCTCCCATAGGCATCTGCCTGCTCAACATCATACTTTTCCTTGCGGGAGTCACCGTATTGCTGCTGCTGTTCAAAGAGAAGCTGACGCCATGGATGGCGCTGCTGACCCTATGCATGCCTTACCTGGTAATCTTCGCCATCCCCTACAGCGAGGCGCTATTCTTCATAGCTGCCGCAGTGGGGCTGTACGGATTGGTGAAACGGCGCTACTGGCTATTCTTTCTCGGTTTCCTGTTAGCCTCAATGACAAGGTCGGCCAGCAACATACTCCTCGTGGCTTGGCTTATCACCGACCTGCTGCTGTGCCTTAAGCAACGGGAGTCGTGGAAGCAGTATCTAAAGAATGTGGCATTACACTTGGCTCCGGTAATTACCGGCGTCATCTTTGTCATCATCATCCAACGGTTATGTGGCGCTCCGCAATGGTTCCAATTCGTCAGTTCACAAGAGACATGGGGCAAGGAGATTACATTGCCCAAGTGGCCTTTTACGGACTGGAGCGTGGAGGGGAAGAGCGTAACATGGGCACTCATATACACCCTCTTCATCCCTGCGCTCGCATGGCTGGCGACCAAGTTGTTTACATCACTCAGCCATAAGGAATCCACCATCGTCAACACAGACGACAACAGGCAGTGGCAGACGGCACGACTGTTGTCCGTGCTCTTCTTCGTGGGCAACATTGTGCTGGCGCTGTTTACGCAAAACGGATGCATGTATTCCCAAGCCCGCCTACTTACCTGCACGCCGTTCTTCCTCTTCCTTGTGCTTGACTTAGCCTGCAGGCCTGTACCTAAAGTATGGCGATGGGTAGTTGCCGTATGTCTGGTTGCCACGGCAGTCTATTGCAGCAAGATGCTTCTTGGCGCCGACACACTGGGGTGTATCATCACGCTGCTGCTCATCACGCTTGTATTCTACCACCACTGGATGCCCAGCTGGCTTCGCGGCACACTCCTCGGCATCACTGTGGTAATGAATATCTACTGGACAGCTTATCTCTTCAACTGCTTTCTGAACTGCGGTTGGGTGTTTACCTGATAGTTACTAACAGATAGATATTATCACCACTATCGACGACACGGTAATGCACCGTGTCGTTGATTATTTCATGAGCCATCTGCTCGTCGCTGTCGGTGTAGCAGAAATGGTTTTGCAGGAGGAGGAAATAGTTGGCCTTACCAACACCTGTAGGGAAAGAATAGACGCTGTCGCGCACAGCTAAATGGGGCGACAGCATGGTGGAGGCGCATACCGAAGCATCGGATGGAAGCTCGCCTATCATGCGGCGTGCCGCTGATGCATCGAAAGTCGGCTGGCGGTAGTGGTCGGCAGAAAAGATACAAATATTGTCAAGCTGGACGAAAGTTCGCGGTTTGGTAACAGTATGGTGCAATGTGAGCAGCGACGCCACAACGACAAGCGATGCGGCCACACGACGCAGAGCTGGAGCTTTGAACCTTGACAGCACAGGCACCATGACAAGAGCCGCGACAACACACGCCTCTATGTTATAATGCAGAGCAATGCCCCAGAAGGCACCGGGGTCACGGGCAAGCATCTTCATCAATAGCGGCGGGACGAACATCAACAGCCAGTTGGGCTTGAAAAGACACAGCAAGCCCCCTGAGAGAAGGATTGAGAGGAAGAACTCGGTCTTAAGGCCAGGGGCAGTGCCAACAAAGTCGGTAAAAACTGCCTTAATAGCCTGCCAAGGGTGCGTGAACATCCAAATGGCAACCTGTCCCACATTGTCTCCCATCCAGCTGTAGCGCCAGAAACCGGTGCCACCGCCACTTCCGAGGGCGGGCATAACAACCAATGTTACTATTAGGAAATAGGCAACACAGCCTGCCAACGTCAGGGCTACAGCACGGAGCATACGCTTCTCTCGGCGACAATCCCAAAGCAATGCCGCCAAAACGAAGCATACCCATAGCGCCGATGTTTCCTTTGCGATAGACATGAATAGAGCCATCGTTACCATGCCGCCGACACTGCCTTTCTTGAAGAAATAGAACAGCCATGGCAACATCATGGCACTGACAACATTGGAATGATAATCGAACGACAGTGCGTGCCAAACACCGAAGCTGAAGCCTATAGTAAGCATGGCGGCGAAAGGCAGCACCTTGTCGTCGGTGTATAGCCTCACCTGGCGATAGGTGCCATACATGCCAACTATTACTGAAGATATTTGGATTATCAGTAGCGTGTAGTTGCCAAACAGATAAACCAGAGGTGAGAAAAGCCATAAGTAGATATCAAAATGGTCTCCCATCTGGTTGCTTGGTGTATCGAGGAAAAACGAGCAGTCGTTAGGACGCAAGCGGGCATGATCATAGAGCGTTTTTGTATACAAGCCCAAATCAAGGCCGTAGGTGCGGAAACAGCAATGATTGCCTATTGATTCAAGTGCAAACAATACAGCAAACAGCAACAGCGTTGCCGCCAGCATGACCGTCCTGCTTCTAGTTGACAAGGCCTTCATTGCACACAAGGTTATTACTCAACGACAATCTCGTAGACACGCCCCTCGATGTCGGTGGCGTTGAAAGGTATCAAGCCCTGCATATATACTATCGGAGGCCACCACTCTGAGTAATGGTATTCCTGAGTGACGATGCAGAGCATCTGGTTGTTGGGGATGGCGGTATACTCGTCGCTCATGTAGCCCACCACACGCATGTGCTCCGGGTCGGGGCCTAAGCGCCAGATTATCTCCTTGGGCTTCCACTCTATCTCATAGTAATAGTAATCCTCGTCGAACACGCTGTTGGGCATGGGGGTCTTGGTGGTGAGGGCCTTGTAGTTGTCGAACCAGCGCAGTGCCTCATACTCGGCATTCTGGAAAGGTATCCTCGTGATGCCGGACTTGAAGTTCATGGGCTCACGGCATGCGAGGTCCCAGTTAGTGCAGCAGTACATGACGTCGCTGTTCTTGCGGCCGTCCTCCACTTTATCAGCCTGGGAATAGTAGCCTTCCGGCCAGTAGCGCGATGCCTTCACTATCTCGATATCTATCTCGGAATAGTTGTCCTGCACATGCCGCTCTGGGTTCTCGCTGTCGTCGTTCTTGCTGATGTAGCCGCTGTGATAGCTTGGACGGCGCACGTTCCATTGGCTGCCGTCCTGGTAGATGAGCCAGAAGGCATAGGTCAGACCATTCCATACGTTGTCCTTGTTGAGCATCGGCGGGAACTTAATCTTACCGCGGTATTTGCCGTAGGAGAAGCCCACACGGGTCTTCACGCCGGTAGACTCTTTCTGCGGGTGCACTCTTCCGGCATTACCAGGGTTAATGATGGTAATATAGTCGCCCTGCGATGAAGGGAATACCGTGCTGCCAGGATAGTCGGTTATCTGCGGATAGTCGTAGATCAACTGCGTGCTGTCGTAGCGCATGGCGGCGGCATCGTAGTCGGCCTGTGAATAGTCGGCCATATCACACACTATAGGGATGTTGCGCAGGGTGTACTGCTGGCTTATGGCGGGGAAGAACTGCTGGTACAGCGCGTGGCGGTAGAGGGCGGTGTCGCTGCCCACACGCCCTGGTATCTGGTTCTTGCCGCGGTAGACAGTACGTATTTGCGTCTCGTCGATATAGACGCCCTGCTGCGGCGTGATGACAGCGCGTGTACGCAGCATCTTGCTGCCTTTAGCCAGCGAGATATGCTTGCTCTTGTTGGCAAAGAACCAGCTGTAGGGATTCACAAAGTGGCTGTCGGCATCGGTAAGGTTGATATGCTGCACATGCTCAGGTATGCGCTTCAGTCCCTCCTCATCGCAGACTACCAGCAGGAAGGAATAGAGGCCTGTACGGGGGTTGCGCTTCCAGCGGTGGTTGACCTCTCCCCCACTGTGGCGCCTCTCGTTGAGTACCCAGCGGGTATCGAGGAAGAGCTGCTCCTCGAGGGTACGGTTGTTCTCCGGTGCCGCCACCTCGCTAACATAGCGGAACCAGTGGGTATCGGCACGTATCTCACGCTCTATATCTTGGATAGCCTCCTGACTGCAGTCGAAGTCCTGCAGGTCGACGCCATAGTATATCCGCTCATCGCGCGGGTTGCCCACAATGCGAAAACTGTCGGCAATATGGCCGTCGACAGGCACAGACTTGAAGCCCACCGATACATCCTCCCAAGAGCCGTAGAAGTTCTCATAGGCGAGCGTATCGGCTTCGTCGAACTTATAGCTCTCGTTCTGGTAGAATATCTTGTAGTATAGCTGCCGGTCGCTCACTGTATCAAACACGAAACAGAACTGCTCCCCTTTGGCAGGCAGCACGATGCCGTCCAGCACGGCGTTCTCGAGGTCCATATCCATACACACCGTATCGCCCTCGTAGCCCACCATGGGATCGAACTGGCCAACTGGGCGCTCCGAGCAGGCCATGATCATAAGCGACAGACATGCCGCAATCACAAAACAAACGACATTGTTCCTCATTACATTTGCAATTATTCGTGTTGACACTCTTTCACCTTCACAAAATACCACTCCGGGTGCGTTTGTATCAGATAGTTGGCATCGTCAAGCATAGCTTGTTCCACCGTTATGCCAAGCTCCTCTGACTTTTCCTGCAGCTGCCTGTACCATTTCTCATCGCTCCGTATCTCAGCACATATATCCTCCCTGACAGCCGCAATCTCTTCCTCACTGTACATCATCGCCACCAATGTTTTACCGATAAACTCATTGCCAAGGTCATACAGCTGCCCAGTGCAGTAGCTCAACATGACATAGTCGGCATCTTTAACCGCCTGCACTATGTCAATTTGCGATGTGTTGTCATGCTCTGGGTCAAAATACACTGTGTTGTTATAGAACCAATAGTGTATGTAGCCAAACAACGAGTCTATCGGATAGTTGTATGTGACGTTCCAGAAGAATGAGTCGCCAATAACAATCAGCTTGGGCCTGCCCTGCGACGTGTCGGCTATCCGTACATCGGCATACTTGCAGCGTGGTTGCCTCGGTGCTACAACGAGATTGAACAGTTCTACCAAGTCGGCATCGGGCTTTCGCACTTCGTCGTAATACGGCTCACTTATCTGCACCGGCCTTATCGGAGCACCCCCTATGCTCTGCATATAGCGCATTATGCTGTCAAAAGCATAGGTGCTGGCGATGTTCGACCAGTGTGTCCCATGCTTTGTCATCAATTCGTAAGGCACTTCATCCCTGATATTCTTGAACCACCCCATCACATCAATATAGTTCACCCCATATTTGTCGAACAGCCGCAGGTATTCAGGGTATGCCCTCGGCCCAGGTGTACGCGTCATGGTGTCGCGCGGCGGCAGGTATTCGGGGTACAGCACATCTTTGCCAGGCAATACCGCCACAAACAGCGTGGTACCATATTCTTTGAGCAAAGACTGCAGCTTGCCGAGCCGAGCAGCCTCGCATTCGAACTTCTCAAGCAGCACAGCGGGGTCGTCAGTATACTTGTACATGCGGCTCTCGTAGTAATCCTCGACAAAATAGCGTTCGTATATATAGCCTTTACGACCAGGCACGACCCCCTTGTTGGTAGTATGACGGTAACAGCTCCACACATACTGGTTGTACAGGCGTATGGAATACTCCCGGAAGCCGAAGCTGCGCCTGGCATATCTATCCATTTCCGCCTGCCAACTGCCATCGACATAAGTCCTCATCGTAAGCTTCGGCATTTCACAATCGTACGAAACACCCGTCAGGCTCTTCACCGGTACGAAATGCCACAATCCCTGCGCCATGGTGAGCAGCAGCATCAGCATGGTCGCTATCGTCAGTATCTTGGGAACATTGCGCATACGTCAGAACCTGAAATAGATAAACGGGCTAAAGTCGGTAGCGCCCAAGGCACCGGTACAGAAGAAGAACAGCAGGCAGGCCACAACCCACACGGCAATATGCTGCCCACCACGGTAATCTGTGCAAAACGTCCACTGCTGCAGCTTCCTGCCGAACGGGAGCAGCGTAACAAAGGAGAAAGCCAGCGCTGCAATCAACGTGACATAGTATTGCGACGACACCCCTATGCCTATCGGGCCGAAACTGAACGAAAACAGCCGCCCCATGAATATCCAGCACTGTCCCAGATCCTCGATACGGAACAACGCCCATCCTATCATCACAACGACGAAGTTGAGCAGCACCCGCAACACCTTGAAGCGTCCACCGTCGCTGCGTCCCCATCCTGTCATGCGCTCTATCACAAGGAAGAATCCGTGGTAGGCACCCCACAGCACGAAGTTCCAGCCGGCACCATGCCACAGACCGCTCAGCAAGAACACCACCCACAAGTTCAAATACATGCGGCGTTTGCCGCAACGGTTGCCCCCAAGGGGTATGTAGAGGTAGTTGCGCATGAACGCCCCCAGCGTGATATGCCAACGGCGCCAAAACTCAGTAACCGACGTCGACACATACGGGTTGTCGAAGTTCTCGGGGAACTTGAAGCCCATGATGCGCCCTAGACCTATGGCCATGTCGCTGTAACCGGAGAAATCGAAGTACAGCTGCATTGTGTAGGCCGCCAGCGTAATCCACGCTGTGCCCATGTCCAGCGCCGCCAGGTCGCCACCCAGCGTCACATCCACCGTCCGTCCTATCACGTCGGCTATGAGCACCTTCTTCGAGAGGCCTATCACAAAGCGGTAGAAGCCCTGCAGACACTCGTCCCACCGCAGGCGACGCCGTGCCGATATCTGGTCGGCAATTTCGCTGTAGCGCACTATAGGACCCGCTATCAGCTGCGGGAACATGATGATATACACCACATAGTCCACCAGACTCTTCATCGGCCGGTTCACCCCGCGGTAGGTGTCCACCACATAAGACACCGACTGGAAAGTGAAGAAGCTGATGCCTATGGGCAGCAACACCTTGGTCCAGCTCATCACGCCAAGTCCCAGCGTCGTCAGCAAGGCATTGACGTTGTCCACAAAGAAGTTGGCGTATTTGAAATAAGCCAGCAGGCCGAGACTCACCGTCAACGCCGCTGCGCACCACAGACGCTTGGTCTTGAGGTTCCGCGCCTTGTCCATGGCTTTCACGATGTAGAAGTTAGCCACCGTGGAGCCCAGCAGCACCAGCACGAAGTCCGGCGCACCCCAGGCATAGAACACCACGGATGCCAACAGGAGCACCGCATTGCGCCATTTGGCGGGCACGAGGAAATAAAGCAACAGGAAAGCCGGCAGGAAATAGAGCAGGAATATGTGGCTGCTGAATACCATCGGCTAAAAGATGTCGCGTATGGTTTGCGATTGTCCGTTGAAAACCAGCGTGTCGCCCACCTTCTTGCCCTTCAGGGCGGCATAGATGGGCGTCTGGGCCGAGATGGCGAAAAAGACCTTGTTGCCGACCATGAACTTGCCGGCGCCTATGGAGAGCAGGAAGTTCTGCCTGTCGGTAATCACCACGGCACCGTGCTCCACAGTGTCAAAAGGTGGCAGCTTGAGCAGGTCCTGCAGGTAGCGCACGCCTGTCTGCGCATTGCTGTACTGCCGGGCATACATGTCGCGGCTGCGCATCATCTTGGTGCGGTAGCTGTCGTAGCGGTCCACGTTGGCGCCATAGTCGTTGCTCTGCTGCTGCGCCGAGTCCATCTCCTGCTTGGCAATAGAAGCGATATGCTCCTGCTGTTCAATGCAGGAGCATATCACTTGATGTCTTTGTTCTTCTCTTGTCATCTTATCGGGTGCGTCCGGGGTATTCCTTCAGGGCCACCTCGAGGCACTTCATGGCCTTCTTAAGGTCTTCGATGCAGATGCAATAGGTGATACGGGCCTGATGACGACCGCGCTCGGGATCCACATAGAAGCCCGTGGCGGGAGCCAGCATCACGGTGGCACCGTTGTAGCTGAAGTCCGTCAGCAGCCACTGGCAGAACTTGTCGCTGTCGTCCACCGGCAGGTCGATGACGGTGTAGAATGCGCCCTTGGGCATCGGGCAGAAGCAGCCGGGTATCTTGTTGACACCCTCGACGATGACGTTGCGGCGGGCGATATACTCTTTCTGCACCTTGTCGAAATACTCCTGCGGAGTCTCCACAGCAGCCTCGGCGAAGATCTGGCCGAACGACGGGGGGGAGAGACGGGCCTGAGCCAGACGCATGGCGATGGCGTAGACCTCGCTGTTGCGGGTCACCATGCAGCCCACGCGGGCACCGCAGGCGCTGTAGCGCTTCGAGACGGAGTCGAACAGGATGGTGTTGCGCTCCAGACCCTCAAGCTGCATCACGCTGAAGTGCTTGTGGCCGTCGTAGCAGAACTCGCGGTACACCTCGTCGGCGAAGAGGTACAGGTCGTATTTCTTCACCAGACCGGCAACCTTCAGCAGCTCCTCGTGGGTGTAGAGGTAACCCGTGGGGTTGTTGGGGTTGCAGATCATGATGGCCTTGGTGCGCGGCGTGATGGCTTTCTCGAAGTCCTCGATGGGAGGCAGGGCGAAGCCGCTCTTGATATCACTGGGGATAGTGACAATCTTGGCGTCGCACAGCTTGGCGAAGGTGTTATAGTTGGTGTAGTAAGGCTCGGGGATGATGATTTCGTCGCCCGGATTGAGGCAGACGGTGAAGGCCATCTGGAGAGCCTCGCTGCCGCCGGTGGTGACGATGACCTGGTTGGGGGTCACGTCGATGCCGTTGCGGTGGTAGTAGTTGCAGAGGGCGCGACGGTAGGTCTGGATACCGGCCGAGTGGCTGTATTCCAGCACACCGTGGTTCTCGGCCATCTCAGCGGCCTTGTCGGCCAGAGCCTTGAGGGCACCGGCGGGGGTCTCGATGTCGGGCTGGCCGATATTCAGGTGGTACACGTGCACTCCACGCTCCTTGGCGGCGTCGGCGAAGGGCACAAGCTTACGGATTGCCGACTGCGGCAGATCCAGTCCTTTAACGGATATAGTGGGCATTGTAGTAGTATTTTATTATTGCTTAAAGCACTTATTTTTTCTTGACGTTCAGGTCGACCTCCTTAGGCATATCTTTCTTCTTCTCAGGAGCAACCTTAATGGCGGACTCGGCACCCTTGGCAGCGGGTTTCACGGCAGGCTGCACGGGGTTGGGCTGGTCGTTGTCCTGCTTCACATTGCCTTTGATGCGCAGCACCACACGGGGGTTGTCGACGGCATTGCTGGTGACGGTGACGGTCTTCGAGAAACCACCCACGTTGTTAGTGTTGTATTTCACATTAATGGTGCCACTCTCGCCGGGCATGACAGGCTTCTGGGTGTAGCTCGGAGTGGTGCAGCCGCAGCTGGCCTTGACGTTCTGGAGGATAAGCGGCTCGTTGCCGTCGTTCCAGAAAACGAACTCGCAGTTTCCGTCGCCACCCTTCTGGATGGTACCGTACTGGTGCTCCATTTTTTCAAAGCGGATTTTGGCGCCGTTGGCAGGCACCTCTTTGGTTTCAACCTCCTGTGCGCTCACGCCAAATACCAGCGAGGCAAACAGGCAAATCAATGCAAACTTTTTCATGTTATAGATGTTTTTTAGGTTATTATTCAGTTATTTATAATGAATGTTTTATCTCTCAGCGTTTAATTTTCGGCTTTATTTCAATCTGCAAAGATACTAAATATTTAGTATATGCAAACATTTTTTTATTGCACCTCGGCGACAACGCTGTTTCAGAGAATAGCAAAACTCGTAGTAATCAACTAATTACACATACCAAAATTCGTAAAATCCTTATTATTTCTGCGTTTCTCCGTACCCGCTCCGTCCCCCCTCCGACCCCGCTCCGACTGTTTAACGGTTTTTAGTCGTAAAAAAGACGGAGCGGAGACGGAGGGGGGACGGTGCTACTACGTATTGCCTATTGGCGCGGCAGAAAACGAACCTCGGTGGGGGCTATCAGGCCGAGGGCGATGGCTTTAGCCACACGGGCGGCACTCTTGTTGACGATGTCAAGGCGGCGCGAGAGGTCTTTCTGGCGCTCCTGGATGGCTTTGTCGGTCTCGCCAAGGCGGTCGGAGATCTCCGCCGCCGTGCAGCCTGCGGCCTCGAGGAGCAGCAGCTGGCACTCCTTGTCGGTGAGGCCGAAGTCGGGGTCGTGGTCGGCCACGAGGGTGAAGTAGGTCTCGGCGGCCTCCTTGAGGGTGAGCATGACGGGGTAGTTGAAGTAGAAGCGCTCGCCGCGCTCGAGGCACGCTATGGCCCTGAGGATGTTCTCTATGGAGAAGCCGCCGGCGGCGTTCTTGCTGACGAAGGCCGAGGCACCGAGGGCGAGGGCCTCCATGACGACGCGGCCTACATCGTGCAGGCGGCGCTCGCGGTCGTCGATGCCGGGTTCGGGGGCATCGAAACGGCCGGAGAAGATGATTATCTTGATGTCGGGGTAGCGCTCGTGCACACGGCGCACTATCATGAGGCCACCGGTGGGCTCACCGCTGAACTCCATGTCCACCAGCAGGTAGTCGGGCATATTGGCGGCATCGAGGGCGGCCATGAGCGATGGGCCGTCGGCGTAAGTCTCCACCATCTCGACGCGGCTCACCACGCTGGCATCCAGGTCGCCGGTCTCCACGCTCGACGCGCGGCTGTTCATCTCCATCTTGACGACCTTACGTATCAGCGGCTCGTCGTCGACCATCATTACTCGTATCTTTTCCATATTATACGTTTTTGTTAGTTGCGAGCATCACATGCATCGCCGTGCCCTTGCCGGGCGTGCTCTCAGCCCAGATGCGGCAGCCGCGGCGCGTGAGGTCGTCGTGTTTCTTGACGATGTAGCGGCAGAGGATGAGGCCGAAGCCATGCTCGCTGCCGGCGGGGAGGGTGCGGTCGGCCCTGAAGAGGCTCTCCACCTGTGCGGCATCCATGCCGCTGCCGGTGTCGCGCACACAGATGTCGGCCATGCCGTCGGCCATGGTGGCGCCGACGGTGATGCTGCCTGAAGTGGTGTGCTTCAGGGCGTTGCCCACGAGGTTGCGCAGCATGATGACCACCAGCATGCGGTCGGCGTGGAGCTGTATGTCGGCGGGCTCGAAGCGCAGCTGCACGTCGGCAGCGGGGCGCGGCACCTGACAGCGCACCTCCTCGAAAGCCTCCTGCAGTGGGAAGACGGTGGCGTGGAAAGCCATGCCACCGGGTATGGAGAGGCGGGTCCAGCCCTTGATATTGTCGAAGGTACGCAGCAGCTGGTCGAGCACTTCGGCTCGCAACTCGGGCGAGAGGTCGGGATTGCGCAGGTAGCCCATGAAGGGGCTCACGTCGTGGCGCAGCACGCTGAGGGTGGTCTCCACATTGGCGATGCGCTCCACATCGCGCCGCTTGGCGGCCTCGAGCTCGCGCTTCTCGCGCTTCAGACGGCGGGCGCTGAACCACAGCAACACCGACAACACCACCAGCAACACCAGCAACGCTCCGAAGACGATGGACGTGTTGGTCATCCACCGGCTGCGCCGCGTGGCGGCGGCGAGGCTCTGCTGCAGGGCGAAGTCCTCCTGCTCGTTGCGGTTTATGTAGTCCTGCAGGTCGGTGCGGCGCGTGTACCACCGCAGCGCCTCGTCGGGAGTGGAGGCCATGCGGCTGCGCAGCAGCACGTCGAAGAGACCGACCTCCATCTTGGGGGCCTTGAGGGGTGTCCACTGCGGCGAGCCGCCTTTAGCGGCAGCGGCACGCTGGACGGCGGCCCAGGAGAGCCACTGGCGCAGCACGTCGTGGGCTTTCACGGTGTCGCCTATCAGCAGCGCATAGCGCGCCGTGGAGGTGGTGCCACCAATCATCTGGTAGGGGTCGCCGTAGTCGTAGAAGACGCAACGGGCGGTGTCGTAGAGCGCCAGCACGCTGTCGGGCGGCACACGGCCGGGAATGCTCTTGAGGGCCGAGGCGGTCATCTGCAGGGTGTTGGCGTAATGATAGGGGCAGAAGGCCGACGGACGACTTAGGATAGTATAGTTCTGTTCACAGTAGTCGAGGGCCTTGAGGCTCTCGCCGGCGCTCTGCCAGCCGTAGGCGAGAGCGTAGTTGAGGGCCATGTCCTGAGCGAAGTCCACCTTGATGGCGTCGCGCTGCGACTCGACCTCGCCAATGAGGGTGCGCACGTCGGCCTCCTGGCCGTTACGGTAGTGGTAGCTGAGCACCAGGCTGGTGATGTAGTATTCGCTCAGGGCGTAGCTGTAGAGCATATTGTCGCGGTTGCGGTCGAGGATGCCGCTGCGGCCTATGTCGTAGAGCAGCTGGTAGCTGTCGGCAATGCGGCAGTCGCGCTGCAGGAGGCGCGCACGTATGAGGCGGGTGATGACCTGCTCGATGTCGCCGTTGCGCATGGCGGGGTCGTTGCGCGCTATGGTCTTCTCCACGAGGGCGAGCATACGGTTGGCGCTGTCGGCGTCGGACATCTGGTAGTAGGCGAAGGCCATGATGTTGCGGGTACGCAGCTCGCCGTCAACATAGTCGGGCAGCGAGTCGGCAATGAAGCCCAAAGCCTGGCGCGAGAGCTGCAGGCAGAGCTTGGGGTCGCGGTAGCGGTTGACGAAAGCCTCCTTGATGAGACCGTCGGCGCGCGACCGCAGCAACGGGTCGGGGGCAGGCTGCCGCCCACAGCCCGAAAGCAGCAAAAAGGCCGCCAAGAGAGGTAAGATGAGTGTCTTTTTCACGATGCAAAGATACGAATAAAAAATAAATTGGCAATTAAAAATCACCAACTTACAGATTTTGTTGCAAATTTATTTGGCCATATCGGAAAATGTGTGTACTTTTGCACTCGCTAAAAAAGGCAAAAGGGTCGTTTGGCCGAGGGGCTAGGCACAGGTCTGCAAAACCTGCTACTCCGGTTCAAATCCGGAAGCGACCTCAAAAAGAAAGGTCTCCCATTCGGGAGACCTTATGTTTTATGTCCTGCCGGCCTTATCTGCCGTTGTAGACACGTGTCAAGACGATGGATCCTCCTTCACCATCGGATAGTGAGGCTTGATTGCCATTAACTGTGAATGTTGCAGGATCGCCATCGACAACGATGGTACCATGGCCGCTGGTGAGGGTGCCTGTGTATGTGTAAGTGCCAGTCTCCTGCTCGCTGTGGCCTTGACTATCGGCATACACACAGAGGCAGTTGGTCGTGCCGAAGGAGATACTCACCGCTATATACACAGAGCCTTCTTGGTGAGAGCCTTGCCAAGTGGTGCCGTTCAGCGGGTAGTTGCCGCCGGGTTGGGGGCCTGGTTGCGGGTTGCTGCCGACAAGGGTCAGCGTTACGTCACCGGAGGGCGTGTTGTAGGCGGTCATAGTGCTACCGCTAACGGTGAAGGTGATGTTAAACTCACGGCCTTCGATGGTGAGGTTCATGGCGCCACTGCCGTTGCCATAGGTGTAGGTTCCCTGGTAGTTTTCAGTATGACGGGGCGTTTGAACATTGACCGCAACATCGGATGCGGTGGGGAAACTGATAGTGATTTCAGCTTCTCCGTCGTTGAATGCCCACTGGGTACCTACCAACGAGGTTTGTGTGTCGGTGCCACTGCCGCCACCATTGCTGTTGTTGTCCTTGTTGCAGGAAGCAAGGCCAAATACCATTGCTGCTATGAAGCAGACCTGAAGTAATCTTTTCATGATGTTAATTTTTAATTGATTTTACGCTGCAAAGATACGCTTATTTCTAATATGTACCAAATAAAAACAATCCCGCCGCAATGACATGCGGCGGGATTGTCTTGATAACGTGTATTGTACGCGACAATTTTTTTTACGCCAAAGCAGCCTGGATGCTCATCTCATAGAGCTCTGCAGGGGTAATGCCCATGGCTTTAGCCTGCTTGGGGACGATACTTTCGGCGCTCTGGCCGGGGATGGTGTTCACCTCGAGGAAGTAGAGCTCGTCCTTCGCAGTGTCGTGTATGTAGTCGAAGCGCACGATGCCCTTGCAGCCCAGCAGGTCGTAGAGCTGGCTGGAGACCTCCTGTATGTGCTTGGAGATGCTCTCGGGGCACTCGGCAGGCGTCACCTCGTTACTGAAGCCCTGGTACTTGGCCTCGTAGTCGAAGAACTCGTGGCCGCCCTTGGGGATAATCTCGGTGATGGGGAAGACCAGCTTCTCGCCGTCGGCTTTGCGGAAGACGCCGCAGTCGAACTCACGGCCCACAATGCATTCCTCCACCAGCACGGCATGATCCTCGGTGAAGGCCTCGCGGATGGCCGGCAGGAGCTGCTCGGCGCTCTTCACCTTGGTGGTGGCCACACTGCTGCCACCGGCGGCAGGCTTCACGAAGACTGGATATTCGAGGGTAAAGAACGACAGGTCTTGGGGCTCCTGATAGAGCAGTATCGACTCGGCAACTTTGACGATGCCGAAGCTCTTGACAACAGGGTTGCAGTAGCCTTTCTGGAAGGTGAGCGCCGAAGTGTAGAAGCCGCATGTAGTGTATTTTACGCCAAGCATATCGAAGTAGCCCTGCAGCACACCGTTCTCGCCGGGGTTGCCGTGTATGATGATGAAGGCCAGGTCAAAGCGAACCTTGCTACCGTTGTCAGTGACGGTGAAGTCGCCACGGTCCACCGGCAGATGCTTGCCATCCTGCTCCCAGTACCAGTCTTCTCGGTTGATGACAATCTTGTAGACGTTGTATTTGGTGTGGTCCAGCTGGCCATACACCTGGTTTCCGCTGGCGATGCTGATGTCGTGCTCGCCACTGAAGCCGCCCATGACAAGTGCTATGTTCTTCTTCATGTTATTCGTTTTTCTTCCGTAACGACACACGGTATTGTTTTATTGTATTTGCGGAAAGTATTTTTCTGCCGTAACTCACCGAGGCTTCCCCGCAGAGCACTATGCATACCCACCCTTTAAGTACACCGTGTGTACAGTGGGGGCACCCCGTTAGCACCATAGACTTGGTATAGAGATGATATAGGCTTGGTATATGGATGATATAGTGTTATGCTGCAATATAACCGACTGATTTATATATTCTTCTAAAGAAGAATATATATTATTTCACGATGAAACAATATTTCATCTATTTCGGCGTTCATATCTTCATAAAGAAAACCAATGGCACGTATTCAAGGCGACAACGAGAGCGGGAAACTCGGCAACAAGATATACTACAACTGGCACGGTCGTCAGTGCGAACGCGCTATGCCCACACATGTGGCCAACCCGAAGACCGAAGCACAACAGGCTCACCGCAGCAACTTCGCACAGATCTCCAAACTCTCGTCGTATATGAAGGAGGCACATCTGGTGGGGTTCCATTGGCATGCTGTGCGCGAGAAAAACAGCACCTATGCCCTCTTCCGC
>ONUE01000029.1 GCA_900320975.1 uncultured Bacteroidales bacterium | reverse complement strand
TATCCATACTCTGACACTGCCGAAATTGAGCTTGTTGCAACGCCATATCCTGGTTATCATTTTGTTCGTTGGGATGATTATACGACCGACAGCATCCGCACGATAACCAATATCATACATGACATTACGGTGAAAGCCCATTTCGCACATGATCACAATAATGACATCGACGACGTGGAAACGCTGAACGCCAAAGTGTATTCAAGCCAGAGACAAATCGTAGTCGAAGGGGCCGAGGGCAACTTGGTGACGCTCTATGATGTCAACGGCCGGATGCTGACTGCAAAACAGGATTATGATATGCCGCTACGCTTCGACGTACCCGCGAGCGGCACCTACCTGGTCAAGATAGGCAACCATCCAGCAAGAAAGGTCGTCGTTGTCCGTTGATTCTATTGAGAGGGAACCCCTACGGGGTATTTCTTTTACAATCTGATTGAGAAAAGAAATTCACGATAATTCGCGGTCATTCACGGTAATTCGCGTTTGATAAAGAAGTAGCGAAACGTTAAAGTAAAGTTAAATAAGGCCCTGTCCGCTGACGGGGCCTTATATTATATATGCGGGCAATCCGTGGGGTTGATAAAAAAAAGATAAAAAAAATGCTATAGTGTCGTTTTTTTTCTTATCTTTGCACCCAAGAAGTTGAAAAAACAACCTAAAAAGCGGAAAATATAATATACTGAAAATAAACAAAAAAATAATATCAAATAAATTATGAGTACAAGAAAATACACACTGGTAATCAACCCTGGTGCCACGTCGACGAAGGCCGCAATCTATGACGGCGAGACTGAAGTTTTCACCGAGAACCTCTCCCACCCCATCGAGGAGATACAGAAATTCAAGGAAGTAGCCGACCAGTTCGAGTACCGCAAGACCGCCATCCTCGACATGGTGAAGCGTCACGGTATCGGCACCGACGAGATTGCCGTCGTCATGGGCCGCGGCGGTCTGACCCGCCCCTGCGAGAGCGGCTGCTACCGCGTCAATGAGCTGATGAAAGAGGAATGCCACGCCGGTATCCAGGGCAAGCACGCCTGCAATCTCGGCGCCCTCATAAGCGACGCTATCGCCAGCGAGATCGGTCTGGAGTGCGCCTACATCGCCGACCCCGGCATCGTGGACGAGCGCCCCGACTTCGCCAAGATCAGCGGTCACCCTGTGTTCGACCTCGACCCCAAGCGCGAGGGCGTCATCTGGCACTGCCTGAACCAGAAGATGACCGGCAAGCTGTATGCCCGCGAGCTGGGCAAGCACTATGAGGACCTGAACCTCATCATCGCCCACATGGGCGGCGGCGTGAGCGTGGGTGTGCACAACCACGGTCGCTGCGTAGAGGTCAACCGCGCCCTCTGCGGCCTCGGTGCCTTCTCGCCCACCCGTTGCGGCAGCATCAACGCCTCGAAGCTCATCGAGGTGGCCTGCAGCGGCAAGTACGACGAGGCCAAGCTGAAGAAGATGGTCACCGCCGAAGGTGGCTTCGTGGCCTACCTCGGCACCAACGATGCCTACGAGGTGGAGAAGAAAGCCCTGGCTGGCGACGAGAAGTGCCAGATGCTGGTGGAGGCCTTCACCTATCAGGTGTCTATGGAGATCAGCCGTCTGGCCGCTGTGGTCAACGGCAAGGTGGACGCCATCATCCTCACCGGCGGCATAGCCTACAGCAAGCCCTGGATGGCCATGATCGAGGAACGCGTGGGCTGGATTGCCCCCGTGAAGATCTACAAGGGTGAGAACGAGATGCTGGCCCTCGCCATCTGTGGCAAGGAGGTGCTCGACGGCGTTGTGGTGAAAGAGTATAAATAAGAGTTAAAAGCTGAATTATAATGAAGAAAATATTTTTGGCAACAGCCATATTTTCACTTCTCGTTTTTCACTTTTCACTTTCTCAGGCGCAGGATGTGAAGATCAAGCGCGGCAAGGCCACGATGACCGAGGAGCAGTACAACGCTCTGAAGGCAAAGGCGGAAGCCTACGAGAGGGCTGAAGCCGAGCTGGCGAACCTGCGCAAGCAGACCGCCAGGGTGTGGCCCAAGACCTTCAACGACTCGGCCTCCTACGCCATAGGACGCGACATCTACAACCAGTGGGCTCAGCAGCAGCTCGGCATCAACGGCATCATGGCCGGCCAGGCTATGATTGACTGCGCCAAGGGGCAGAACAGCTGGACCGACCAGATGGCCCGCCCGCTGCTGATGCGCTTCCAGCAGGACTTCGAGCGCCGCCAGCGCGAAGGTGTCCAGGAGAACATCGACGCCGGTGAGCGTTACATGAAGGAGATCAGCAACAACAAGTCGGTATACTCCACCAGCAGCGGCCTGAAATACCGCAAGCTGCGTGGTGGCAACGGCAAGAAGCCCTCGGCCACCGACCGCGTGAAGGTGCACTACACCGGCAAGCTCATCGACGGCACGGTGTTCGACAGCAGCGTGGAACGCGGCGAGCCCATCACTTTCGGCCTCAACCAGGTGATACCCGGCTGGACGGAAGGCCTGCAGCTGATGGACGAAGGCTCGAAGTACATACTCTACATCCCCTACCACCTCGGCTACGGCGACCAGCAGGCCGGCTCCATACCTCCGGGCTCCACGCTGGTGTTCGAGGTAGAGCTGCTTGAGATAAATCCTAAGTAAGAAAGATGAACACTTACGGAGACAAGTTCCGAGTAACGACCTACGGCGAGTCCCACGGGCTCGCCGTAGGTGCAGTAATAGACGGCTGTCCGGCAGGAGTGGCCATTAACATGAATGCCATAGAGGCTCTATTGATGCGCCGCAGGGAGCGTGCACCGCGCCAGGAGGAGGACCAGATAGAGTGGCTCTCGGGAGTGGTGGACGGCATCACGCTGGGCACGCCGATAGCTTTCGTGATCCGCAACAAGGACACCCGGCCGGAGGACTACGCCGAGTTGGAGCATCTGTTCCGTCCGGGACATGCCGACTACACCTACTATATGAAATACGGGCTACGCGACCACCGTGGCGGTGGACGCGCATCGGCACGGGAGACTGTGGCGCGTGTGGTGGCCGGTGCCATCGCCGAGCAGCTGATGCCGGAGGTGGAGATCAGAGTGGAGAGCGAAGAGTGGAGAGCGGAGAGTGGAGAGCGGAGAACGGTAAGTGAGAATGATACGGTGGGTGGAGTGGTACGCTGCTGCGTCAAAGGTGTGCCTGCCGGTGTTGGCGAGCCACTCTTCGGCAAGCTCAACGCCCAGCTGGCGGCGGCGATGATGAGCATACCGTCGGCCATAGGCTTCGAGATGGGTGCCGGATTTGCTGCAGCACGCATGAAGGGCAGCGAGTACATCGACAAGTGGAGCGCAGATGGCTGCGAGCAGAGGACGGTGACAAACCACTGCGGCGGCATACAAGGGGGCATCAGCAACGGTATGCCGATAGAGTTCAGCGTGGCGTTCCACCCCGTGGTGACGATTCCGCAGCCGCTGGAGTGCCTGCATGAGGACGGGCATCTGGAGACCGTCAACATCGACGGACGACACGACCGTAGCCATGTGGAGCGTGCCGCCGCGGTTGTGGAGGCTATGACGGCGCTGTGCCTGGTGGACTATCTTTTGTAAGGGAGTTAAGAAGTTAAGGAGTTAAGAATTAAAGAAGTTAAGACAATAGTATTTATGAAGCATTTATCTGTATATATTATCTTTGCCGCGCTGCTTTTCGCGGGCTGCAAACACGACACCTTCACTATCAGCGGCACCATAGACGGCGGCGCCGGGAAGACTTTGTGGCTGGAGGAGATCGCCCCTGAGGGGCCGCTGTTTATAGACAGCATTAAGGTGGACAGCAAGGGGCACTTCAAATACACGTACAAGATGCCTTATCGCAGCCTGTACAATCTGCATACGACAGAGAACAACTACGTGGTGACGCTGCCCGACTACGGCGAAAAGGTTGTGGTGAACGGCCAGTGGGAGAACCTGTCGTTGACCTACAGTGTAGAGGGCTCGCCCGAGAGCGTCTTGTTGTGGCAACTGCAGCAGTACACCAACGACGGTGGGAAGGTGCTCAACGAGCTTGTGGACACGACAGAATACTATGCGAAGCTGCTGGAGCGCGGGATGGTGAGCGAGGAGGTGGTGGTCGCCAAGAAGCACGAGACCGACTCAATATACCGGCTGGTGTTCGGCGAACAACAGGATTATGTGTGCCGCTTTATCGAAGAGAACAGGGGCTCGCTGTCGACGCTGATAGCTTTGTACAAGCCTTTCAACAACCGACTGCTTATCGACACCCGCAACCCGCAAAGCATAGAGTGGTACGACATGGTGCTGGACGGCTTGCAGGAGCGCTATCCAGACAATCCGCACACACTGCACTTCAAGAACACGACGGAGCACTTGCGCAGTGCGCTGTCAAGAGAACAATAAAAAAAAGCCCCGCGATTACGGGGCTTTTTTTATCATCTGTTTTTCTTTGCATGCTTGTCTTTGTTGCAGACCTTTCGTAGCTCGGCCCGCTGCTCTTTGGTGAGAACCTTGTCGATACGCAGCTTGCCGGAATACATCTCGCGGTCGATGGCCGCATGCAAGGCGCCTTCACGGTCGAACAAGGGATAGAGCACGGCGCTCTGGTCGCCCTCGTACTCCATGTACATATTGATACTGTCGCGGACGGCTTTCTGCTGCATGCGCAGAACGTCGACGCGCTCTTTGGACTCTTTGGTGATGGACTCTATCTTGCGTTTCTGTATGTTGGAGAGGTCGCTCACAAGCTCGGTGATGTCCTTTTTCTTGTCACCGCCGTGAGGCCGAGCGTGCTGGGCGGCAAGGGGCAGTGCAAGGGCAATGAGGAGTGACAAAAATAATGCTTTCTTCATATATTATTGTTTTGTTTATTCTTCGTACATGTATTCGTAAGGATTGACGGCTGCTTCTTCGACGGTGTTCCATGAGGAGTAGTCGTTGAACTGCGCTATGGCGAAGCCCATATCCTCGTTGCTGCATCCTGCTGGGCGGAATACTGTGATATTCACTATGAAGAGTGCCACCACAGCGGCGGCGGCGATACTCGCCTGACGCCAGTTGATGCCACGCCGGGCGGGACGCAGGTATGGGCGCTGGGAGATTTGCTCCATGACGCTGTCCACCACATCAACTTTGTGGGGATATTGCTGTGCAGCCAGTTGGTCCAGTCGTTGCTCTAAGGTCATCGTTTTATCTCTTTTGACAGGTTCTTCTTTGCTCTAAATATCAAACTTTCCACTTTGCTCAGTGTACACTGCATCACATCGGCGATCTGCTGGTAGCTGAAGTCCTCGAAGGTGTAGAGGACCAGGGCTGTGCGCTGTTCGTCCTTGAGGTGGCCAATGGCGTCGCGCAGCTGTTCCATCTGCTCGTCGTAGATGATCTGCTGCTGGGCGTTGCGGTCTTCGCTGCGTTGCTCGGGAAGGTCTTCGCGGGCGTCGGAGGAGACAATGCGGCGGGCTTTGTTCATCATCTTGCAGACGACGTTGACGGTGATGCGGTATATGAAAGAGCTCAGTTTTGAATCGAACCGGAAGCGTGGCAAAGCGGTGTAGAGTTCGACAAAGACCTGCTGGGTGACCTCTTCTACTTCCAAGCGTGTGCCGCACAACTTGTAGGAGAGGTTGGCAACGTTCTGCTGGTATTTCTCGACGATAAGTGCATATTTGCGGGTGTCGCCTGAAAGCACAGCCTCCACTATTTGTTTGTCTTCCACCGGCTCAATCATTAGTTATGTACGACAATGATGACATTTCTTGCATGGGGTTGCTGAAAATTCCGATTTTTTTACGGATTTTTCCTATTTGTACTTAAAGTCTTCTATTTCGCGGCGTTCGCGTTTGGTGGGGCGGCCGAGGCCGCGGTCGCGTTTTTCGAAGGCGTACTGACGGGCCATCTGTATGCGTTCGTATTCTTCCTGGGGTGTGCGGTCAATCATGAAGCCTTGCACCAGTGGGGCGCCGACGCGGTTTGGCGGTATGGAGAGCACTTCGATTTCTTTGTGGAGTTGGTCGATGTTGAGGGTGTAGCGCTCGCCTATTTTGACGTCGTGCGACGGTTTGAGCTCGCGTCCGTCGGCGGTGAGCTTGACTCTGCCGTTGGCGCAGGCGTCGGCGGCGAGGGAGCGGGTCTTGTAGAGACGGACGGCCCAGAGGTATTTATCGAGGCGCATAGCTTTTTTAAGGGTTATTGGTTATGGGTTATTGGTTATGGAGGGCTGACCTGCGCAAGCGTCTATAACCTATAACCCATAACCTATATTTTAAAGATGTAGGTGATGGTGCCGCGTTGTTCGTCCTGAGCGTTACGGTCGGCGTTGAAGCGTGCTTTGCGTGCGGCGGCGATGGCTTGTGAGACGAGGTCGCCGTTGGATGTGTTGGAGCCTTTGGGTTCGTATTCGGCGCGTGTGACGCGTCCTTGCTGGTCGACCCAGATACGCACGACGACGGTGCCTTGTTCGTTGGAGTTGTAGCGTGGTTTTGGGAGCGAGACGGCGCTGCGGCCGGCGAGGGAGTAGCTGCCGCCGGCGCCGCCATTGCCGGTGTAGTTGTTGCTGCTGGGGTTGCCGTCGGGTTTGCCTTGGTCGCCGGTGCCGGAGGACTGTCCCTGGCTGCCGGTGCCGCTTTTCTGGTTGCGGCGACCGGTGAAGAGGGCGTTGCGGTTTATCTCGGGTTCTTTGTTTTCGACTTTGGGCTGCTCTGTGGCATTGGGGTTGGTGACGCCTGTGTTTTTGGCGCTATTGAGCGAGGGTGCGGGCTCGGTATGCTGTGTGGCGACACGTTCCTGTGCTGCAGGGGGGGCGTAGGATGAGGCTGTGCTGGCTGGGTCGGGGGATTGGCCGTAGCCGAGGTCGCTGTTGCCCAGGTTGACTTCTACGCCTTCTTCGGGGATTGGCGGGTCAGGAGGATTGTAGCCGAAGGCAAGGAGTACGGCGACGATGACTGCCATGATGGCGGCGGTGCAGATGCCGGATATGACCTTTGGATTGCTCATTGCTTGGGTGAGGTTGCTAGGATTACCTTGTGTTTGGTTGCGCCGGAGGCGTTGATGCTGTTGACGGCGTCGATAACATTGACGACGTACTGGACGGGGACTGTCTTGTCGGCGCGCAGGACTATGCAGGCGTCATCCACGCCGCTTTCGATGCCGTTGCGGATGTAGCTCTCGAGCTCAGCGGGCTGCACGGCTGTTTCACCGACATAGAAGTTGTAGGCTTCGTCGATATATACGGTGACGTTCTGTTTGGCCATAGTCTTACTGGTGCTTTCCGGGAGCAGGAGTTTGACGGCGTTGGGGCTGATAAGCGTTGAGGTTATCATGAAGAAGATAAGCAACAGGAAGACGAGGTCGGACATGGAGGAGGAGTTCGACTCTACCCTGACTTTGTTCTGGAGGTTAATCATTGGTATAAGGTTTAAGGGTTAGGGTTTAAGGTTTACGGTTTAAGGTTTAAAGTCGGTGACTGTGCAAGTTCCATTTAAACCTTAAACTTTAAACCTTAAACAATATTATGCTGGTTCGTGGAGGAGGTCCATGAATTCGTTGGCGCGAACTTCGAGCTCGAAGACTACCTTGTTGATGCGGGTGACAAGGAGGTTATAAAGGAAGTAGGCGATGATGCCGACGATGAGGCCGCCGACGGTGGTCACCATAGCTTCATAGATGCCAGTGGAGAGGAGCTGTATGTCGATGTTGTTGCCGGCGTGGGCCATATCCTGGAAGGCTGTGATCATGCCGGTGACGGTGCCGAGGAAGCCGAGCATGGGGCCAAGGGAGGCGACGGTGGCGACGAGGGAGACGCGCTTTTCGAGGTTGGCGACCTCGAGTTTGCCTTCGTTCTCGATAGCAGCCTGGATGTCTGGCAGAGGGCGACCGAGGCGCGAGAAGCCTTTGTTGATCATACGGCCAAGGGGTGTCTGGGTCTCTTTGGCGAGATTGCGTGCGGCATCGATGTCGCCACGGTGGACATGCTGGCGGATATCTTCCATAAACTGGCTGTCGGCTTGTCCTTTGAGGGCGGTGCTGAGGGTGAGGTAGCGCTCGACGAAGATGTAGATGGCGAGCACCAGGAGAAGTGCCAGTACGAGCATGATCCAGCCACCGTTGAGGGCCATATCCCAGAGGGTGATGCGCTCCGGTGCAGCAACAACTTGGCTGGCGGTGTCGACGACTGTGGCCATATCGGCCTGAATAAAGAGAAGGTTTGTCATATTGCTTGTTGTGTTATTTGTTTTGTGCTTACTTTAACGTATATAACGGTGTTTTATTGTGGCTGCCGCCTAAAAGGACAGCGAGGCTCCAATGGTAGGATACCAGCCTGTCGGTGTCGGTTGTATCGACGGCGTGAAGTTGAGACTTATGTCGTCGTCGATGGTGAAGTCGAAGAGGTGGCCGAAGACATATGCATCCAAGAGGTTGAGTCCATAAACGCCGACGGCAATGACAACCATGAGCTGGAAACTGTGGTTGTAGGAGTTGTAGAGCTCCGAGATGTTGCTTGTGGGATAGGCGGCGTAATCCTCGTTGAGGGGCTGGTCGTTGTTGTTGACGCGATAGAGGTACTCATCTTTGAAGAGGCGCATAGCCTTGTAGTTGTCGTAGATGAAGTAACCGACACCGGCGAAAGCGCCATAGATGATGGGGACCTTCCATGCCTGATGGTTATAGACCTGACCCGCTCCGGGGAGTATTGACCAACGCAAAGCGACGTCGGGAGAATGTTCCTGCGCTGAAGCTTTGTTGAGAAGTGTAAAGTGAGAAATGAATATTATTAGGAAAAGGAGAGAAAGGCGTTCTATCGTCCTTCCACTCCCTTTCATCGCTTTTTCACCCACTTTCACTCCCTTTATCATAGTCAGTTCTCAATCAACTTGATGATGCGCTCGAAATCGCTGTCGGAGTTGAAGCTGATGGTGAGGGTTCCTTTGCCACGTTGGGTGCGTTTGATTTCCACCGTGGACTGGAGCCGGTCTTTCAGGCGACTCTGGGCGGCGCTGTGCATCGAGGGCAGGTCACCGCGACGTTTGGGCGCCGCTTTGGGCGTAGGCTTGGCCTGTTTGGCCATCTCCTCAGTCTGGTGCACTGAAAGGTGGCGCTCCTCGATGGCCTTCAGTATCTCCATATGGCGCTCCATATCTTCAACGCCAGCGAGTACGCGGGCGTGAGCCATACTGATGCGACCTGTGGCGAGAGCCTCTTGCGACTCGGCGGGGAGACCAAGCAGACGCAGGTAGTTGCTGATGGTGGAGCGGTCCTTGCCGACACGCTCGCTGAGCTGGTCGTGCGTGAGGCGGCATTCCTCGATGAGCTGACGGTAGGCTTGAGCCACCTCGATGGCGTTGAGATCGGAACGTTGGATGTTCTCCACCAGGGCCATCTCCATCATCTGTATGTCGGTGGCAGTACGCACATAAGCGGGTATCTCTTTCAGACCGGCACGCTTGCTGGCTCTCAGACGGCGCTCGCCAGCCACCAGCTGGTATCTACCGTCGGGCATATGGCGCAGCGTAACGGGTGTGATAACGCCCTGCTGCTTGATGCTCTGGGCCAACTCTTCGAGCTCGCTGTCGCTAAATTCCTTGCGCGGCTGGAACGGGTTGGGGTCAATGAGTCCCACTTCCACCATGCTTACCGCCGAAGAACCCTTCTTGGCTACAGGTTCAAGGTCGGCTATATCGGGCAATATGGATCCCAAACCGCGACCCAAGCCTCCACTCTTCTTTATTGCCATTCTTTCTGTGTTTTATTGTTTATTCCTGCGGAGTATCTCCATTGCCAGGTTGAGGTAGTTGACGGCTCCCGACGAGGCGGCATCGTGCATGATGATGCTCTTGCCGTAACTGGGGGCTTCGGCCAACTTGGTGTTGCGGAAGATGAGGGTGTCGAACACCAGCTGTTTGAAGTGGCTGCGCACATCCTCCACCACCTGACGGGCCAGACGCAGACGGTTGTCGTACATCGTTATCAGCAGTCCCTCGATGGCGAGCTTCGGGTTGAGGCGCGTCTGCACGATGCGGACTGTGTTCAGCAGCTTGCCGAGACCCTCAAGGGCGAAGTACTCACTCTGTATGGGGATAATCACAGAGTCGGATGCCGTGAGGGCATTGATGGTTATCAAGCCCAGCGACGGCGAGCAGTCTATGATTATAAAGTCATAGTCATCCTTGACGGTGTCCAGAGCACGGCTCAAGAACTGCTCTCGACCTTTCTCGTTGATGAGCTCCACCTCGGCACCCACCAAGTCGATGCGGGTGGGCAGCAGATAGAGATTCGGCGTGTCAGTCTCCACGATTATCTCTTTCGCGTCGACCTGACCGAGAATGCACTCATAGACGCTCTTCTCCAGGCCGTCAGGGTCTATGCCAAGTCCCGAGGTGGCATTGGCCTGCGGGTCACAGTCGACCAGCAGCACCTTCTTCTCCAGCACAGCCAGTGCTGCGGAGAGGTTCACGGCCGTTGTGGTCTTACCCACCCCACCCTTCTGGTTGGCTATGGATATAATCTTTGCCATTGTTAGAATTTAAAGTCAATCTCCTCCAACTTGCTGTCGGTGTCGTCGGCACGATAGTTGTCCTCGACGACCACGGGGGGCGGCACAATGCCGGTCTCGATGAACGAGAAAGCGTTCTCAAGTCCCTGGCGGAACTTGTCGAAGTCCTCCTTGTACAGGAACATCTTGTTCTTCTCGAAGTAGAAGTCACCTGTGTTGTTGTTGAACAGCTTGCGGCTCTCAGTGATAGTGATGAACTTGTCACCGCCGCGGGTCTCTTTCACATCGAAGAAATATCTACGTTTTCCGGCAGGGATGGCCTGGCTGTAGAGTTCTTCTTTTCTGGTCTCTTGGTTGTCCATTTTAACTTGTTGTTTCTATACGTTTCGGGTTGCAAAATTACCCATTATTTTTTATTCACTCACATTTTCCGACCTGAAGTTATCAACATCACAAGGTGAACACCTTATGCGTTGTGCTTGTGCGTCATGATGTCGAGTATCATGTCGTCGGTCTGGTTCATGCCGTCCTTACCGAGGCGTCCGAGGTTGCGGATGCTGCAGTCGAGGTCGCTCTCGCTGAGGCCGTCGGTGCAGTCAACCACGCGCCCATGCACTGCCAACTCGGCACACACGAAGGCGCTGTAGAGGCCCACGCTCATCTTCAGTGCGCAGCTGGGCTTAGCACCGTCACACACCATGCCGGCGATAGTGTTTATCATATTCTTCAAGGCATAGCCTATCTGCTCGAAGGAGCCTCCCTCGAGGTAGGTCAGGCCGGCGCTCACACCCATGGTGGCGTTCACTATGCCACATAGGGCACTCAGGCGACCTATGCCGCGCTTGATGTATATGCTCATCAGGTGGCTCATAGTCAGCGCGCGCAGTATCTGTTCGTCGCTGTTGCCACGGAGTTTGCCGTAGTAGTATGTGGGCAGCGTGCAGCAGATGCCCTGGTTACCAGAGCCCGAGTTGCTGTATACGGGCTTCGTGCAGCCGTCCATACGGGCGTCGCTGGCAGCCACGGTGCGCGCCACCACGGTATGCACCATGTCGCCACGAGCCTGCTCCATCAGTATCTCGCCGGTATGCAGGCCCATACCTTCCAGTCCGCATTCCGAGGCGGCATTGTTGTATTCCACCGTCTCACGCAGCCAGTCGAGCTCCTCCAGCGGCGCTGTGGTGGCATAGTCGTATACCATGCGTGCCGTAAGCTCAAGTCTCTGACGGTTGTCCTCCTTGGGGTCGTCGTCGTTGTCCTGCTCCTGAAAGAGGCCTTGCTTGTGGTCCAGCAGCAGCTGGTCGTCACTTTTCAGGAATATGAACTCGGTGTGGCGCTTGGCGATGACGGCTGTGGCCTTGTGACCGCCGCCCTGCACAGAGCATTCTATATACAGCTTGTCCGATGTCTCCTTGACACTAATGTCTATCTTGTCCGCGTTATTTGACAGCCAGCGCTTGGCGTCTTCCACCTCGCCCTCAGGCATCGTCAATACCTCGAGGCCACGCTTCGAGTCGCCGTGCGTCACAGCCATCGCCACTGCTATCGGCAGTCCTATCATGCCGGTGCCGGGGATACCCACACCCATGGCGTTCTTGAAGACGTTCTTGCTCAGGCGGAGCACAACGCTCTGTGGCTCACACCCCAGCGTCTCCACCGCCTTGGTCACACACAGCGCCACAGCGCCCGGTTCGGTACAGCCCGTGGCAGGCACCACCTCATGCTGCATTATTTCCTTTATCTGCTCGCGGAGTTCCTTATCCATAGATAGATACAATCTATTGTTTTCTCTATTATAAAATGCAAAGATACAACAATTATTTCATATAGCAAAATAAAAAAAAGAGCCGACCGTGGTCAGCCCTTGTTTTTTATCTTCTCCATGAACTTGGCGTTGTCTATGATGAAGCGCTCGTGGGTGCCCTCGCCTATCAGGCCGCACTCGTCGTAGGCCTTGACCTTGAACACCAGTCTGCGGCGATCCACCTCCACCAGCTCGCTCTCGCACCACACCCGCATACCCACTGGTGTTGCCGACACATGGCTGACGTTCACCAACGTCCCCACGGTGCCCTGTCCTTCTTCGAGTTGCGGCAGCACGCTCTCGAGACAGGTCTGCTCTATGAGTGCCACCATCATGGGCGTGGCGAAGACTTCCACCAGCCCGCTACCAATCCTTGCCGCCGACATCTCCGGCGTCACCGTCTGTTCCCGACGGCCTTTTATTCCTTTATCTATCATCACAAAAAAGTTTGCATCCTTAACGCAGGATGCAAACCTTTATTGTGCGGGACTGCAATTAGATGGTGTACTCCTGGCGGTGACGTTCTACGGTACCCTCTTTGAAGACGAAAGTGTAGGTGCCGTGATCGAGGCCTACGATGGTGAAGGAGTTGTGCATGTCACAGACACAGTCCACCTCGCCGCCTTTGCCGCACTCGTTGATGGTCACCACCGTGCCATCCACTTCTACGCTGACAGTCACATCATGTAGGTCACACGGAACCATCCAGCCAAGGTGCTGTACCCTCAGCTTGCCTTGGTCCCAATACACCTGCCACGCCTCCTCGTCCTTTTGGAGTGACTGCAAACAGCCTGTAGTGTGCACGTCGGTGACACCAAAAGGCTCGATGTCATTGTTGACTTTGTTGTCTTTCCCGCAGCCTGTTAGCAGCATTGCGCCCAAAGCGAGGGCAGCGAGTGGTTTGATGATGTTGTGTGTCATAGTGGATGTGTTTTTGATGATTGATAATTACCGTGAAAAGATGTCCGATGGCTTCAGTAGGCGGACAGTGTGGGTCTTGCCCAATGTGGTGGTCAATGTCAATAGATAAGTGGCCTGGGGTCGCGAGGTAAGGTCGAGGGTGTAACGTGCCGGGCCGTTATTGTCGGCAGGGACACCCTGCAGGCGCACCTGCTCGCGGCGGCCCGTGAGGTCGGTAAGCCAGGCGGTCTCCGCCAAGGTCTCGTTACATTCGATGGTCACCTTTCCCTGAGTTGGGTTGGGGTAAACGCTGATATGTTGATACGCTGATACGTCGTCTATAAAGTTGGGACCAGTGTAGGGACTTGTCACTGCTCGCATCATCCAAGTGGCCCAGAGACCGACACTGTCGAGGGTTTGCCAGCCATCCTGGTTGTAGAACCAGCAACCGTCGGAATTACCGCTGTAGGCAGAGCGCCCATTCTGTGACCAGTTGAACCCCCAAATGCTTTCAGCCTCGAAAATAATCCACAGGTCGGCGGTGGTGTCGATGATGATAGTGCTGTCAATGTCGAGGTTAAACCATCCCTGAGGCCCGCTAGGAATATTGTAAACGTGTTGATAGCGAGGAGCACATCCGTTGGGAAGGTCTCCACTGTAAATGTTCAGCCTCAGAGTATCGTCCGTAATACCGTTCTTGTAGTATTGCACCACATCAATTTTGCGCTCACCGTGCAGGCTGCCGGCGGGGATGCGTATACCCCACCGGGTGATGGGGGAAGTGCTGAAGTTGTTCCACGTGGGTTTGACGATGGAGGTGCAATGATAGAGTGTATCCATGCCGAGGCGACAGAAACGGGCCGTGTCGGAAAGACTTGCTGTTGCCGGGAGGTAGTAGGGATTGTCGTTTATGCCGCTGCTCCAGCCGACAAAACAATAGCCTTCTTCGGCGTGGGCCGTGAGGCTGGCACTGTCGGCATAGGCATATTGCCCACCGCCGGTACAATATCCAGCGATGGTGTCGGCAGAAATGGCTTGAATGCTGACGGTGTCGCTTTCCTCGGTATTGGGGCGGATGCCGATGACGGCTCTATGCCACGCGAGGAAGGCGATATTATCAGTGAGACAGATGGAGTCGACGGCATAAAAACCATCATATCGCCCGTCCCATCCTATATTGAAGTGCAGGTAGTGATTCTCGTCGTACCCGTCAACTACAAGGGCATGGGGGCCCGATGCATAAACCTCTGTCGCCACATACAGTATGGGACGGCCGGCGTCGAGCTCTGCCAACATCATGTCCATCCACTCCCCATCACTGTAGTTCGCACGGTCTACTCCTCGCAACTGGGGATGATAGCGGAAATGGGTTCTCAGGGCTTGTCCGGCCGTTCGGGATGAAGCGTCCCAATTCGACCATTCCTGGGCCCCACTCCCCGTAGCGGAATAGTGCATGTTTACCGCCACACCACAGTCGTACATCAGGCGTGACACAGCATATATCTCAGCATCGCCACTCAACGTATCCAGCAAGTCGGGCATCTGGCTCCACTGGTAGTACACGGTATCGAAATTTTCCGACAACCTCCCTATTGGACGCATTGTTCCTGTGTAACAGTCATACTCATTCTGTCCCCATCCTCTGACGGGCCATTGCCAGTAGTGCATAATCTGCGCCATCGCCGTCGCCACGCATCCCGTGACACATTGGGGATAAGGATCTGTCCAATTGCAGTCAAGTGGACACAGTGTATTGTAAGGATAGTGCTGCCCCCATCGGGCCGTCACCATAGGAGCAACGCCACCATCTTTGGGATTGGGTTCCGAACCAGTAAGGCTTTTCCCCCACGACGGGTGTTGTGGAAGGTCGTTCTGCCGCGCATATTCCACCACGTCCGAATAGTTCTGGAGAAGCGCCTGCACCTGTGGCGGAATGTTGTCTGACGGGAAGGACGACTCGGTGGAATAGGCAAGGACCCGTCTCACCGCATCGTCGGCAGGCAGCAGCACGTATCCCTTCTCACCGGCATACAGATAAAGGTTGCCCCTAAAGTTCTTGGGGGTGATATCGTTCGCCACCGCCTTCACTCCTTTTGAAGAAAAGAAAGCCGTAGCTACAGCTCTTGCCGACAGAGAGTCAACCTCTTTGGCTTGAGACGACAGAGACAGTACTGTCGCAATGATGAGTGCAAAATACTTTTTCATAATGATTATCGTGAAAAGATTATTGATATTTGAGGAATCTTCCTTGTCATTGTTGTGCTTTTTAGTGCTTATTTCTAACAAGCCTTTTTGGGGGCTTTCATATACATGACGAGGAGGTACCGTTTTGTGTTCAATATTTAACACTTTTTAATACAAGATGCCGTTTTAATAAAAAGAGAAGCCCCGCAGGGTTTGGCTGCTGTGCCGTCCCTGCGGGGCTCTGTTTTATGTTTACTTTTACCTTAAACCGTAAACCATAAACCGTAAAACTTATTTCTGGAACAGTTTCTGCCAGTTTTTGTATTCGCGGGCTTTCCAGTTGGCGTTGTGGTAGGCGTAGCTGACGATGGCGGGGCAGAGCTTCTGCCAGTTCTTGTACTCGCGGTCGCGCCAGGCGCCGTTGTGGTAGGCGTAGCTGACGATGGCGGGGATGACGGTGGTGCCTTCGGCGTAGACCATCTGCTGCAGTTCCTCGCTCACCTTGCCCCAGCTGCC
This sequence comes from uncultured Bacteroidales bacterium, assembly GCA_900320975.1. Classification (GTDB taxonomy): domain Bacteria; phylum Bacteroidota; class Bacteroidia; order Bacteroidales; family P3; genus Colimorpha. The sequence goes on along the minus strand of ONUE01000029.1, from coordinate 881 downwards.
GGCCTCGAGGAGGGTGCTGGAGGAGCAGGCGCCGTCGCGGACGTCGGCCACGGTGATCTGGATGGCGTATTTGTGCATGGGCACTTCCTTGCCGAGGATTTCGGCGCAGACGACGGTGTCCTGTGCAAAATTCTTGGGGGTGCCGCCGCCGACCATGAAGAGGCCGCTCTCGGGGCAGTTCATCTTGATCTCGGTGAGCTCCAGGAAGTCGGCCACGCTGTCGATGCTGACGTAGGGCTTGCCCTCGTGACGGCGGATCCACTGGTGCTTGCCGATGCCGAAGCCGGCGCTGCTGTCGCTGAAGGCGGGGCAGAAGATGGGCACGCCGCACTCGTAGCAGGTCTGGATGAGGGAGTCTTTCTTCACACCGTGACCCTCGGCGAGCCATTTGCCCACGTTGTAGAGGAACTCGCGGCTGCTGTAGGGACGGGGCTCGAGGAGGTCGGCGACGTCGCAGGTGGCCTGGTCGCAGGCCTGCAGCTCTTCCTCGTCGATGAAGGTGTCGTAGATGCGGTCGATGTAGAGCTCGCGGAGCTTGGTGTCGGGGATGACGTTCTCCTTGGTGCCGATATAGTGCTTGTAGCCCAGGGCCTCGAAGAGGTCCATGTCGATGATGGAGGCTCCGGTGCTGACCACGGCGTCGATCATCTTGTTGCGCACCATGTCGACATACACCTGCATGCAACCTGCGGCGGAGGTGGAGCCGGCGATGGTGAGGATGTTGGTGCAGTCCTTCTCGGCCAGCATCTGGCAAAGGATGTCGGCGGCGCGGGCGGTGTCGCGGCGGGTGAAGCTCATGTGGCGCATGGCGTCGATGAGCTCGGTGCTGTCGTACTTCTTGATGTCAATGTGCTTGACGGTTTCTTTCAGGAGGTCTTTCT
>ONUE01000052.1 GCA_900320975.1 uncultured Bacteroidales bacterium | reverse complement strand
TTATTGCATCCTCGCGCACAATAATTTCTGTCGCAAGGCGTTCCTTCGGTAGTATGAATATAGAGCTTGCTGGTCATTATGGTTACCGCCGCATCGTACATTCCGTACTGCCGAGCATCGGGATGGTGCTGATAACATCCATCTACAGCATCGTCGACGGCTTCTTTGTGGCCAACTACGCAGGCAAGACGGGCTTCGCAGCCATCAACCTCACTTTCCCCGTCATCATGATGATAGGGTCGCTGGGCTTGATGATAGGCACCGGCGGAGCGGCGTTGGTGGCTAAAATCAAGGGCGAGGGCTATCCCCAGAAGGCCAACCGCGTCTTCACCATGCTGGTGCAGTTCGGGCTGGCCTTAGGCGTGGTGCTGGGGGCGGTGCTGGCGGTAGCGGCACCCACGGTGGCACGCTGGCTGGGGGCCGATGAGCCAATGATGGAGGAGTGCGTGCTCTATATCCGCCTCAATATGATAGGTATGCCAGGCTTCGTGCTGCAGTGCGCCTTTCAGTCGTTCTATATGGCCGCTGAGCGGCCGCAGCTGGGCACTGTCATGTCCGTGGTGGCTGGTGTGACCAACATAGTGCTCGACGCCATCCTGGTGTGGGCTTTGGGCCTTGGCGTCGCGGGAGCCGCCGTGGCCACAGCAGTCGGATGCACAGTGGGTGGACTCTTCCCTGTGTTCTACTTCGCCTCGCGATATAACAAAGGCACTCTCTGCATCAAACCCACACGCATCATCTGGCCCTACATCGGCAAAGCCTGCACCAACGGCCTGTCGGAGTATGTGGGCAACATCGCCTTGAATATCGTCACCATTTGCTACAACCTGCAGCTGATGCGCTACATCGGTGAGGACGGCGTGTCGGCCTACGGCGTGGTGATGTATATAGCCTTCATCTTCGCCGCCGTATTCATCGGTTACAATATCGGCATCACCCCCATCATAGGCTACCATTATGGTGCGCGCGACATCAGTGAGCAGCGGTCACTACTGCACAAGTCGGCAGCTCTCATCGGCGTACTCGGGGTGCTGATGACCATCACCGCTGAGCTTTTTGCCGGTCAGCTGGCAAGGGTGTTCGTGGGCTATGATGAAGCCCTCACCGAGCTAACCATCCGCGGCATGCGGCTGAACCTTATGGCGTTCCTCATCTGCGGGTTCAACATGTTTGTATCGGCACTCTTCACCGGCCTCAACAACGGCATCGTGTCGGCTGTAGCTTCCTTCGCCCGCACATTGGTCTTCGAGATGGCCTGCGTGTGGCTACTGCCCGCACTGATAGGCATCGACGGCATCTGGGTGGCATGGCCTATCGCCGAGGTCTTTGCCCTCATACTATGCACCCTCCTCGTAGTTCGCTTCGCGCCGCATCTGGTAAGGCGGAAAGCGTAATTACATCTAGTCTAAACCGCGCCTTTCTTATGGTAGCAGCTTGATGGCTACAGAGCGCAACTGCTGCCATCCTGCGCGGTCGGTGAGGCGCACCATAAAGTGGTAGTCGCCGGGGTCGGCATCATCTGGGATGGCGATATCGAGCTGTGCAGTATAGTTTTTACTTCCTTCCGGGATGGAGTAGTCATGGTTGAAGATCCACGGATTCACGGGCACTTTGTCGGCCTCCTGATCGCACTCTACCGACGAGGTGCTGTGGGTGTGGTGGTCGAAATTGTTGTGTATCTCGATATTGTAGTTCCCCAACTCCTCATTGTCCGTGAATTGGTAACAAAAGTGGATAGTGTCGCCCGTGTGGAACTGCTCGCAGTCGGCAGGACAGGTGTTATTGCCGTAGTCGATGATGGCGGGCTGCTCCACGTCGCGCCCGTCGGGCTGGCAGCCCGCCATCAGGCAGGCTGCCAACAGAAGGGTGAAATTGATATGTCTCATTCTATGCTTGGTTTTTATTCGCCAACGATTACATGAGCAGTGGCAGAGGTCTGTTGTCCCTCACGGTCGGTGACAGTGAAATGCAGGTGATACTCGCCATTAGGAGCGTCAGCAGGGATGTCGATATGCTCATGGAACTCCGTGTTGCGCACACCGATATACTTTCCCTCGGTGTAGCTTTTCTCAATCTCATAGTCGCCGCCCTCTTCAAGGTGAAGTTCCACATTGATGGCATTGATCAGCCCTTCGGCCACAATGTCGGCTTCGAGGTGCATGTCGTCGCCAGGGGTGGCGCGGTGCGAGTTTTCATGTCCCACCTCGGTGAGGGTGATGACGGGAGCAGCTGCCTTTTCTTCTTCTTTGTTGCAGGCAGCGAGAATGGTGATGGTGGCGAAAGCCACTATGAGGGTCTTAAAAATGTTAGTTTTCATTGTTTTCTTGTTTTTTTAGTTTAAGATTGATGTTGATTGACAAGTTGCGCCCGGGTTCCGGCACATCAATCAGACGGTAGTAGCTTGTATGGTCGTAGTACCGTGTATTCAGCAGGTTGTTGGCTTGCAGGTTGATGTACAAGTCGCCGTAGCGCAGGTCGAATTTGTTGCCGACACTTAGGTTAATGGTGCAGTATCCCGAAGTCGGCTTTTCGGGAGGCACAATGTCGTTCTGGGGAGCAACCAGATGCAGGTTGAGGCACACCAAACCGTCGTCTCCAAAGAGATAGTGTACGTCAAAGTCTGCTGATGCCGGCACCGCAAAAGGCAGTGTGTAGCCGCGCTTCTCGCCCGAAAGCTGGGTCGCGTGGCAGAGGGCTCCGCGCACCTCACCCTCCCAGTGGAGACTGGCACGGTAAACCACCCGCAGCTCGGCACCCATACGCAGCGCCTCGGTCTGCATGTAGCGGTAGAGCTGCAACCCCTCTTCGTATTCGGCTGTTGGGTTCAGATAGATATAGTTAGGGAAGTAGTTGACATACGGGTCGAACTCGATAAGCATTCGCTGGCCTTTCAGCAAGTATCGCACCAGTCCGAGGTCTAGTTGGTACGACTCCTCGGGGTCGAGTGTCGTGTTGCCCTGTTCGTAGCGGAAGATATGGTAGTTGATACCGTTGGCCCCCAACTCTTTGGCTATCGGCATCCGGAAAGCCTTGCCCATGTTTGCCTTCAGCATCCAGTTCTCGTCATGCCAATTGACGCCGATGGAGAAGCAGAGGTTATCAAAGGTACGGTGCAACTCCTCGGAACGTTGGCGATAGCTGGCGTTGCCCGAGGCGTCGGGCGTGGGGAACCAATCGCTATAGGCCCCTATGTCGAGTCGCCCCAGGTCATAGCGCAGGCCGCCGTTGAGGGTGAGCGAGGGGCTTGCATCCCACTGGTCGGTGAGGTAGGCGCCACACGTCACCATGTCGAAGTCCGGCACGATAAAGCCCCAGCCGCCGCGACGGTTGTGCTGGTATTCGCCTTGTAGACCGGCACGCACAGTGTGGTACTCGCCGATGGGCATCTTCATGCCGAGATTGGCGCTGAGCGTGTGTTTGTCGAACGAGCGCTCCAAGCTGTCGGTCGGCCGCGGCATATATCCGTGTGCCACGGGCTCGCTCAGTTCCTCACGCAGGTTATGTTGCCACGCCAAGTCGGCAGTCAGGCCTACCGTCCCCACTTGCCACAGCGTGTGACTCTGCACCTTCATGTGGTTCACCCACTGGTAAGGCAGGTCCACATCACGACGCGAGCGGTCATAGTCGATATTCGAGAGGCGCACCTCCATGCCGTGGGCGTTGGCAAAGAAGCCGCTGCGGCAATAGACATCGCTTATGGTGATGTCGGTACGGAAATTATCGTTGTTGGTGTATCCCAACATCAGACGTCCGTCCATCTCGTTGCCGGCGGTATTGCGCAAGCGGCCATCCTTCAGACGTATCCAATAGGAATAGTATTGTATGCTGTCTGCCGGTACCCGGTAGTCGGCGAAGTCGCTCATCGTCAGACCCACGCGGTAGAAGAACCCCTTCTTCCTGCCGCCGATGCGGGCTGAGAATCCGTAGGACTCGTTGTTGCTGCGGCCAAAAGCCGACACCGACGCCTCGAACGGAAGTCCGGGGATGGCGTTGCTGGTGATATCCAGCACACCGCCCACTGCGTCGGAGCCGTAAAGCAATGCCGAAGGCCCTTTGAGGACCTCTATCTTGTCCACGGCGAACTGGTCTATCTCCAGACCATGGTCGTCGCCCCATTGCTGGCTCTCGTGTTTTATTCCGTTCTCCGACACCACCATACGGTTGAAGCCCAAGCCTCGGATGGTGGGACGCGACAGGCCCGTGCCAATTGACACGGCTTTTACGCCCGCCACTCCCTCTATGCTTTGGGCCAGACTTCCGGCCAGGTGGCGTTCTATATATTCAGCAGACACCTCGCTGCTATTCTGCGACTCGCTCACCGCATGCTTATTCTGCGCGGTGACAGTCACCGTTTGTAGCGTCTTGATGCTGTCCGGCGGCATTTGCGGCACCTGCAACATCAAGCACACCATCAAGGGTGCTATTCCCATGGGAAAAACTCTGTAATTAAGTGAATGTGTAAATAATCGAATGCGTCGACGGTTAACGCATTTCCCAATCAACACATTGTCGCCGGCGGCGCACGCAACTGGCTCACCCCGCAGAGGAGCTGCACCGCGGGCTCGCAAGCCATGAGGGTCAGCCGCTCCGTGACGGGGAGCAACACCACCGTCTGCCCGTCAGCCTGGCCGAGATAGCTCTGGCTGAGAACATGGCAGTACTGGCAGTCGCACTGGTGGTTATGCTGTTCTTCAATATGGCCGACGCACTGCATGCAGTCGTCGTGCATGTCCACCGTCTCGTGGTGTACATGCAGCGACGAGAGCACCACCAGCGGCATGTATGCCACCAGCAGTGTCCACGATGCTATGCGTCTCATCCAGTTCATTTGTCGCGCTTTGGTTTTTTCGGGAACCAGCCCTTCTCGACACGTTCGCGCTGCTTGAAAAGCTCAAGTATCGACCAGAAGCTCGAGAAAGCCACCACGCCGAGTATCGTCGACGGTATCATCGCGCCCACGAAAAGCGAGCCTGCAAGGCACACGATACCCAATAGAAGGAACGCCCACCAGCAGCCCACGCCGAGGTGGTATTCCGCCTTTATGACTATTGGGTGGAACAGTCCTATGCATAGGAATGTGGCGGCCCCGATTATTATTCCAGCGAAGTTCATATCAGATAGTCAGTCCTTTAGTCGATAGTCGTCGTTTAGAATCGCGCTGCAAAGATACACCTTTTCCTTAAACTGCGCACCTTTATTTCATGACCAGTAATAGTGATTTCCATAACTCACTTTTGGCCAATCGGAAAATAGTTCGTATTTTTGCACTCCGAAAAAGCATTATCTATGTCTGCTGTTATCATAGGAATACTGCTGCCTCTGCTGGGCACCATGCTGGGCTCGGCCTTCGTCTTCTTCATGAAGAAAGACATCCCCGACCGGCTGCAGAAAACCCTGCTGGGCTTCGCCAGCGGCGTGATGGTGGCCGCCAGCGTCTGGTCGCTGCTGATACCCAGCATCGAGATGGCGCAGGAGAGCGTGCTGCCCGCAGCCATAGGCTTCCTGGCGGGCATAGGCTTCCTGCTGCTTATCGACGAGCTGACGCCCCACCTGCACATAGGCGCCGAGAAGGCCGAAGGCCCCCGCACCAGACTGTCGCGCACCGCCATGCTGGCCCTCGCCGTCACCATCCACAACCTGCCCGAGGGCATGGCCGTAGGCGTCGTCTTCGCCGGTAAAGCACAAGGACTTACCCTCAGCGCCGCCCTGGCGGTGAGCATAGGCATAGCCATACAGAACATCCCCGAAGGGGCCATCATCTCCATGCCCATGCATGCCGAGGGCAACTCGCGCCTCCGCTCCTTCCTCATAGGCTCGCTGAGCGGCGTGGTGGAGCCCATAGGCTCGGTAGCCATCCTCCTGCTGGCCTCCGCACTGGGCGTCGCCCTACCCTATCTGCTGGCCTTCGCCGCTGGCGCCATGATGTATGTGGTCGTCGAAGAGCTCATCCCCGAGACCGCCCAGGGGCGCCACACCAACCTCTCCACCATCGGGTTCGCCATCGGCTTCGTCCTCATGATGGCCATGGACGTCCTGCTGGGATAGAAACAGGAATATCATAATCATCATAAAAACAACATCATGAAGAGATTAGTGATTATCGTGCTGGCCACCGCCCTGCTCGCGGCATGCGGCACCAAGGACAAAGAGCCACAGGTGGAAGGCCACTACACCTACGAGCATGCCTTCAACTACGACATGAACGGCAACCACTTCGACGTGCAGGAGACCGGCACCATGGACTTCTACGACGACAGCACGGCCCTCGACTCGGCCCGCCAGGTCTACACCGTCACACGTCCAGAGGGTTACACCGTGACCTTCGTCTTCAACTACGTAAGTCCCAGCCGCTGGAGCCGCGACGGCGAAGACCTCTACTTCGCCGGACTCAAAGATAGCTTCCGCATGGACTGCCGCGAGATACGCGCCGGCATGGGCAGCGATATGTATGACTTTGACCCACAGGCACTCTCGCAGTATATCGTCAGCATCGTCAGCGGCAGCATCGACTACCAGTACAAATTCCACATCGACTCGCTGACCGCCGAGAAGATGCAGTGGAGCTTCACCTATCGCGACGGTCATTCCGACACCTGGGAGTTCTTCCGCGCCGCCCGATAACACCCTTCCCGCTCCGTCCCCCCTCCGTCCCCGCTCCGACTGTTCACCGGTTGTTTAACGGTTTTTAGTCGGAGCGAGGACGGAGGGGGGACGGAGGGGGTGCGCAGAGGGTGACGAGTGGAAAATGGGATGGTGACGGGGATGCCCGTCTTCATTCCGAAATTATTCGCGAAAGTGTGGCAATAATTCAAAAAAAACATGTAAATTTGCAGCACAAACTGATTATATATGGCTACTGTTAAGTGCTCAATACCAAAGGGAACGCGCGACTTCCTGCCTACGGAGATGGCGCGCCGCAACTATATTTTCGACACCATCCGCTCGGTCTTCCGCACCTTCGCCTTCGAGCCGATAGAGACTCCGTCTCTGGAGAACCTCTCGACGCTGATGGGCAAATACGGCGAAGAGGGCGACAAGCTGCTCTTCAAGGTGCTCAATTCGGGCGACTTCATGGACGGTGTGGACTTCAACCAAGACTATCACAAGGTGGCGCCGCAGATTTGCGAGCGCGGCCTGCGCTACGACCTCACAGTGCCTTTCGCACGCTTCGTGGTGCAGCACCGCGACCAGGTGCAGCTGCCCTTCCGCCGCTACCAGCTGCAGCCGGTGTGGCGCGCCGACAGGCCGCAGAAGGGCCGCTACCGCGAGTTCTACCAGTGCGACGCCGACATGATCGGCAGCACCTCGCTGCTCAACGAGCTGGAGCTGGTGCAGATGATCGACATGGTGTTCGAGCGCCTCAACATAGCGGTGACGGTGAAGATTAACAACCGCAAGGTGCTGGCGGGCATTGCCGACATGATTGGCGCTCCCGACAAGCTGGTGGACATCACCGTGGCTATAGACAAACTGGACAAGATAGGTCTCGACAACGTGCGTGCCGAACTGGCCGAGCGCGGTCTCACCACGGAGCAGATAAAGGCCCTCGACCCCGTCTTCTCGCTCAACGGCAGCGCCTCCGAGAAGATACAGCAGCTCAAAGGTCTGTTCGCCAACATAGAGGTGGGCATGGCCGGCGCTCTGGAGCTTGAGGAGCTCTTCGGCATGGTGCAGGCCTGCAACATGAAGGCCGAGGTGGAGCTCGACCTCACGCTGGCCCGTGGCCTGAACTACTACACCGGCGCCATCTTCGAGGTGAAGGCCAAGGATGTGCAGATAGGCAGCATCTGCGGCGGCGGCCGCTACGACAACCTCACCGGCATCTTCGGCATGCCCGGCGTCAGCGGCGTGGGCATCTCGTTCGGTGCCGACCGCATATACGATGTGCTCACCGAGCTCGACCGCTTCCCGCAAGGTCTGGAGCAGGCCGCACGTGTGCTCTTCATCAACTTCGGCACCGCCGAGCAGGCCGCCTGCATAGGCATAGCCGCCAAGCTGCGCGCCGCAGGCATCAGCACGCTGATATACCCCGACGCGGCAAAGATGAAGAAGCAGATGGACTACGCCAACCGCAAACAGGTGCCCTTCGTGGCCTTCGTGGGCGAGAGCGAGATGAAGGACGGCACGGTCACCATCAAGAACATGGCCGACGGCACCCAGCAGACGGTCGCCGTTGACAAACTGGCGGAGATTCTCGGATGAAACGACTGTTGCTCATAGCACTGCTGCTTGTGGGCCTGCAACTCAAGGCCCAGGATACTCTGCAGGTGGTCCCCGTGACAGACAGCATAAGCGAGACCGGCGCAGGCATGTGGCAGCCACAGCACGACACCGTGTACCTGTGGAAGACCGACACGATGACCGTGTTGCGCGTGGACTCGGTGTACATCATACACACCGACACCGTCATCAAGCGCGTGGCCGACACCGCAGCCCTCAGCGCACTGCGCGAGAAGGAGAAGTTCTACCGCGAGATACTGAGCAACAACGGCGTGGACAAAGAGAAGCTGGAGGCCGAGCGCAACTACTACATCCACATGGTAGACTCGCTGCGCAGCATAGTGCGCATAGCCGAGATTGAGGCTGTGCGCAAGGAAGAGGCCAACAAGTATCTCGAAGAGCGCGCCAAAGCGGCAGAAGCACGCCTCGCGCTGACCAACAACAAGAAAAAGAAGATACGTCCGATACAAGGTGTGGCGTTGCGCTTCTACCGCGCTCCCGACTGGGAGATACGCCTCAAGAGCGGCGCTACAGCGGGCACCTACGACAAATACATAAGCAACCGCAACGCGGGTAAAGTGGACTTCGACTATATCACCGGCGCATCGGTGATGCTGTGGGACCTGACGCCCTACTTCAACAAAGACCACACCTTAGGCAGTAACGGCAAAAGCATCAAGCGTTTCGACCAAGAGTTCAACTACGACCTCGGCATCTATGTGGGCTTCGGCGGCAGCAACCTGTTCCGCAACTTCTACGTAGGCACAAGCTTCCGCTTTGTGGACTTCTTCTACCTCACGCTGGGTCTGAACATCGCCGAATACCAGGTGCTGAAAGACGGCTACTCGAGCGGCGAGGTGATAGGCCCCAACCTGAGCATCGAGGACGTGACCGCCAAAGCATGGCTCGTGAAGCCCTTTGTGTCGCTGAGCATCGATCTTGACTTCCTCTCCTACATAAAGAAATAGACATCAACATACAAACATCATTATCAAATGAGTAATCTTCGGTTTAAAGTGCTGCAGGAGGCCTTTGCGAAGAAAGCAGTCGCTGTACAGCCTCCCGCAAGAATGGTTTCTGATTATTACGGACGCCTTGTTTTTGGGCGCAAGCAGATGGCCCGCTACCTGTCGGCAGAGACTTTCAGGGCTTTCTGCAATGTGCTTGACAACGGGGCACCGTTCAACCGCGAGATAGCCAACAACGTGGCTGTCGGCATGAAGAACTGGGCGCTGGACATGGGTGCCACGCACTACACGCACTGGTTCCAGCCACTGACCGAAGGGACAGCAGAGAAACATGATGCTTTTATAGAGTATGAGGGGAACCCCGGGAGCGACGTGATAGAGGAGTTCTCCGGTAAGCTGCTGGCGCAGCAGGAGGCCGACGGCTCGAGCTTCCCCAACGGGGGCATCCGCAATACCTTCGAGGCCCGTGGATATACCGCTTGGGACACTTCGTCGCCCGCTTTCATTGTGGACGACACGCTATGCATTCCCACGGTGTTTGTCTCGTATACCGGCGAGGCGCTCGACTACAAGACGCCGCTGCTCAAGGCGCTGCACGCCGTAGGCTGTGCCGCCAAAGATGTATGCCACCTCTTCGACCCGACGGTGCATAAGGTCTATTCCTATCTGGGCTGGGAGCAGGAGTATTTCCTCGTCGACGAGTCCATCTATTCGGCACGTCCCGACCTGCTGCTGACGGGCCGCACACTGCTGGGCCATGAGTCGGCAAAAAACCAGCAGTTGGAAGACCACTACTTCGGAGCCATACCGGCACGTGTGCAGTCGTTCATGAAGGAGCTGGAGTTTGAGGCTTACCAATACGCCATACCCTGCAAGACTCGCCACAACGAGGTGGCCCCCAACCAGTTCGAGCTGGCACCAATATACAACGAGACCAATCTGGCCGTAGACCAGAACCTGATACTCATGTCGCTGATGCACAAAGTCGCCAGCCGACATGGCTTTAAGGTGCTGCTGCATGAGAAGCCCTTTGCCGGCGTGAACGGTTCGGGCAAGCACTGCAACTGGTCGCTGGGCACCGACACAAATGTCGGCTTGCTCACCCCCGGCAAGACGCCAGAAGAGAACCTGCGCTTTATCACCTTCCTGGTCAACGTGATGATGGCCGTGAAGAAGCACAACGCACTCCTCAAGGCCTCCATCGGCTCCCCCTTCAATCATCAGCGTCTTCCTCGGCAGCCAGCTTTCGGCAGTGCTCGACCAACTGGAGAATGCCGACAAGGAACAGGCCATCGTCCTCGACGAGAAACGCCGCATGCAGCTTGGCGTGGCACATATCCCCGAGGTGCTGGTCGACAATACCGACCGCAACCGCACCTCGCCTTTCGCCTTCACGGGCAACCGCTTTGAGTTCCGCGCCGTGGGTTCTTCGGCCAACTGCGGCTGCGCCATGATAGCACTCAACACCGCCGTAGCATCGCAGCTGCGCGAGTTCCGTCAGTCGGTGGATGCAAGGATGGCGGCAGGCGAACAGAAGGAGCACGCCATATTCGAGTTGCTGCGCGAATACATACGCGAGTCGAAGCCCATACGCTTCGATGGCAACGGATATAGCGACGAATGGCGTCAGGAGGCGCAGCAGCGCGGCATAGACTGCGAGAGCAGCGTGCCTCTGATATACGATGCCTACACCTCGCCTTCGTCAGTGCAGATGTTCGAAGATACCGGTGTGATGAACCGCACAGAACTGGCCGCCCGCAATGAGGTGAAGTGGGATACCTACATCAAGAAGGTGCAGATTGAGGCTCGTGTGCTGGGCGACATAGTCCTCAACCATATCATCCCGGTGGCCACACGCTACCAGTCGACACTGCTCGACAACGTGTACAAGATGCGGCAGGTGTACGATTACGACAAAGCCTGCACACTCTCGGCACACGACGACTCGCTCATCGAGGAACTGTCAGAGCATATCTCTTCCATCAAGATGAATGTCGACAATATGGTGGAGGCTCGGAAACAGGCCAACCATATTGCCAGCGAGCGCCAACGTGCCATAGCCTATCACGACACTGTGCTGCCCTATTTCGACCAGATACGCTATCATGTTGACAAGCTGGAGCTGATTGTCGACGACGAGCTGTGGCCGTTACCTAAATACAGGGAAATTCTGTTCTCGCACTAAATCCACGAACACCATAGCCAAAGGCTACTGTGCCGTGCAGAAGGTGGCGACGCTGATGCGGACACCCGGAACTGCGGCGATAACGTCGGCGCAGGCTGCTATCGTGGCACCGGTGGTGAGCACGTCGTCCACAAGCAATATATGCTTGCCGGCAAGTTTGCCTGCTTTCCTGACCTTGAAGGCGCCCTCCACGTTCTTCTCACGGTGCCGACCACTCTGCAGGCTCTGCTGATGCGTATAACGGTGGCGCACAACGGCGCCGCTGCACACGGGCAGGTGCATCACTTCAGCAATGCCCTTGCAAAGCAACTCGCTCTGGTTGTATCCACGCCTGAAGCGGCGCAGCCAATGCAGTGGCACCGGCACCAGAAGCTCCACATCATCGAAGCGGCCGCTGCTCAGCAGGGAGAGGCCCATCTGCCGCCCCATCATCAAGCACAGCTCTGCATTACCATGGAACTTCATGGCATGCACAACATTGCGCACAGCGCCAGCCTTCTGGAAGTAGTATGTGGATGTGGCATTTACCAGAGGTATACGTCCCAAGAGACGCCGTTCCACAGGATTGTCATCTATGGCGCTGAAGGAGGTTGCCGACATATTGGCGAGGCAGTTTAGGCAAACCTGCCGCTCACCACGCACAAGCACCTCGCCGCAGCAAGCGCAGGTGGTTGGGAACAAGACCTGAAGTATGGCCGAGAAGGGCGACATAACCTACGGCATAAACAGACAGCTGTCGCCGTAGCTGAGGAAGCGGAACCCATGGTCGAGAGCGTAGCGGTAAGCCTCTTTCCAGCGCTCGCCGATGAATGCCGACACCAGCAGCAGCAGCGTGCTCTTAGGTTGATGGAAGTTGGTCACCATGCCCGTGATGGTGCGGTAGCGGTAGCCCGGCGCTATCATCAGCTGCGTCTCCCCATAGAAACTCTCGACGCCATGACGATCCATCCAAGCCTGTATATTACCGTAGGCCTCGACATAATCCATGCCACAGTCGTCAAGCGTATAGGGGTCCCACTGCGATATGTGCATCGTCTCAAGATCCGGATTGTGGTGCAGCTGCACCCCAAACCAGTAGAGGCTCTCTAAGGTGCGCACACTGGTGGTGCCCACTGCCACACGCGTAGTATCGCGGTGGTCGCACAGATGGCGCAGATTGTCAGCGGTGACGTGTACCTTCTCCACATGCATCTCATGGTCGCCGATGAGGTCGCTACTCACCGGTTTGAAGGTGCCGGCACCGACATGCAGCGTCAGGTATTCGGTGTCTATATGCTTATCGTGCAGGCCATCGATGACCTTGTCGGTGAAGTGCAGTCCCGCCGTAGGGGCTGCCACAGAGCCCTCGTAGTGGGCATAGACGGTCTGGTAGCGCGTAGCGTCACTCTCCTCGGCCTCGCGGCCAAGATATGGCGGCAGCGGTATCACGCCGGCATTCTCTATCACCTCGGCGAAACTGGCGCCACCCGTCCAGCGGAAGTCTACTATCCAGGCATTGCCAACAGCCTCGCGGCGCTCCGCAGAGAGGCAGAACTCTCCACTCTCCGTTCTCCACTTTCCACTCAAAGACCCCTCTTTCCATTTCTTGTTGTTGCCAATGAAGCAGACCCACGAGCACTGCTCTCGCTGCTCGAAAGCCTCGCTGACGGCCATCTGATATGGCTCGAGGCAGAATATCTCGATGGTAGCGCCGGTTTCCTTGCGGAACAGCAGACGGGCATGTATAACCTTGGTGTCGTTGAACACCAGCAGCGATCCGGCGGGCAACAGTTGCGGCAACTCGTAGAAACGGTGCTCGGCAACACCCTCCGGTGTGACGGCAAGCAGCTTAGACTGGTCGCGCTCCGCCAGCGGATAGCGCGCTATGCGCTCGTCCGGCAACGGGTAGTCGTAATCGGCAATGGGGATGTTCTTAAGGTCACTCAGCATGCTTGCGTTGAGTAATGGCGGACAGAATAATATACCACAATATGATGACCGATATGGCAATCCAATCGCGCAGCGCAGCAATGATAACGGCACAGACGATAAGGAATATATACTGCACACTATTGGTGCGCCACGTGAGGTCTTTGAAGTTAAACTTAAGCGAGAAAAGCGGCAGCTCGGTAACCATCAGCACGCTGAGGACAAGCGACAGGGCCACTATAACGATGAGCGACCACTGCCCGCTGACTACCGGCAACTGGCTCAACGCCACACCCACCCATACCAGCGCCTGGCTGGGAACGGGCAGGCCGAGGAACGAGTGCGACTGTCTGGTGTCGAGGTTGAACTTGGCAAGCCTATATGCCGCGAAGAGGGGTATGAGCAAGAGAGCCACAGCGAGCCACAGCTGCCCATGCTCAGATAACGGCTTATACAAAATGCAGAACAGTATCGCCGCAGGAGCCACACCGCTGGTGACGACGTCGGCCAGCGAGTCGAGTTCCTTGCCCATGGGCGAGCTCACACCCAGCAGGCGGGCCGTCATGCCGTCGAAGAAATCAAACAGTATGCCCAGGCAGATGAGCAATGCCGCCTGACGCGGGAAGCCGTAATACAATGCCGCTAAAACAGACAACACTCCGCAAGCCAGGTTGCAGAGTGTTATCATATTCGGGATTTGCCGTTTAATCATTGTAGAGCTTGATGATGAGCTTGAACTCCGGGTCGTCCCAGTATTCCTTGAACTCGGTATCCACGGCGGCTTTGCGCTTGTACTCGTAGTTGTCGTCGATGGAGGCCTTGAGGCTCTTCAGGCAGTTGGTCTTGTCGCCCAGACGAGCGTAGCAGACAGCGCGCAGGTACTTGACGTCGGCGTTCTGGTCCAGGCAGCAGTCGAGCGTACGCACGGCGGTACCGGTCTCGTCGTTCATCAGCTGGGCGAAGGCGAGGTTGTAGGTGCAGGGGTTACCCTTCATGGCCTTCTGGGCCTCGCTGTAGTTACCGCGCTTGAGGTTGAGGATGGGGATGTTGGCGTCGGCATCGTTGCTGCCCTGACGCTTGGCCTCCTCGAAGTAGTACTTGGCAAGAGCGTAGTCCTTCTTGGCGAGGAAGAGCAGACCCGTGTTGTTGAGCACATCGGGGTTGTGAGGGTTCATGTCGCGAGCCACATTGAGGTAGCGCTCGGCCTCCTCATAGTCCTCGAGGTAGAAAGCGACGGCACCGGCGTTGTTCCAGGCAGCCCACTCGGAGCTGTGGTTCTCGGTGGCCCACTTGTAGTATTTGAGCTTGGTGTCGTAGTTGTAGTTGATATAGGCGGCATACATCAGCTCGTCGAACGAGAGGCGCTCGGGCTTGATGGAAGCCAGCTTGGCCAGCTCAGCGTCGGTCTTGCGGGCCTCGCTGTAGTAGAGGGCTATCTGGGCACGGCGCAGATTGGGGAAAATCTCGTCGTTGAGCTCGCTGTAGACCTCAGCCATATTGCGTATCATCTGCTCGCGCTTGACGAGGTTCTGCTGCGTCTCCACGATGTTGATGATGGCGTGCTTGTCCTGTATGTCGCTGGCCTCGACCATGACCACGAAGTGCACCCAGTCCTCGCCGGCGGCACGCGTGGTGATGACCAGCTTCTTCAGCTGCTCGTACTTGTAGTAGTCCACATCCTGGGGCTTCACCTTGGCACGACGGGCCATGACGGTGAGCACCTCGTCCAGTATCTTGTTCAGCTGGGCAGTGGCGATGTCGGCGCGGTTCTTGGAGACACCCACGTTGTCGCTCTCCTCACCCTCGGGCGAAGCCCAGCCGGTGATGCTGATCTGCTTCGGCAGACCCTGCTCGAGCATGATGCGCTTCAGCTGCTGCAGGCTGTTGTAGCTGTCGAACTTCTGGTTCATCGAGAAGTTCCAGTCGAGCTCCGACGTTCCGTTGAGGAAGTAGATGTCGGCGGTCTCCACGATGCCCTGCGTCTTGTTGTAGTTGATGGGCGAGATGGAGATATTGCCCTTGATGTCGACCCACGAAGAGGTGTTGTTGACACCGTCGGAGAGAAGCACGGGGGAGAACTCCTTGCCGTGGTTGTCACGCAGTATGTCGTCGATAAAGCGGGCATCCTCGTTGGTGCGGCGCGAGCTGTAGCCCACAGGGGTCAGCGTCACACGACCGGTTTCCATGCCCGGCTTGAAGTCAAACATGTCGCTGTAGGTGAAGCGGCCCCCCTTGTCGTAGCTGATGATGGTGCCGTCGCCGTCGACTTTCTCGCCCTTGAGGGTCATGGGCTCGAGCGGTATGTTGCCACCTTCCCACGAGAAAATCGGCTGGATGAACATCACGCAGCCTTTGTCAAAGTATTTCTCCGGAATCTGGCCGGTGAACTTCACCACCACTTTCTCGTCCATGGTCTCCACGGGGTTGGGATTGGCCTGGTAGCGCACTCTTTTGGAGTTCGACTTCATTTTCGACAGGCCACCGCAGCCGGTGAGGAGCACCGAAACAAGGGCCATTACAAAAAGAGTTCTTCTCATCGTATCTCGTTTTCTTTGTTTTATTTACTTATATTCAGCGTCATAAACGCGCTATGCCCCTTACTCGGAGCCTACTAAATAACGTGCAAATATATATAATTATTTTGGAATGGTGAAAAAAAACTGCATTTTGTCTCCGTCGCCCCTCCGACCCCGATCCGTCCCCCCTCCGACTAAAAACCGTTAAACAACCGGTGAACAGTCGGAGCGGGGACGGAGGGGGGACGGAGAGGGGTCGGAGCGGGTCCGCCAAAAATCCGTGGTAAAATAAAGTTAAATTAAGGTAATCTTCGCCTCGGGACAGAAGGCGCGGGCGGGGCAGTAGTTGCACCCTGCGGGGCTCTGCGGCGGTGCGAAGGGGACGGCGGGGTCCATGAGCTCGGCCACCAGCACAATGAGGCGCTCGCGGAAGGCGGCAAGCGACTCGGCGGTGATGTCGGGATTGCCGTCGCAGGTGGCTATGCGCACGTCGGAGCGCAGGCTGCGCAGGGGGTAGATGCCCGACAGCAGCGGCTCGCCGAGCGGGTGGCTGTGGCTGTACATGAGGGCGTAGCACATGAGCTGCAGCCACTTGCCGGGCATGGGCTTGCCGCCGTCGAGGTCGGCAGTCTTGACGGATATATCCTTGTCCTTGACCGAGCCGGTCTTATAGTCGATGACGCGCAGACGGCCGTCGAGGCGGTCTATGCGATCCACGATGCCTTTGAGATTGATGCCCTCGGCCAACGGCATGGTGATATCCTGCTCCAAGGCTACCATCTCGAGGCGCGAGCCGCCGTCGATGAGGGCTATCTCCTTGCGAAGCAGGGAGCGCACCTGGCTCTCGGCCACAGAATAGAGGAAGCGGTTGCGGCCCTCTGTGGGACGGCCGTGCCTGTAGAGGTCGGCAAAGGCGGCATCCATGAGCTGCGGCAGGTTGGCAAGGGCGTCACGCAGGCCTTCGGCTTCCACACGCTTGCCTATGTATGGCGTGTAAATCTGCTGCAGCACGCTGTGTACGCAGGTGCCGAGCTGCGAGGCGTCGAGGTCGTCGTCGAGAGTGTCGTCGTCGCGCAGACCGAGAATATACTGGTAGTGGTAACTCAGCGGGCAGCCGATGTATACGTTAAGTGCCGAGGGCGAAAAGCCGCGCTCAGCAAGGGTAGCCAGGCGCTGCATGGTCTCGGGGTTTTTCTCGGCTGTGGAGGCCACAACGGCGCGGTGCAGGTCGGGCGGCAGCTCCACGACGCTGTCTGTCACCTCGATGTTCTTTGGGAATCGCACTGCCAGCTCGCTGCGCACCTGCTTAAGGAAGCGGCTCTCCTCCCCTTTTCCCATGCCGGAGGTCTCCGAGCTGTAGAGCAGGTACACCTCTTCGGCACGCTGTAGCAGACGGTAGAAGTTGTAGGCATAGACGGCATCCTTCTCCTCGTAGGTGGGCAGGTGGAAGAAGCGCTGCAGCTCGAAAGGTATGAGTGTAGCCTGACTGCGGCCTGCAGGTATGACACCTTCATTGGCCGAGAGGAGTATGACGCGGCGGAAGTCAAGGTTACGGGTCTCCAGCACACCGAGCACCTGCA
>ONUE01000030.1 GCA_900320975.1 uncultured Bacteroidales bacterium | reverse complement strand
GTCTGCTTGAAGGTAAGTCCGCTGCAGTTGTGGGGAGTGGTCTCGGTGCCACCGGTGGAGTAGGTGCCCTCACCGTTCACATATACCGACAGGTCCTTCAGGTTGTTAACGTTCGTGATGGCATAGGCACCCAGCGTGCTGTTGTAGCTGATGCTGCCAATGTTGGGATGGCTCTGCGCCCAAGCGCCATTCCCTCCGGCGACAGCCGTCAGGAGCAGCAGCGCCGGCAGAATTGTCTTAAAGATGTGTCTGTGTTTCATTATTATACCTATTATTACTTTTTCATTTTTCATTTTCCATATCATTGTACGGCCAGTAGACCTCGTTGGGGTGGTCGCGACGGTAGCGCCAGGCCTTGATGATGAACCACACCAGCACTCCGAGGACCAGAGCGCCGATGGAAAGGAGGATAATTAGTTTGGTTGACATTGATGTACCCTTTTAAAAAAACGGGTGCAAAAATACCAACAATATAACGAACCGTCTTTCCCCTTGCGGAAATTTCCACAAGGGGAACAATCTTTTTCCTTTAGAGAAAAAAGACTCCACGAGCACACTGTGCTACAGCATTATACGCAAAAGCAACATTTCCGGCAGAGAAAAGCCTTTTCCAACCAAAGGAAAGAGGTTTTCCCACCAGAGAAAAGACGAAAAGTCAGCCGCGATAGCTCGACGGGGGCTCTTTGCCTTGCGACTTGAAGGCCTTGGACATTGATGCCGGGGAGGAGAAGCCGCACTGGTCGGAGATGTCGGCCAGACGCTGGTCGGGGTTCTGGTGGATGAGTGCTATGGCATAGCGCACACGGTGCTGGCTGATCATATCGTAGAACGACTGGTAGCCGCTGCGGCGTATCACCTCGGCGAGGTACTTGCTGTTGGTCCCCAGGCGGGAGATAAGGGTGTCTATGGTGATGTGCTGCTCGGTGAAGATATGCTCCTCGGTGAGGAGATGGTCGAGCCGGCGGGCGAGTTCATCATAGCGGGCATCGGAGAGCAGGGAGCGGGTAACAGCCTGACTGTCTGGTTGCTTAAGCATCTCTCCTTCGGCATCTTCCTCCTCATCCAGACACTCGGTATCAGATTTATCGATAAGTTTTCGCCAGGGATTGAGGGTGAGGAGACAGAACCATACATTGGCGCCTATGAAGAGGATGTCGCGTACGAACTTGACCCACACGTTGTCGGCGTAGAAGTTGATAGCCAACAGGATAAGTATGCCGGTAGGCACCCAGCGGATGAGGTTGGCGAAGCGCACGGGGAAGTCGTCGCTGTCGGCATAGCGCTCTTCGTTGGCCAGCTGCACGGCGCGCTTGATTCTCAGCGCCATACGTATGTTGCGCCAAAAATAGAAGAGGAAGAGGACGCTTACCGCGATGACCGTCCAGAGGCGCCACCCATCGGGTAAAGAGATGAGGCCCAGTGCCTGCAAGAACAATGGCAGCAGCACTGCCACCGAGGGTACTACCACATAGTACTCCTTGATGGGGCGGTGGGCACGAGGGAAGAAGTAACCCTCACACATATAGTACATTTGGATAGAAAAGAAGAGCAGCGCGAAGGCGTTGACGTAGAGCAGGGCGTCGGGCTTGCCTATCTGCAGGAGGTAGGGAAGCTCGAAGAGCTGCATGATGTAGATGACACTCACCGAGCGCTGAGCCGGGAAAAGCTGCTCGAAATAAAGCGAGTAGGCTTCGGGCTTCCAGAAGCGTTTGAGGAGCCAGCCGTAGAGGTGGGTGATGATGAAGGCGAGGTTGGCCGAGTAGAGTATTGTATAGGCGACTGGTGTCATCAAAACAGCTCTTGTTGGGAACCATGTTTAAGTTTGCCTAAGTGCTGGTAGGCCAGTGCTGTAGCTTCGCGTCCTCGCGGGGTGCGCATGAGGTAGCCCTCCTGAATGAGGTAAGGCTCGTAGACCTCCTCCACTGTGCCTGCCTCCTCGCCGACGGCGGTGGCTATGGTGTTCAAGCCCACAGGGCCGCCCTTGAACTTGTCGATGATGGTGGTAAGAATGCGGATATCCATGTCGTCCAAGCCGTTACGGTCGACATTGAGAGCCTGGAGGCCGTAGCGTGCGATGTCCAGCGTGATGGTGCCGTCGCCCTTCACCTGCGCGAAGTCGCGCACTCGGCGCAGCAGGCGGTTGGCGATACGGGGGGTGCCGCGCGAGCGGCGCGCTATCTCGATGGCGCTCTCGCTGGTTATCTTGACCTGCAGGAGAGAGGCGGAGCGGTTGACAATGCGGGTAAGCGTCTCTGTGTCATAGTACTCGAGGCGGCAGTTGATGCCGAAGCGCGCACGCAAGGGGGCCGTGAGCATACCGCTGCGGGTGGTGGCGCCGATGAGCGTGAAGGGCTTGAGGTTGAGCTGCACAGAGCGCGCCGCTGGGCCGCTCTCTATGAGGATGTCGATGCGGAAATCCTCCATAGCGGAGTATAGATATTCCTCGACGACGGGCGACAGGCGGTGTATCTCGTCGATGAAGAGCACATCGTTGGGCTCGAGCGAAGTGAGGAGACCGGCGAGGTCGCCCGGCTTGTCGAGCACAGGGCCGCTGGTGGCCTTGATGTTGACCCCCAACTCGTTGGCAATGATGTTGCTGAGGGTCGTCTTGCCGAGACCCGGAGGGCCGTAGAGGAGCACATGGTCGAGGGGCTCGCCGCGCTCCTTGGCGGCACGCACGAAGACCTTGAGGTTCTCCACCACCTGGTGCTGACCGGCGAAGCTGTCGAACCCGGAGGGACGCAGAGCGCGCTCTATCTCTTTCTCTTTCGCGGATATAGCGTTGCTGTCGAGGCTGTCAATCATAATGCAAAGATACAAATAATCTGCGACATGACCAACCAAAATGCAAAATTATTATAAAAAAGAGCCCCACAGCCGTAAAAAAAGCCTCCTCAGCCCGCCCCTCCTCCGGCATTTCAACCATCGTTTAACCATCGTTCGACCATCGTTTAACCATTTTAGATGGTTAAAATACAGTCGAACGATAATTAAACGATAGTTAAAAAGGTGGAGCATAGGCGGAGGGGACGGCGGGGGGATGGCGACGGGGGATATACCGCCGAAATATATTTTCCGCGCGTGCGAAAATAATTTTGTATCTTTGCCACAGCGGCCGGTATGGCCACATGGTATTTTATTGTATAAAAATCAAATAATTGCAGCATAATATGTCACTATTGTCAATACGTAATTTGCACGCTTCGATAGGCGAACGCGAGATATTGAAAGGCATAAACCTGGAGGTGAACCGCGGGGAAGTGCACGCCATTATGGGTCCCAACGGCAACGGCAAAAGCACCCTTGCGGGAGTGGTGGCCGGCAACCCCAAATACACCGTCACGGATGGCGAAGTAATCTTCAAAGACAAGAACATCCTCGACTTGCCCGTCGACCAGCGCGCCTGCGAAGGGCTGTTCCTCGGCTTCCAGTATCCGGTGGAGATACCGGGTGTGAGCATCACCAACTTCATGCGCACGGCCGTCAACGAACAGCGCAAATACCACGGGCTCGACCCGCTGAGCGGCAGCGAGTTCCTCAAGCTCATGGAGGAGAAGAAGAAGGTGGTGGAGATGACCACCAACCTGGCCAACCGCTCGGTCAACGAAGGCTTCAGCGGCGGCGAGAAGAAGAAGAACGAGATCTTCCAGATGGCGATGCTCAACCCCACGCTGAGCATACTCGACGAGACGGACAGCGGACTGGACATCGACGCACTGCGCATAGTGGCCGGAGGCGTCAACCAGCTGCGTTCCAAGGACAACGCCACCATCGTCATCACCCACTACCAGCGCCTGCTCGACTTCATAGTGCCCGACTTTGTGCATGTGCTCTACGAAGGCCGCATCGTGAAGACCGGCCCCAAGGAGCTGGCTCTGGAGCTGGAGGAGAAAGGCTACGACTGGATTAAAAAGGAACTTGGAGAATGATTAGGAAAGACATACTGCCCGACGTATGGACAGACGGCTGGCATTGCGAGGCTCCGGCAAAAGCGATTACCGTACGCCGCAACGAAGCGATGCAGCTGGTACTCTGTCACCACGACGATGCGGCGATGTTCATGCTGCGCGAAGGTGAGGGCTACATGACGATGGACGACATCGAGAATGCCGACATCACGATGGAAGAGGGCTCGAGCCTCAAGCTCTACCGCCTGCAGGGCATCCACACACCGGCACGCCAGCTGACGCAGCTGCGCATCAACATGCAGCGCGACGCACAGCTGGAGATGTGCACCATCACCCTCGGCGGTGGCCACGTAAGGAACAATGTCATAGTGCGCATGCAGGGCGAGGACTGCGGCTGCAAGGCCGACGGGCTCTACCTGATAGACCGCGAACAGGAGTGCGACAACTACATCTTTGTGGAGCACGCCAAACCCCACTGCCACAGCAGCGAACTGTACAAAGGCATCATGGACGACGCGGCGAGAGCCCGCTTCAACGGCCACGTGCTGGTGCAGGACGGCGCCGTGAAGACGGAGGCCTACATGACCAACCGCAACATACTGCTCACCGACAAAGCCCACGTGGACACACGCCCCTTCCTCGAGATATACAACGACGACGTCAAATGCTCGCACGGCAGCACCATAGGGCAGCTCGACGAGCAGGCTAAGTTCTACCTGCAGACGCGCGGCATCAGCGAGCGCACAGCGGTGACCATGCTCAGCTACGCCTTCTGCGACGAGGTGATACGCGGCATAGCCATTCCCGCGCTGCGCGACGCCGTAGGCGACATGGTGAAGAAGCGCCTCCACGGCGAGCTCAGCCCCTCATGCGACGAATGCGCGATACGCTGCACGACACCGTGCAACGGAGAAGAGGCTCACTTCGAGATAGACCCGAGCAAGTTATAATTGATAATTGAGAATTGAGAATTGAAAATTGGGGAGCAGATAGCCGCAACAATTAGGCGAATCTTGGTTGTCGCCATAATTCTCAATTCTCAATTCTCAACTTCCAATTCTATTGAGGCCCAGTGCGGTGTGAAGGTAAAGGCTGGCGACCGCAGCCGCTATGAGGAAGCCCTGGGGCACTTCAACAGCCGCAACTTCAAGACCTCGGCGATGCTGATGCGCAAAGTGGCCTCCCGCAACCCCAAAGCTGCCGACCCGCAGTTCTGGCTCGGTATGGCGGCGGTGTACGACGGCTTCAACACCACAGGCATAAGGCGCTACTTCACCAAGTGCATCGAACTCTGCCCCTCCTACCCCAACGCCCTTGCCCACTTCTACATGGGCATGATACACTACACCGACAAGCGGTACGACGAAGCCGTCGAGGAGCTCAACCAATACTTCACTCTCGCCAACGGCAACAACGACAAGGCGGTGAGCGCCGTATACGAGGAGGCGTCGAACTACCTCTACTGGTCACAGTTCCTGGCCGAAGCCACGCTCAATATGGCGCCCTTCGACCCTGAGCGCGTGGAGGGGGTGAGCTCGCGGCACAACGAAGCACTCCCCTACCTGAGTCCCGACGGACGCACGTTCTACTACCTGCGTGAACTACCTGTGGAAGAGGAGCGCACGGTCTACCACCGTGAGCTGGAGCATAAGCAGTGGCGCATGTGCTACAGTATATGGCAGGATACCTGTTTCAGTCGCGGAGTGGAGATGCCGGCGCCATTCAACAGCGGCGACCCCGAGGGAAGCGTAAGCATCACCGCCGACGGCAATGAGCTGTACTACTCGATAATACGCAAGGAACACGGCTACGCCAACAGCGACATCTACCGCGTGCGCCGCGTCGACGGCCGCTGGCAGCAGCCCGAAGCCCTGGGGCCACAGGTGAACGGGGAGCGCACATGGGAATCGCAGCCGTCGGTGAGTCCGGATGGACGCACACTGCTTTTCGCCTCGAACCGCAAAGGCGGACACGGGGGGATAGACATCTGGCGCTGCCACCGGCTGCCCAACGGCGACTGGAGCCGCGCGGAGAATCTGGGTAACACCGTAAACACCGAAGGCAACGAGAAGATGCCCTTCCTGGCTGCCGATGGCCACACGCTCTATTTCCTCAGCAACGGATGGCAGAGCTTCGGCGGATACGACATCTTCTTCTGCAACCTCAACGACAGCTACGGCAACCGCCCCACCAATCTGGGCTTGCCAATCAACAGTGAAGAAGACGAAGTGAGCTTCGGAATCAGCGCCGACGGCAAACGGGCCTACTTCGCCGGACGTATCGGGGAGTCACGCAGCACTGACATACTGATGTTCGACCTCTACCCTGCAGCACGCCCCGAGGCGATGCAGCTGCACCGTATCAACGTCAGGCACGGCGACAGTAGCCGAGATACAGTGATGATGCTCTCGGAACAGGGTGCCAACGTGGTCACCCTCAGCGCCGAAGGCACGCTGCCCACCATAGTCTGCGGCAAAGCGCGCCAATTGCCGAACAGCGTTACGCTATGCGACAGCGTGGCGCCCCTCGCCGTAACCTTCCTCACCGGAAGTCGGCTGACCGCCGAAGGAGAGATGGTGACCGACGCGCTGGCGGAGTGGCTCGTAGAGCATCCCCGCGTGAACATAGCCATAAGATGTCCCAAATACACCGACGCAAAAGCTGTGCTGGATAGACTGATGAGTAAAAAGCTCCGCGCTGGACGAGTGACCGTAGAGAGCGGCACAGCCTTCGACAAACCACAAATAGCACTGCAATGAAGCCAATCATACGCATACTGAGTTACCTGAAGCATTACCCGTGGCATCTGGGGATAAACGTTTTCTTCAACCTGCTGCACATTGTGTTCAACCTGGGCTCTTATGTGATGATTGTCCCCTTCGTGGAGTTGCTCTTCGGCCTGGGCGACGTTCCAGACGCCGAGCCGGCCTTCAGCCTGAGCCAGGAAGGGCTGACGGGATGGGCTTTCTGGCATCTGCACCAATACCGTGACGCGCTGGGATTGTGGCGCTGCCTGACGATTATCGCCGGCGGATATCTGGCGTTCTCGCTGCTGAGCAACCTCTTCCGCTACCTTGCCTTGTTCTTCCTCGACGCTGTACGCAACGGCCTGATTGAACACCTGCGCAACGACCTCTACCACCATATCACCATACTGCCTGTGGGCTACTTCAACCGCAAGCGGCGCGGCGACCTCATCAGCCGCATGTCCAACGACCTGGCGGACATAGAGTGGAGCATCGTCAGCACACTGCAGATGCTGGTCATCAGCCCCATCAACGTCATCGTGTTCAGCGCCACTCTCATCTTTATCTCATGGAGGCTCTTTGTGCTGTTCCTCGTGGTGCTGCCCGGTGGCGTATGGCTCATCTCCAAGATTGGCAAAAGCCTCAAGCGCAACTCACAGAAAGGGCAGACCCGCCTTGGGCAGGTCTTCGCCATACTGGAGGAGTCGCTGGCAGGACTGCGTGCAATCAAGGCTTTCGGGCATGAGAACGGTATGGCCAAACGCTTCGTGAACGCCAACGAAGACTACGCCAACACTATGGTAAAGGTGGCCCGCCGCCGCGAGATATCATCGCCGCTGTCTGAGATCCTCGGCACGCTGGCGCTGGTGATTATCCTCATCGTGGGCGGCTCCTGGGTCATCGGCGGCCATATAGTGCCTTCGGTGTTCATCTTCTTCGTCATCATCTTCGCCAGGCTTATACCACCCATCCAGTCGGTTGTCAAAGCATATAACAGCCTGCAGAAAGGCTCCGCATCGGCAGTACGGTTCCTCGAGGTGCTTGATGCCGAAGAGATGATTGTCGAGAAACCAAACGCCTTGGTGCTGCCTCCCTTCAACGATGCTATAGAGCTTCGCGATACGGGCTTCCACTTCGCCGACGGCGTACCCATACTACAACATGTGGACCTCCGCATAGCGAAGGGGCAGACTGTGGCCATCGTCGGGCCTTCGGGTGCCGGCAAGAGCACTATGGTTGACCTGCTGCCTCGCTTTCAGGACATAACCTCCGGCGACATTATAGTCGACGGCCACAGCATACAGGACCTCAACATCGACAGCCTACGGCGCCAGTTTGGCATTGTCAGCCAGAACTGCATACTCTTCAACGACAGTGTGGCCAACAACATTGCCTTCGGCTCCACGAAGTACGACATCGAGACCATAAAGGCCGCGGCCCGTGTCGCCAACGCCGACGAGTTCATCGAGGGCCTGCCGCAAGGCTACGACACGCCCATCGGCGACCGCGGCATCACCCTCTCCGGCGGACAGCGGCAGCGGCTCTCCATAGCACGCGCAGTGCTACGCGACGCCCCTATCCTCATCCTCGACGAAGCCACGTCGGCCCTTGACTCGGAAAGTGAGCAAGCCGTGCAGCGCGGTCTCGACGCCCTCATGCATGGCCGCACCTGTATCGTCATCGCCCACCGCCTCTCCACCATACGCCACGCCGACCTTATCGTGGTGCTTGAGAAAGGACATATCGTAGAGCGCGGCACACACGACCAATTACTGGCAAACAACGGCCTCTACAAGAAACTTGTGGATATGCAGAGCTTCGCATAACACTGCCATATACAGCCGTTTGTAAATATTATTTTGCCATATCGGAAAATGTTAGTACCTTTGCACCCGCTTTGGGAGTATAGCTCAGCTGGTTCAGAGCGCCTGCCTTACAAGCAGGAGGTCACTGGTTCGAACCCTGTTACTCCCACCCAAAGCCCTCACCGCGAGGGCTTTTTTGCATTATTTAAGAATATAATTCATTGCCATATGCTGAAAATGTTGTACTTTTGCATTCAATAATTAACAAGGAAAAACAACGTATAACATTAAAAAACAGTAAAATGAAGAAAGTTTTATCTTTTGTTGGCTGCGCTCTCTTCGTCGCCGCCATGACCGTCTCCTGCAAAAATAACCAGGAAGCTACCGCCGACACCCTCGTCGAGGACACCACCGTCATGAACGCCGTTGAGGAAGTCGCTGAGGTCAGCGAGGACACCGTCGCTGTTGAGGACGCCGCCGTTGAGGCCGAGGCCGTCGCCAACCAGCAGTAAGTTGTCAACAACACAAAAAAAGCAGGCCCATAATAGGACCTGCTTTTTTATTACATCATTATGAAAAAGACATTATACCCTCTCTGCATAACTGCCCTCATGCTGACAGCATGTAGCAGCAACTCTTTGCCCGAAGGCATCCTCGACAAGCAACAGATGACCGACTTCCTACGCGAAGCATATCTCCTCGAGAGTTACTGCGCCGTTGAGACGCGCTATAACTTCGACTCACTCACCCCTGAGATGATATATGCCTACGACGACCTCCTCGCCGAACAAGGCATCACCCGCGAACAAGTGGAGGCGAGTCTCGCCTACTACGTGAAACATCCAGAGGAATACACTGCCATCCACGAGGCAGTGGTGGCATCCCTTTAGAGCCAAGAATAATTATCTATTGATCTTCAGTGCGCCGAAGGAGACTTTGAAGTCCTTCACTTCGGCATCCTCTACGTTTATCGGCGTGCCAGCCTGCTGATTGCTAATCCACGTCAGGTAGTTGAACATTGTGGCTAAGCAACGGCCGGTCAGAAGCAGCTGCCCTTCCATATTGTAGGTACACTGCAGCACCGACGTCGTCAGATCCCACGGCCACCAGTCGCCAAGCATCAATCCGTCAGTCATGTGCAGCGCATGTGCAGCGCTGTCGCTGGAGAAATAATACAGGCTTCCGCAATTCATATCGCCGGCAAGCGACGGCACAGGCATAGAAAGTTGCACCGGAGGTGTGAAGGGATCTACCATTGTCGACACAATCGTGGGATTCATATGACCAGTGTGGTTGCCCTCCGCCTTCAATATCTTGATGCTGACCATCGGATATGTCTTTCCTGGATAATGGGCATCGATGAATATCCACTCCTGATGAGTACCCAACGAGTCTTCCTCTATATGAGATTCGTAATCAAGTGTAGACCAACGTTCGTTGCCGAACATCACGATGATACTGTCTTTAATCTCAATACCCGTCGTGTCGTCGTCATTATATCCGTCATACGTCGTATCCGGTGGTGGTGGTGGCAGTTCCGGCACCGGCGGCATCTCCTTGCGGCATGCCGAGAACACCATGCTGGCGATACACAAGGCTGCAATCATCAATCCGAATATCTTGGCGTACTTTTTCATAATGCGCATTATAATTATAAACCAATAACGGCGGGCTTTCGTGTTTATTGTGCCCAAGCGTATTTTTTACATTGGTGTATGGACTAACCACCCACCGTCACGCTTGCGAAGTTCAAGGCTGTCACTATAGTTCGTCAATGGCGACACCTTATGGTATTTAGCCCACGCCACCGTGTCGGTCTCTATACGCACATCCGTTATCTCTATCGTTGCCGGTGTGTCCGATGCGACATAGGCCGAGTCGACCATATTCATCAGCACATAGGCGGCATTGATGGTCGTGTTGCGCGTCTCTTCCGTACAATAGGGTTCTGCGTCAGCGACCTTGTAATTCGCCATAGCTATGGAGTAGTTATAGGCCACCGTCTTTATCTGCTTCTTCTCGGAGGAACCACATGCCGCAATGGCAAATACCAGCGGCAGCATAAACAGCATTTTCTTCATACCAATCATTATAAGAAAAGAGGTGCCCGTAAAGAGCACCTCTCTTTCTTGTTAAGATAGACTTATCGTCTGGTTCTTCTTTCAGACTTAACGGTCTTGGTGCCGTCCTCGTTGTACTTCACCTCGGGCTCAGCGGTCTTGGCCTCGGTGCGGGTACGACGCTCGGAAGTAACGGTCTTGGTGCCATCGTTGTTGTAGTTAACGGTGGGCTCCGCCTTCTTCTCTTCCTTCTTGGCAACGGCCGGCTTGGCGGGCTTGGCGGCGGGAGTCTCGGCAACAGCGACGGTGGTGCTGTCAGCGACCTCTTCGTCAACGATCTCCTCGATGACGGTGGTGTCCTCAACCAGGGTGTCTTCCACCTCAGCGGGTTTGTTGTTGCAAGCAACGGTCAGAGCCATAGCGGCAACAGCAAGAGCTAAAACTTTAATCTTCATGATTGCTTATTGTTTTTGATTGTTTAAATATCCAAATTAT
Organism: uncultured Bacteroidales bacterium; assembly: GCA_900320975.1. Classification (GTDB taxonomy): domain Bacteria; phylum Bacteroidota; class Bacteroidia; order Bacteroidales; family P3; genus Colimorpha. Next base: position 16,397 of record ONUE01000030.1, on the reverse strand, counting down.
TTGGCAAGAACGTCACGCCACTGGGCATTGTTCAGGACCATGTTGAAGGGCCACATCTCATCACCAGCAGAGGTCTGGACTCTGAACTGAACATTGATGTTGGCGGAGAGGGTCTTGTTCACGAGGTCAACAGCGCTGAAGGTCAGGGAACCGTCGGTCAGCATGTTGTTGTACTCAGTAGTAATAGTCCAATATTTAACATAGTTGCTGCTGATAGTGTAGGACTGCTCAACACCGGCCTCAAGTTTCTCGGCACCGAGCTCAACATACTCATCATTGGTTCTGTAGATAAAGAAGTTGTGGAGACCATTATTGTAAGTCTCGTGGTCAATCACGTCGCTGTTGCTCCATTCGCTACCATTGAAGTTAACGGTCACAGTGGCGGTGCTCACGGGAGTAGTACCGGAATCCTCTTTGTCTTTTTTGCAAGCGGTGAACAGCATAGCGCCAGCGAGCAGGGCGACGCCCATCAGTTTGAACATGTTTTTCATTGTTTTTTAATGTTTTATGGGTTAATACTTTTTTCCTTATTGATTGCAAAAGTACGCCTTTTTCTTAACATACAACAAAAAACCTCACTTTTTAATAATTTTTATACTTTCGCGGTTCCTTGTTAATGCTTCACATCGAGGGCGTCACGCAGCCCGTTAGCCAGCAGCATAAAGGCAAGCACTATCACCATGATGGCAGCACCGGGAAGCAGGGCCAGGTAGGCGCTGTCAAGCAGCAGGTAGCCGTAATAGTCCTTCACCATCATACCCCACGACGGCATCGGAGGCTGTACGCCGATGCCAAGGAAGCTCAAGCCAGCCTCCAGCAGTATGGCACTGGCGAAGTTGCTCGCCGCAACCACAACAACGGCACCCACGATGTTGGGCAGTATGTGGCGGAAGATGGTACGGAAGGTACTGTAGCCCAACGCACGCGTAGCCTCGACATATTCTTTTTCTTTGATGCTCAGCACCTCGCCGCGCACCACACGCGCTATGTCCACCCACATCGTCAATCCCACAGCCACGAATATCTGCCAGAAGCCTTTGCCCAAGGCGAAGGTGATGGCTATCACGAGCAGCACCGTGGGTATAGACCACACGACATTGATGACCCACATTATCAGGTTGTCCACCCACTTGCCGTGGTAGGCCGCCAACGCGCCGAGGCTTATGCCCACCAGCAACGCTATGAGTATGGCTATGAAGCCCACCGACAGGCTCACCCTCGAACCTATCATTATCATGCTCAGCACGTCACGCCCATATGGGTCGGTGCCCAGCACGAAGGTGCGCTCCCGCACAGTGGTGCCTTGTGACGCCACCGTCAGCGGCGCACCAGCCACAGGCACGGCATGTATAGTGTCGCCTTCCTGACTGTAACTGACTATCGGTATGGCGGTATACGGCAGCGCTGTGCCCTTAATCATATTGCGACGCAGCGGCACCGTGTCGCCCACGCAGAGGAACGTGGCCTTGGAGCCCGGCTTCAGAGTCGCCAACTCCAGGTATTGCTGGTTGCAGTATGGCGTCGGGTCGGGCGTGATGAGGTAGCCCAATATTGCCACCACGGCGAAGAGACCTATCACCGCCAGGCTCGCCACCGACAACGGGTTGCGGCAGAAGCGGTGCCACACCATCCGGTCCAACGACCGGCCGGCGAGGTCTGATGCTGAACGTTTCCCCTTGAGCTTCATCGCGTCCCTTTTGTATTACTACATAAAGCCCAACTCGACTTTTATGTCGTCCGGTATCATGTCCATCGACCATGGCGGATCAAAGGTCAGCTCCACGTCGACGCTCTTCACGCCACTGATGTAGCCAACCATCTGCTTCACCTCCTGATACATATACTCCGCCTCGGGGCAGTCGGGGGCCGTCATGGTCATCAGTATCTTAACATTGAGCTCGTCGTCCACATCCACCTTGTATATCAGCCCGAGGTCATAGATATTCACCGGTATCTCGGGGTCGTAGATATTCTTCAGGCAGTTTACGACAGCGCTCCAGATAGTTTCTTTCGTCGGTTCCATAACTAATCGCTTATCACTTACCACTGACCTTATACGCCAGCGCATACATCTTCATCTGCTTCACCATGCTGGTGAGGCCGTTGGAGCGCGTGGGCGAGAGGTGTTCCTTGAGGCCTATGGCGTCTATGAAGGCCAGGTCGGCGTCCAGTATCTCCTGCGGCGTATGGCCGTCGAGGGCGCGTATCAGCAGCGTGATGATGCCGCGCGTGATGACGGCGTCGCTGTCGGCGCGGAAGCGCAGCACCCCATCCCCGTAGTTGCAGCTGAGCCACACACGGCTCTGGCAGCCCTTGATGAGGTTCTGCTCCGTCTTGTCCTTCTCCTCAATCACGGGGCACTCCTTGCCGAGCTCTATCAGGTAGGCATATTTGTCGAGCCACTCGTCGAAGTTGGCGAACTCGTCAATGATTTGCTGTTCTGTCTCTTGTATTGTCATATCTTCTTTTCTTGGTAGTTCAGGGAGTTCACGTAGTTCAAGGATCTCAGGACAATACCATTTGTGCAGTACATTCGTCTTGAACTTCTTGAACTCCCTGAACTCCTTGAACTCCTTTCATTATTTCGGTGCTTTGTATATCAGTATTCCGGCGGCGATGCTGAATATCAGCTGCGGCAACAGCACAGCCATGAAGGGCGACAGGTCGCCGTTGGTGGCGAACACCGTGGTTATCTTCATGAACACGATGAAGGCGAAGGCTATGGTGATGCCCAAGGCCAGGTGCAGTCCTATGCCGCCACGGCTCTTGCGCGCCGCTATGGCCACGCCTATGAAGGTCATCACTATAATGGCTATGGGGTTCAGCAGTCGCTGCCACAACTCTATCTGGGCCTCCTTGACGATACCCGTGCCGCGGAAGCGTTCCCGCTTGATGTGCTTTATCAGCGCCGGCGTATTCATGGTGGTGATGTCCTGCGACAGCAAGTCGAAGTCCTCAGGGTCCAGCCCCAGGTCTTTGTGCACACCGTTCTCGTAGGTAAACAACTCGTTGCCGCCGGGCTCTATGTTGCGCTCCACGAAGTCGTGGCACACCCAGTCCTTCGTGACGGTGTCATAGCTGATGAAGTTCGCCGTCTCGCGCCGCACCAGCCCTCCTTCGTCATCGAAGTAGTCGCGCTGGAACAGCAGTATGTCACCCCTGGTGGCATCATAGGTGCCGGCATACACCTGCACACCATGCTCCGACTGGAAGTGTATGTTGTTGTAGTAGTTGGTGGCTCGCGACTTGATGTAGTGCTCCTCGAACTCCATGAGGTTGCGGTTGGAGATGGGCAGCACGAAGTTGCCGAGTATCAGCACAACCAGTGCCACTATGGTCGAGCCATAGAGGTAGGGCCGCAGCATGCGGCGGTAGCTGATGCCGGAGCCCAGGATGGCTATCACCTCGGTGTTGCCAGCCATCTTCGACGTGAAGAAGAGCACGGAGATGAAGATGAACAGCGGGCTGTAGAGGTTCACAAAGCCCGGTATGAAGTTGCCGTAGTACACGAAGAGCACCTGCCAGAAGGTGGCGTGGTGGCTTATCAGGCGGTCCAGCTTCTCGCTGACGTCGAAGGTGATGATGATAACAATAATCAAAGCCAAGGCCAGCAAGAAGGTCTTGATGTACTTACCCAGTATGTATCTGTCAAGTTTTTTGATCATTGTCTCATAGGGAACTCAAGGAGTTCAGGGAGTTCAAGGAGTTCAGGACAATACCGAATCCGGCACTTTTGTCTTGAACTCCCTGAACTCCCTGAACTTCTTGAACTCCATTTTTCTTACAACAGCAGCTTCTGGAAGTTGGTGAGGCTTTCGAGTACGTTGGTCTTCACATGTATAAACTCGTCGATGCCGTAGCCCTTGTAGGTCTCCACCATCTCTTTGGGGAAGCCTGCGAGCACGAGGCTCTTCACCTTGCCCTTGAGGGCCTTGCATACGGGCTCGGTGAGCTCGGCATATTCGTCGTCGCTCGAGCAGAGCACCACGACGTCGGCGCCGCTCTCCAGGGCTGCCTTTGCGCCCTCGTCGGGAGTGGCGAAGCCCGGGTTGTCGATGATCTCGTAGCCTGCCACGCCGAAGAAGTTGGTGGCGAAACCGGCACGTGCCTTGCGCATGGCGAGGTTGCCATAGGTGAGCAGGAAGATCTTGGGACGGTGTGCGTTGCGCTCGGTCTGCATACGCAGCTCCTCGAAGGCTTCAGCGCCACGGTAGGGCTTCAGCACACGCACCTCGTCGCCCTTCTCGCAACAGCAACAACACTTACCGCTCTCCGCTTTACGCTCTCCACTCTCCACTTTGTCGCCCATCTTCTCGAGCAGGTTGGGGTACTGGTTGGTACCGAGTATGGTGGTCTTGCGGGTGGCGATGTCGAGGTCGCGCTGGTGAGCGGTGGCCTCCACCTCGTCCTGCACCAGACCGGCATGCAGGGCCTTGCACATACCGCCGGCCTGTTCGACCTTCAGGAAGTGCTCCCAAGCGCCCTTGGCGATCTCGTCGGTGAGGTTCTCAATATAGTAGCTGCCGGCGGCGGGGTCGACAATCTTGTCCAGATAGCTCTCTTCCTTGAGCAGCAGCTGCTGGTTGCGGGCTATGCGGTAGCCGAAGTCGTCGGCCTCCTTGTAGGCGTTATCGAAAGGCAGCACGCTGATCGAAGACCGACTGGTTCCAGCGGCTGGTGGTGGCGTTGATGAAGAGCTTGTAGGCGCAGTCGCACTCGGGCTTGTACTGCTCCACGATCTTGCTCCACAGCAGGCGGGCGGCGCGAATCTTGGCAATCTCCATGAAGTAGGTGCTGCCCACGCCCACGTTGAGCTGCACGCGGCAAGCCACGCGGTGGGCCTTGCAGCCCATGTCGGTCAGGCGGCTCACCAGCTCGTTGGCGGCGGCGAGGCTGAAGCCAAGCTCCTGCACGATGTTCGAGCCGCTGTTGTGCAGCATCTGACCGTTGACGGTAAGCACGCGGAACTTCGGCAGCTCGTCGTGTGCATACTCCACCAGCTCCTTGGCCATCCGAAGGTCGCCCTCCTCGCCACGGTGGAACTTACCGTGGTTCAGCGCATAGCGGAACATGTCGAAATCCACCGAGCCACAGAGCTCGTCGGCCTTGTAGCCGTTCTTCTTGGCATACTCGACGTAGAGTTTCAGCAGCTGCAGGTAGTCGTCCGAGCACATGAAGTTGATGCTCACAGCATTGATATAGATACCCTTGAGGAGCTTCTCCAGGTCGGCCACACTGCTGACCTGCTTGGCGCAGAGGCCCAGCGAGGTGGCGCCGCGCTGCACGGCGTCCAGCGCTATGCGGTTGGCCTCGGCCAGGTCCTTGACGTGGATGTCCTGACGCACCTCCCACACGTTGTCGGCAACATGCTTGCCGCGGGTGTAGGGCTTCTCACCGGGGTTGGTGTCGAGGTATTCGAGACCCTCGAGGTTCTCGGCGCGGTAGTAGGGGCGCACCTTGAAACCCTCGATAGTCTTCCACACGAGCTTCTTCTCGTAGTCGGCACCTTTGAGGTCCTTGTTGATTACCTCCTCCCATTTCTCTGTGGAAACAGGCGGAAATTCACTAAACAACTTATTGTCTTCCATGTTATTGTATCGTTTTCGTATCGTTTCTATTGAAGTGCAAATATACGAAAAAATATATATATCGCGAAAAAAAGTTGCTCTCCCCTCCACCTCACTTCCTCCTCACTTCCTCCCCTCCGCCATTTCTCCGCCCCCTCTCCGTCTGTTCTACGGTTGTTCTACGGTTGTTTAACGGTTGTTCTACGGTTTATGGTAGTTAAACAACCGTAGAACAACCGGTATACAACCGTAAAACAGACGGAGAGGATACGCTGCGGATAGGTAGAGAATTCATAATTTCTAATTCCTAATTTCTAATTTTTTCGTATCTTTGCATCCCGAAACAGCTGTTGAAGATGGGCACAAATCCGTTCCTCATATACAAGGCATCGGCAGGGGCAGGCAAGACCTACACCCTTGTCAAAGAATACCTTAGAATGGCCTTCTCGCTCGGCGAGAGCCGTCTGGGGGAGGGCGTGCGCTCCATCCTGGCCATCACCTTCACCAACAAGGCGGCGGCGGAGATGAAGGACCGCATCCTCAGCGAGCTGGAGGCCATGGCCGCGGCTCCCGCCGACCCCGAAGGCAAGGGTATGGGCAGCGACCTGCTGCGCGAGTCCGACGGCAAGCTCACGCCCGAAAGCCTGCAGCGCATGGCCGGCAAGCTCTACAGCACCATACTGCACCGCTACAGCGACCTCTCCGTCAGCACTATAGACAGCTTCACGCACCGCATCGTGCGCACCTTCGCACACGACTTCGGGCAGCCCATGAACTTCGACGTGACGCTCGACTCACAGGAGCTCGTCAAGCAGGCCGTGGCACAGCTGATGTCGCTGGCCGGCACCGAGGGGCAGGAAGAGCTCACGGACATCCTAAAGGCCTTCGCCGACAGCGAGATGGAGGAGGACAACGACTACAACATCGAGCGCCTCGTGAGCCATCTGGCGGCACAGCTGTTCAACGAAGACATCGGCGACCACCTGAAGCAGCTCGAGGGACTCTCCCTGAGCGACTTCCGCGAGATACACGACAACTACACCGCCACCCTGCGCGCCACCGAAGAGGAGCTGCGCCAGTGCGGCAAGGCGGTGCTCGACGAGCTGGAGGCCGTGGGCCTCGAAGAGAGCGAATGCTACCAAGGCAAGCGCGGCTTCCACGGCTACTTCACCAAGCTCGCCGCCGGCGTCTACGACGAGCCGGGCAAATACACGGTGACCACCTTCGCCGAGGACAAGTTCTGCAGCAGCAAATGCAACGAGTACCTGGTGGAAGACACCGCCTGCGCGGCCCCCATACTGCACCGCCACTACGACCGCACCCTCGACCTGCTGGCGCGCCGCAACAGCTGCCGCGTCCTGCGCCGCAAGCTCTATGCTGTGGCGCTCCTCGGCGAGCTCGACCGCCAGATGCGGCTCTACTCCCGCGACAACGACATGGTGCACCTGAGCGACTTCAACCGCATGATAAACCGCATGGTGGAAGACGAGGACAATCCGGCGCCCTTCATATTCGAGCGCCTCGGCAACCGCTACCGCCATTTCCTGATAGACGAGTTCCAGGACACCTCCATCATGCAGTGGCACAACATGGTGCCGCTGCTGGAGAACGGCATCAGCCAAGGGCAGACATCGCTGGTGGTGGGCGACGGCAAACAAAGCATCTACCGCTTCCGCCAGGGCGACGTGGCGCAGTTCGTGCGCCTGCCGCAGGTGGAGGGCATGCGCCACCACGGGCAGACGCTCTCCATGAAGGGCAACTTCGCGGTGCGCAACATCGCCAGCAACCACCGCAGCGCCAAGGCGGTGGTGGATTTCAACAACGAACTCTTCTCCTACCTCGCCCGCAATGTCTATACCGACAACCCGCTGGCGCAGGAGATATACATAGGGCGTGACGCCGACGGCAACCTCCTGCCCGAAGGCAGCGAGGAGCTGCGCCAGCAGGTGGTGAAAGGACAGGAGGGCTATGTGGAGCTTGCCTTCGTGGACAAAGCCTCCATCGAGGCCGACGGCTTCAAGAACGTCCGCGAGGCCATCCACAAGCGCATAGGCGACACCATAGCCATGCTGCATGACGAGCGCGGCTACGCCTACGGCGACATAGCGGTGCTCACCCGCACCAACGTGGAGCTGGCGGCGGCGAGTGCGTGGCTCGCCGAGCACTGCCCCGAGGTGCGGCAGACCTCCACAGAGTCGTTCTACCTCAGCAAGAGCCACGCCGTGATGGCTATAGTGGCGGCGCTGCGCCTCGTGGTGAACCACGACGACCGCGTGGCACAGACCGATCTGCGCATGCGCCTCGAAGCCATGGGTGTGGACGGCAGCCTGAACCTCGACTACCTGTCGTCGATGAGCCTCTACGACTGCTGCGAAGAGGTGGTGCGCGAGCTGCACCTCGACGGCATCGACAACCTATATGTGGCGTCGCTCCTCAACCGCGCGGCGGCCTTCGCGGCACGTCACCGCCAGGAGGTGGCCGACTTCCTCGAGTGGTTCGACAGCCAGAAGAACCTCTCGGCGGCGGCATCGGACGACATCGACGCCGTGCAGCTGCTCACCATACACAAGTCCAAAGGCTTGGGCAAACCCGTGGTCATCTGCCCTCTCTACTTCCGCAGCGAGCACGGTGCTGAGCTGTGGGTGGAGCCCGACGCCAGCCTCGGCGGCGACGGCAAGCAACTGCCCACCACAATAGTGAACCTCAGCGCAAGCGAGCGCACCCTCTTCGAGAAGCAACGCCTCGAAGAGCAGCGCATGGCCGAGGTAGACGAGCTGAACATCATGTACGTCGCCTTCACGCGCGCTAAAGAACAACTGTATATTTTCTGCCCCGACCCCGCCGACATCAAGACCCCGCCCGAGCACGACCGGCGCTACCCCACCCTGCTGGCCAGCTTCGCACCGCAAGGCTGCCAGCGTGGCGACAAGGAATGCCGCCACACGGACAAGGGCGACGCCTCGGAGAAGCAGGTTGAAAGCTTGGCGCGGCTCTCCTTCGCCGACTGGAGCGAGCACGTGAGCATAGCGTCGCCGTCGGAGCAAGCCCTCACCTCGCTCATGGAAGACCGGCGCCGTTTCGGCATCTATGCCCACGACATGCTGTCCACGGTGCAGCACGCCGACGACGTCGAGGAAGCCATCCGGCGCTTCGCCGAGAGCCGACAGCTGGCCGACGACGAGACCGTGGAGCTCGGCACACTGGCGCGCAAGGTGGTCAGCGACCCGCTGACGGCGCGCTTCTTCAGCCCCCAATACAAAGCCAAGAACGAGTGCGACCTGGTGGCCGACGGACGCCGCGGGCGCCCCGACCGCGTGGTGCTCACGCCTTCGGAGACCTGGGTGGTGGACTTCAAGACCGGCGCTCCCCTGCCCGACCACCGCAGCCAGGTGCATGCCTACTGCAAAGCCCTCAGTGCCATGGGATACCCCAATGTCAGCGGCTATCTGCTGTACCTCTCCGACACGCTTTCCGTGGAGGAATGCTAAGTGGAGTGTTGAGGAAAAATTAACATTTTTTTGTTGGTAATTCAGATTTTTTTCGTAATTTAGCACCCTGAAAAGAAGCCCGAAAAACGGGCCCAAATGCGAGTAAACAACTAAAAAATAATAATATGGAAGCCAAGAAAACACCCAAGGCCGACCTTGAAAAACGCCGCGGACTCTATCTTGAGATAGGTCTTGTGGTTATCATGGCCGTCGTTCTGGCTGCTTTTGAGTGGAAGAACTACGACGAGGAGAAGATTGAGGTGGTGCAGCGCACCGCCATGGACGAGGTGGAGGATGTCATCATCCAGACCCAGCAGGAAGAGCTGCCGCCACCGCCACCTCCCGAGCAGCCTGAAGTGACCACCGAGCTGAACGTCATCGAGGACGACGCCGAGTCCGACAAGGAAGTCGACATGAGCTCGTTCGCCCGTCAGGAAGAGGCCACGAACATCGAGATTACCCCCGTCAAGATTGAGGAGGAAGAGGAAGAAGACGAGCAGGAGATCTTCCAGGTCGTTGAGAACGACCCCGAGTTCCCCGGCGGCGTCGAAGCCCTGTACAAATATCTTGCCCAGAACATCAAGTATCCGCAGCTGGCCCGCGAGAACAACATCACGGGACGTGTGTATGTCACCTTCGTCGTCGAGAAGGACGGCTCGGTGACCGGCGTGCGTGTGATGCGTGACATCGGTGGTGGCTGCGGCGCTGAAGCAGTGCGCGTTGTGAAGGCCATGCCCAAGTGGAAACCCGGCAAACAGCGCGGTAAGAATGTGCGTGTGCAGTACAACCTCCCCGTCAACTTCTCGCTGCATTGATTAGCGTAAACAATTTGTCGGTGCAATTCACAGGCACCGACCTCTTCAGCGGCGTAACCTTCAACATAGGGGACCGCGATAGAATAGGACTTGTCGGCATGAACGGTGCCGGCAAGTCCACTTTATTGAAGATACTCTGCGGCTGGCAAGAGCCCGAGAGCGGCACCATAGTGGTGGCCACAGGCCAGACGGTGGGCTACCTGCCACAGGAGATGGTGCCCGACAGCGTGGGCACGGTGCTCGAGGAGGCCATGACGGCCTTCAGCGCCATCGACGACCTGGAGCGCGAACAGGAACGCCTCACGGCCGAGATTGCCGAGCGCACCGACTATGAGAGCGCAGAGTACACGAGACTTCTGGAGCGTCACAACGAGGTGACGGAACATCTCAGCCTCCTCGGCGGCGGACGCCGTCAGGAGCAGGCCGAGAAGGTGTTGCTGGGCTTGGGCTTCAAGCACAGCGACTTCGACAGGCCCGTGGCGGTGTTCAGCGGCGGATGGCAGATGCGAGTGGAGTTGGCCAAGCTGCTGCTGCGCCACCCAGAGTTCCTGCTCCTCGACGAACCGACGAACCATCTGGACATTGTCTCCATCCAATGGCTGGAGAGCTATCTGGCCAACTACAGCGGTGCCGTGGTGCTCGTGAGCCACGACCGCACCTTCCTCGACAACATCACCAAGCGCACCATTGAGATTACCGCTGGACGCATATACGACTACAAATGCCCCTACTCGGAATATGTGGTGCAGATGCAGGAGCGGCGCGCCAGCCAGATGGCACAGCTCACCAACCAGCAGCGGCAGGTGGCACAGATAGAAGCCTTCATTGAGCGCTTCCGCTACAAGGCCACCAAAGCCAAGCAGGTGCAGAGCCGCGTGAAGATGCTGGAGCGCATGGAGAAGATTACTGTTGACGAGGTGAGCACAGAGAGCATACACTTCCTGTTTCCCCCTGCCCCGCATAGCGGCAAGATAGTGGTGGAGGCGCAGCATCTGGGCAAAGCCTACGGCGACAATCAGGTATTCGACGGTGTCGACCTGCTGCTCACGGCGGGCAAGAAGGTGGCCTTCGTGGGCCGCAACGGCGAGGGCAAGTCAACAATGGCGAAGATCATCGTGGGCGACATCAACGACTACACCGGCAGCTTCAAGCTGGGCGCCGGCGTGCAGATGGGCTACTATGCCCAGAACCAAGCCGCCATGCTTAACCTCGACAAGACGGTCTTCGAGACCATCGACGACATAGCGCAGGGCGACATCAGGCCCAAGATACGCAACATACTGGGCAGTTTTCTCTTCGGCGACGACGACATCGACAAGAAGGTCAAGGTGCTCAGCGGTGGCGAGAAGGCACGCCTGGCGCTGGCCAAGTTGCTGCTCACGCCGAGCAACCTGCTCATCCTCGACGAGCCTACCAACCACCTTGACATGAACAGCAAGGACATCCTCAAGAATGCCCTGCTGCAATACACCGGCACGCTGATAGTGGTGAGCCACGACCGCGACTTCCTCAGCGGCCTCACCGACGAGCTCTACGAGTTCCGCGACGGCGCGGTGCACGAGTTCAAGGGCGACATTATGGAGTTCTTGGACAGTTTCAAAGAGGTTAGCAATACCAGTGCGGCTAATACTACCACCAAAACCAAAGAGACCAGCTCCTCCAAGGCCGCCTATGAGCAGAGCAAGGAGCGCGAGCGCGAGCGCCGCAAGCTGCAGAACGCTGTCAAGCAGGTGGAGCAGGAGATTGAAGCCCTCGAGGCAGCAATTGCCGCCAAGGACACGATACTCGCCACCGGCGAGGTCCAAACACCCGACTTCTATAAGGAATACCAAAGCCAAAAAGACACTTTAGAGCAGAAGATGACGGCCTGGGAAGAGGCTGTCATCGCAGCAGAGCAATAAAAAAAGCGACCCGCGTAGGTCGCTTTTCTTTTTTATACGGCTTCGCCGGCAGCATGGCCGGTGGAGAATGCTATCTGTAGGTTGTAGCCACCGGTGTCTGCATCGAGGTCGAGGAGCTCGCCGACGATATACAGGCCTTTGACGAGGCGGCTTTCCATGGTCTTGGGGTTGACTTCGGCCAACGAGACACCTCCCTGGGTGATGACGGCCTCGTTCCAGTCGTGGGTGCCGGTGATAGTGAACGGCACGCCCTTGAGCCAGTCGCGCAGACGGCGGCGCTCCTCGCCAGTAATCTGGTGGAGGCGTTTGTAATACTCTATGTGCAGCTGCGGCAGCGCCAGCGGTATGAGCTCGGCGGGAAGCCACAGGCGCAGGGCGTCATTGAAGATGCGCGTGCCGTTGGCATTGATGTCGGCAAGCAGGCGCTTGTCGAGCTGCTCTGCAGTGAGGGCGGGCTTGAGGTCGAGGGTGGCGGTGAGTGGCGAGTGCAAGGTATGTAGTTGGCGGGTAATGGCGCGCGAGGCACTGAGTACTATAGGGCCCGCGAGGCCGTCCTGGACGAACGTCATCTCGCCGAAGAAGGGCTTACCGTCAACGGTCAATTGCACATTCTTCAGCTGGAAGCCGACAAGTTCCTCCGGCACTTTCTCCTGGCATTTGAGTGCCACAAGCGACGGGACAGGCTCGACGATGGTGTGACCGAGGTCTGCGGCGATGCGATATCCGGCCCCCGTAGAGCCTGTGGTGGGGTACGAGAGACCACCGGTGGCAAGGATGATGTGGCGGCAAGTGATGCGCTCACCACGGTCGAGTATCACGGCGGTAGCCTGCCCCTCGAACCTCTCTATGCTCTTCACGGTGGCGTTCTTGCGGATGGTGACATTGGGGTTCTGCTCCAGAGCGCCGATGAGGGCGAGGAAGACATCGAGAGCCTTGCCGGAAGCCGGATAGACGCGGTTGCCGCGCTCGACGACGAGAGGCACACCGCGCTCCTCGAAGAAGTCCATGAGCTCTTGATTGAAGAAGCGCCCATAAGCGTTGCGGAGCCACACACCACCCGTCTGACCGGGCTTGTTGGTGGCGCCGGCAGTGCTGCTGCCGATGTGCGGCAGCGTGTCGCGCAGCGGATTGGTGTTGGTGAGGTTGCACCGGCCTTTGCCTGTGATGCGCAACTTGCGGCCCGCCTGGTCCATCTTCTCAAGAAGCAGTACACGTCGGCCACGCTCCGCGGCAGTGACGGCGGCCATAAGTCCCGCCGCTCCACCTCCAACAACAATCACATCGTACTCCATCAGACCTTGGCAGCGACGTTGATATAGTCAGCCGGGTGGATGCAGAGCACAGGGATCTGCGACTTGTGCACCACCTGCTGCGCGTTGGTGCCGAGGAAGAACTGCGAGATAAGCTTGTCCTGCTCGGTGTTGATAATCACCAAGTCGGCCTTTATCTCGTCGGCATACGACAGCACAGTGTCGCTATATGATGAATAGTTGCGGATTTCAAAATGATAGGGCACACCCTCCTTTTCCAGATAGTCGATGCTCTGGCCCACATAGGTGCGCAGTGCCGACTCCTCCTCCTTGAGGTCGAGCAGACCGAGGACATGCACTTCGGAGCCGAAGATCTTGGCCATGGTGGCTGCGGGCGGCACCTTCTGGCGCGAGTTGGCGTTGACACGGATGGGGCACACGATACGCTCGAGGCTCTTGTGGAAGTTATATCCCTGGCGCATGGTGAGCACCGGGCAGGGGGAGTCCTGCACGATACGGGCAGCCTGGCTGCCGATAAAGTATTTCTCGAAACCGGAGGCACCGTTGGTACCGATGACAATCATCGGTGCCAGCTCACGCTGGGCGGTCTCTGCAATGGCGGTGGAAACCTTGCCAGTCAATATCGAACTATGTATGGTACCGTGTTTCATCAGTGGGTTGTACTTCTTGCACAGCTCGGCGAGTTTGTCTTCGGCGAGGTGTGTCATCACCTCCAGCTGGTCGCTGGTGAAGAGCTTCTTCTCGCGCTTCACCCACACGAGCAAGATGCCGCACTGCAGGCGGTTAGCCACATCAACAGCCAGTTCAAGCGCCACATAGGAGCCTTCGGAGAAGTCGGTGCCGACAATTATGGATTTCATATCTTATGGTTGTTTTGTGTTATTTAAGAGTAGTAACGTACTATGCAAGATATTATTGTACAGGGCGCAAAAACTTTTTCCCACCGCTTTGGAAAAACTTTCGTATCTTTGCACCTCGTAATGAGCAGACCTATCGTGACACTGACCACCGACTGGGGCGATGCCGGCTTCTTCGCAGGCATGGTGAAAGGTTTGCTATACAGCCATATAGAGGACGTGCTGGTGGTGGATATCACCCACTCCATGGAGGCCTACAACGTGATGACGGCCACCTTCGTGGTGCGCCAGGCCTGCCTCGGATTCCCTGCCGGTACAATACACATCATCGACGTGGCCACACGCCAGCCGTTCCTCTGCGTGAAAGCCCGCGGCCAGTACTTCCTCTGCTGCGACAACGGCCTGCCTTCCATGGCCTTCGGCAACGACATCGAGGACGCCCGCCTGCTGCAAGTCAGCAGCAACAGCATCCTCAACTTCGCCGCCCACTCGCTCTTCGCCCGCGTGGCGGTGATGCTGGCCCGCGGAGCCTCGATGGACGACCTCGGCGAGCCGGCACAACTTGCACCGCGCACCATGCAGAACTACGTCATGCAGGGCGACAACTACCGCATCTACGTGCATTACATCGACCGCTACGGCAACGCCTATCTCGGCATGAGCTACAAGGAGTTCGAGGAGATACGCCAGGGGCGTCCCTTTGTGCTCTCGGTGCGCGACCTGGAGGTCACCGAGCTCACCACCGGCTACTACAGCCAGCACACCTCCAGCGACCCGCGCCACCGCCTGCACCTCACCGTCTCCGCCACAGGCATGCTCGAGCTGGCCATAAAAGAAGGCTCGCTGGCACAGCTGGTTGGGCTTCGTGTCAGCGAGTCTGTACTGCTTCGGTTCAAGTAACCTTATTGTTTCGGCGTCTTCCAGTTGAAGAAGAGCGACACACCGGCAAGCTGGTAGAGCTGCCAGTGACCGCCGCGGCCCATGCCCGCGAAGTCGGTATCGTATTTCAGGTTCAGGGCAAAGTTGGCAGCGATATGGTTGGAGAAGCGGTAGTCGAGCTTGACCTCCATGTCGAGGTCCGTCTCAAAAGCGCGGCGCTGAATCCAGTTCATGCCTTTCAAGCGCTCGAAACCAGCCTTGTCCATCGACTCGACACCGGTATACTTGGTCTTGGCGCCACCGTCGCCCTCGACATACGACCAGTCGGTAGCGGCGTCGATGGATTTCCATCCCATGTTCTTCGGCTTCTGGTAGTCGTAGAAGAGCTCTATGCGGGCGTAGAGGTCCAGGTTGGGGACGAGGTCCTTCTTGAGGTATTGTGCCCTGACATAGCTACCGAGGGCGAAGTAGGCGTTCTTGATATTCTTGTAGGTCTCCTCCTTCTCGGGGTCGAAGGGGCGCTTGGGGTCGTCCTTGTCGTTCTGGATGACACCGTAGTTGTAGCCGTTGATGATGAACCAGTCGTTGCAGACGAAGGTCGTCTTGCCGGTCAAGAACGAGAGAGCCACCGACCAGTCGGGCTTCTTGTACTCGAACGAGAGAGCCGTGGTCAGATAGGCCGGTGCGAAGAAGTCGGAGACGAGCTGCTTGGTCTCCTCGGCCTCCGGACCCACACCGTCGTACTCGTAGCCTCTGCCGAACTGGGTCTTCAGGTTGGCCGTGAAGCTGGCGCCCCAGCCCTTGTAGGCGTTCCACGAGAGGGCGCTGGTGAGGTCAATCTTATCGTTACTCTTGCGGCGCGTCTCGAAGAGCACCCCTTCGGGGTCGAGGTCCTGCCAGGCATAGCCGTAGGCCAGGTCGACGACATTGTCCCACACATACTTGGCATGCGTGTACTTGTAGTTGCCGAAGAGCGACGAGGTAATGTCGAAAGTCGAGTTACCGCTCTTCGACCAGTTGTTGAACAGCTGCTCGCTCACCTTCAGTGCGGGAGTGGTGCTGGTGCTCCATGAGCCGCCGGCGGGGGCGGCATCGTCCTGTGCCGTAGCAACAGTGGCAACCATGAACAAGGTTGCACAAATGGTAATGATGCGTTTCATTGTTTTGTTATTTTAGTTATTACATCGTTTATCTCGCTCATAGTGAACCCCCTCGACGCCAAGAAAGCCATCAGCTTGCGCTTCTCCGTCACCCCCAACTTTCCGCCCAGCTCCCTCAGCTTGCGTTCCGCCGTCTCGAGCAGCATATCCATATACTGCTCCTCGTCCACCACAGCCATCCCCTCGGCTATCGCCTCGCGCTGCAACCCCTTCATCTTCAACTGGTATTGCACCTTCTGACGACCCCAGTGCTGGTGCAGCACCTTGCTCTCGCAATAGGCTCTGGCATAGCGCCTGTCGTCCAGATAGCCATCCTCCTTCAGCGCGTCCACGACAGCGTCAACATCGTCACCCTCAGCGCCCCACGCCACCAGCTTCTGCCGCACGCCGCTCTCGCAGCGCTCCTCTGCGGCGCACCAACACCGTGCCTTGTCCAGCTGTGCTTTGAAGGACTGACTC
>ONUE01000006.1 GCA_900320975.1 uncultured Bacteroidales bacterium | reverse complement strand
TGAACCCAGAAGGTCACTCTCGCTACGGAATGTTGTTTTTTCTTTCATCATTTTATTTATTAAATATCATAAAAGTTATCTTTCCATTTTCAGCTTGTACAGGTTGACGGAACCGTCGATGTCCTTCTCCTTGGCCGAGTTACCATACTGGTCAACATCGAAGACATTCTTTGGCGAACGGGTGATGCTCAGCGGGCCACCCACACAGCCTCCGTCGCAGGCCATACCCTCGAAGAAGTTGGCGGTTTCCTTCTTGGCGCGGAGCAGGGCCAGATGCTGGCGACATTGGTCGATGCCGTTCATCACCACGGGTTTGACACCCTCGACGCCGAGTTTCGCGGCCACATGGGCTACGCCCGGCCACATGGGCTACGCCCTGTGCGATGCCGCCACTCTTGGCGAAGATGCGTCCGTAGAAGGAAGCGTTGTCGAGGATGGTATCCTCGCACTGCGTGGTGTCGATGCCGCGGGCATCAAGGAAAGCCTGCAGCTCCTCGAAGCTCATCACGCTGTCGATAAGACCCTGGTTCTTTTCCTGCCGGAACTCGGCTTTCTTGGCAGCACAGGGGCCGATGAAGACCACCTTGGCGGTGAGGTCGCTACGCTTGATAAGCTTGGCGGTCATCAACATAGGAGATACCGAAGAGGAGATTGCATCGCGGAATTCGGGGAAGTTGGTCTCAACAAAGCGGACAAAGGCAGGGCAGCAGGAGGTGGTCATAAGCTTCTTCTCCTTCATCTCGAGGGCCTCATTGTAAAGGGTGATGTCGGCACCCAGGGCGGCCTCGACAACTTGATGGAAGCCGAGCTCTTTGATGGCTGTGACAACCTGCTCGATACGGCCGAAGCGGCACTGCCCGACGATGGCGGGGGCGATGACAGCATAGACACGGTAGCGGTTGCCATCTTCAGACTGCTTGAGCAGGTCGATAATGTCGAGTACCAGCGAGCGGTCGGTAATGGCACCGAAAGGACAACTGATGACGCAGGCACCGCAGGAGATGCACTTGTTGTTGTCTATGACAGCCTTGTCGTCGTCATTGATACTGATGGCCTTCACCTTGCAGCTCTTCATGCACGGACGTTTCTGCGCGATGATAGCACTATAGGGGCAGGCAGCGGAGCACTTGCCACACTCGATGCACTTCGACTTGTCGATATGGCAGCGGTGGCCTACGATAGTGATGGCTCCCGTGGGGCAGACGTCTTTGCAGGCATGCATCAGGCAGCCGCGGCAGGCTTCGGTGACCAACATTCCGGCGGCCGGACACTCGTCGCAAGCAATCTCCATCACCTGCACGGGATTGTCATTGTTCTTGTCGCCACCCATGGCCATGTGGATGCGCTCCTGCACGATGGCGCGCTCCTTGTAGATGCAGCAATTCAGTGCTGACTTAGGCCCCGGAGTGATAATCTTGGGAATTTCTATATAGGCATCCTCCAACCCGCCTTCATAGGCGCGGCGGATGACTTCTTTCAGTACCTTATACTTAATCCATTGTACGTTGGTATCAAATAACTTCTGCTCCATTGTTAATCATAATTTATTGTTACCTGTTTTCCTATCTTTCTAAGGTTTACGGCCAGACGCTCGACGAGCTTGAGTTTCATCGTGATGTCGATGTCAAGTCCCTGATGGGCGGCATTGACATTCTGTCCGACGAAGAAGACGATATGTGTGGACTCCTCGAAGACGATGTTGGCCAACAGTGAGCCGCCGTCTTTTTTGGAGTAGGTCTTGGGGGTGAGATCCTTGACGGAGATATACTTCTCTGAGAGTGAGAGGAGACGGCGCAGAGTGATAACTCCCTCGGTGACGAGGTCGATGCCGTCGATATAGCCTATCGGCGGGACTTCCTTGTCGGGGAACTCGAAGCTGGTCTTGAGTTTCCTATTGAGGCAGCGGGCCACCACCTGCGAGGTGGTGCCGCCACATACAATGCGGCGGTCGGCGCTCTCCATGAACTGACTGACATACTCGGGGTCCTTCTCTTTGTCCACTGGAGGGCCCACCATGATGTGCACCTCGCAACGGGGACGGATACGTATGGCGGCCACAGTGGTGTCGTCACCGGGACGGTCGAGGTAGAGGTCGTTGCAGGCCGACGCCAGAAGGCAGGCCGCCGCGCGGGCAGACATATGGGCATTGATATTGTTCTGCAGGTGTTCCATGACATCCTTACGCTGCCAACCGAAGTTGAGTATCTGCCCGATACCGGCGTGGATGGTGCCGTCGCTCATCACGAAGACCATGTCGCCGGCCTCTAACTCCAGCTCGGTGACAAAGACTTTCTTACCGCAGATAAGCTTCTCCATACGGGGGAAGTCACAGGTGTGGCCATTGTGGTACCAAATGGCTTCTGGATTGTCGAACTCGAAAAGATGACCTTTACCGAGGGTGTTCACATGAATGACAGAGAAGGTGCTATAGGCCACACCGCGCTCTTTGCAGACGGGCAATGTCTGAATGACGGTCTCAACGCACTCTTCCATATCGGCGCCGCCGGCCACCATAGTGCAGAGAATCTTGCTGGTGAGAGTGGAGAGGATATTGGCTTTCACACCGCTGCCCAAGCCATCGGCCAGCACCAGCGTGGTCCATTCGCCGTTTACGCTCATCTCCACATTGTCGCCACAGAGCTCCTCGCCCACATGGTTGAGCGAGGTATATCCGTATTCAACACATAGATTCTTCATGGCACTCATACTTTGGCAGTCCTCCATTCGCTGGGGCGTCCATCGGTGTGCACGTCGCTTTTGCCATCAGCCAACATCCGCTTGAGGTTAAGCAGGGCCACCTTTGTCTCGGCAGTCGTCTCGCCCAGTAGCGAGGCAATCTCCTGTGCCACGCGCATCTGCTTCATGATGAGCTCGTCGGTGGTGGCAATGGTGTCCTCCTTCATACGGTCCAGCTTCTTGTCGTAGTTCACCTGATCCGAGATGTCTTTCATCAGGCCGAAAAGCATGTTTTGTTCGCTAAGCAGGCTCACAGTGAGACTGACGTAACGGCCCGTGGCAGCGATGCGGAGGCAGGGATTCTCCGTGCGGCAGCGTTTGGTGTAAGCGTTGTAGAAGTCGATGGGCGGGAAACTCTCGGCCACAGGGCGCCCCTGAACACTCTCGGGAGTTCCCTCCAGACCAAGCATATTCATGGCAGAGGCGTTGGTATCGATGATATTCATCTCGTGGTCGACGAGTATGACTCCCTCGGGGGAGTTATGAACGATATCCACGGCAAGGCTCTCAGCACGTTTGCGCATGTATGGCAAGCAGATGTCGATATCGGCGTAGCCGTTGACCACGGCGCAAGCCTTCTCGCGGCAGGAGGGGTAGCCGCAGGCACCACAGTTCAGTTCATCCTCTTTGGTGAACTTGCCGGTGCGATGCAGCACTTCCTCAATTTCTTTCTCCGATACCGGATGGCAACGGGCTCGCAAGCGAGGATGTGCATAGTCAAGATTCACGCCCGCATCAGGTGCTGGGGTGAGTTTATGGCTGGCCATCTCTCGCTCCACATATGCGTCGATGTCGGCCTCGGCCTTGATCATGCCGCCTTCCCTGAGGATGGCACAAGGGCCGTTGATGCAGCCTCCTGGACAGACATTCATCTCGATAAACACATGGTCGAGACTCTCGATATTATCCAGCACAGCGGCCAAACGATCGGCTCCGTCGACCGACATATAGCGGTAGCCTTCGGGCAGCACGTCGAACGAGCGTATGATGCCTTGGGTGGCAGGGAAAGCCTTTGCGCGGTTAACACCATCGCCACCGCGTTCAGTCACCACAAGACGATTGATGGTCTGTAGGTTGATGCCTCTCTCTTCGAAGAGACTCAGCATCTCGCTGAAGGTCAACACAGCGTCGATACCATGCTCGTCGGCCTCGCGCTTCTTGGCGATGCAAGGGCCGATGAAGACCACCTTGAGGGATGGGTCGTTCTTGCGGAGCATCTTGGCATGGGCCACCATTGGCGAGTCGACGGGCGCGAGGTATTGTAGCGCTTTGGGATAATACATCTGTATCAGGCGGCAAGCAGCAGGACAGGCCGATGTGATGAAGTTCTGCATCTCGCCTTTGGTAAGCAGTCGCTTATATTCCTCCACTACAGCCTGTGCCCCCACAGCGGTCTCCTCGGCTATCGAGAAGCCTAATTTCGCCAAGGCGATGCGGAGGATCGAGAAATCATTCAGTCCAAGGCTGCTGATGAACGACGGAGCTACAGAAGCGGCAATGCGGGCACCACTCTTTAGCAGTTCGCGCACCACCGGTAGTTCGCTGTGTTCTATCTTGGCCCCCTGCGGGCATACTTGCGTGCAATGGCCGCAGAGAATACAATTGTCCTCTATGATTTGAGCGTGATGGTCGTTGATATGGATGGATTTCACCGGACATTCACGCAGGCAACGGTAGCAGTCTCTACACTGCACCGTTCGGAATTCAAGATATTCAGACATTCTCAGTTCAGATTCAGTTTAGGATATACCTCTGTAGCAAAGAGCTCTTCCACATTAGAGGCATTGACGCTGTGCATGATAAACCCTTCCGGAATCTCCTCCACCTGCGGGCCACCGGCGGCAGGTCCTGCCGCACACTCCTCGCCCTCGCAGCTCACGGTGACACCCTTGGCGCAGTGGCCCAGACAGAAGCTGGCTTGCAACTCCACCAGGTCCTCCACATCGTACTTCTTCAGCACCTCCTTGAAGGCCTCGATGACATCGTAGGAGCCTTTTAGGTGGCATGAACTACCGACACAAACTTTGATTGTCATAACTCTCTTATTTGTTTGGTTTCTCAAACGGTGCGGGGCGAGCCGAACACAGCACAACTCGCCCTTATTACCGTTCGTAAATTACTTCTTTTAATTCCAGATTTCCTCGTCGCTTGGGACGCGCATGCGAGTTTGGATAGGAGCAACACGGGTTATGTTGAGCAGATGCTTGAATGTGAAGTTTTCGCTGATGGAGTTGCCACCCCAGGAACCGCAACCGAGCGTGTTGGTGACAGGGAGTCCGTTCTGGATGCTTCCGCCAGCAGTGGTGGCGCATATGGCGTTGACGATAAGACGGGAAACTGCAAGTTCGGAACCCGCCTTGATGATGTTAGCCTGCGAGTTGGAATGAAGACCTGCAGTATGGCCCTTACCCTCATAGCTGAGGTTGGTCTGCGCTATCTCAATGGCCTGCTCGAAATACTGATACGGGAAGGCTGCCATCACGGGGCACATCTTCTCCTTGCTGATGGGGTCGGCGGGGCCAAAGGAGCCGTTGCTCTCAACAACAATGACCTTCACATCATCGGGGATGTTTATACCGGCCTTGCGGCCAATCTTCTGGGCGCTCTGTCCGACAACGTCACGGGCAGTGTGACCGTCCTCGAAAATAGCGGCAATGATTTTCTCACGCTCTTCGGCATTGCAGATATAAGCATGGTTGTGGCGGAAACCGGCCATCACAGCCTCGCGCTGCTCTTGGGGATATATGCAGCTCTGCTCACCGGAGCAAATGATGCCGTTATCAAAGGAGCGTCCGGTCACAAGCTTAGAGGTAGCAAGATCGTAGTCAATGTCACGGTCGAGGATAACCTGCACGTTGCCTGCGCCAACGCCGAAACTAGGCTTGCCGCTGCTGTAGGCGCTGCGCACCATGGGCATACCGCCGGTGGCCACCGTCACGTCACACTTGGCCATGAGCTCCTGGGTCTTCTCAAGCGAGGGCTCGCGGACAATCTGCACCATACCGTCGGGCAGATTGACTTCGCGCAGAGCTTCGACGATAAGATCGACAGCACGCGAAGAGCAAAGTCTCGACTTGGGATGAGGACTGATGATGATAGCATTGCGACTCTTAAGGGCGAAGGCAATCTTAGACATAGGAGTGACTATAGGGTTGGTCATAGGAGTGACACCTGCCACCACACCGATAGGTTTGGCTATCTCAATAAGGCCAGTGCGCTCATCAATGCTGAGGATACCCATGGACTTCTTGCCGTGGAGATCCCACCAGACACCTTTCGACTTGTTGCGGTTCTTGGCCACCTTGTCCTCATATACACCCATCTGGGTCTCATCGACGGCCATGCGGGCCAACTCTTCGGCGTGGTCATAGATGGTCTTGGTGGTGATTTTAACGGCGCGGTCGACATCGTCCTGGTCGAAGTGGCGCACATAAATGGCCTGCGCTTCGCGGGCCTTGGCTATCATTTGTTCTATCTCGGTCATTGCTGTATTATTAATAAAGTTTTTTATAGACATTGACTATTTCTTCGCGGCTAAGGGGCTCGTAGTTGTTGCTCAGAAGACGCTGCTGAGTGGAGAGTACACTGTCGGCGAAGCTCTCGCACTCCTCAGCCTTCATGCCATACTCACGCAGGGGGCGTTTGGCAACCATGCAAGAGAGCACATTATCGAGTGCAGCGTAGAGCGTGTCGGGATCGGCAGGGCATCCGAGGAGAGAAGCATAAAGGGCATTAAGGTCAGCAATGGCACCCGTGGCATTCTTACGGGCATAGATGCCGAGGATATGTGTGAAGAACTGGTAGTTGCTTTCACCATGAGCCACATGATAGTTGCCGCCCAGTGGATAACTTAGTGCATGGACTGCGGCGCAACCTGCATTGCCGAAAGCGATGCCGGCATAGTTGCTGGCACGAAGCATAGCCTCGAGATGCTTGATGCGGTAATCAGGGCCATATTTGGCGATACCTTTGAAGATAGGCAGGATGAGACGTATAGCCTCTGTCGAGAAAAGGCGGGTATAATGATTGGCCTTGGGCGAAAGATAACTCTCGGTGGCATGGATGAGGGCATCGATGGCACTGAAAGCATAGGGCTTGAAGGGGAGAGAGGTGAGCAGCTCGGGTATAAGCACCGCGTCATCAGCCAGAATGGCGTTGTCGGCCAACCCCAGTTTGGTATGGCGCTGCTTGAGTTCAGCGATAGAGATGTTGGTCACCTCGCTGCCGGTACCACAGGTGGTGGGCACAATGACAAGCTTTTTCTGTTTCACGATTGGAATCTTGCGCTCAAAGGCATCGGTGACATTCGGCAGGATACCAAGCACAAAGAGTTTGGAGATATCGATTACGGTACCTCCGCCGACGGCCACAACGCGATCAAACTGATAGCCGTCGAGATCGTTCATGATGTTTTGTATCATCTCGTCACTCGGCTCGCCGAGACCATAACGCTCCTGCATAACAAAATGGCAGGGGAGGTTGAGACCCTGAATGTAGGGCTCATAGATAAACGACTGGGTAATGACCAGATCGTTGGCGCCCAACTGGAATTCGCTGGCGAACTGCTTGAACGTGGCGAATTGATGTATATTGCTTTTAACTGTGAACATTGTAAGGGTTGATTTAAAAGTTAAAGGCCTCGGTGGTCAGTATCTATACGAAGAAATTAGCGTGAAGGAGTGGTACTGACCACCGGCAGCCATATTCATTTAATCAGATAGTTTTTCTCGAAATCAGCGCGGAGCTTGTCGCGGAACGCAGGGTGTGCTATTGCAATCAAGGCTTCCGCCCGCTGTGAGATGGTCTTGCCCTTGAGGTGGGCAATGCCATACTCGGTAATAACATAGTCCACATCGTTGCGCGAGGTGGTGACAGCGGCGCCCGGGGTAAGGGTAGCCACGATGCGGCTCACCGTACCTTTAGCCGCGGTGGAGGGCATCGCCATGATACTGCGGCCGCCCTTGCTCATTGCGGCTCCTCGCACATAGTCCACTTGTCCGCCGGTACCGCTAAACTGCTTGGTGCCCATGCTTTCGCTGGCCACTTGCCCTTGCAGGTCAACCTCGATACAGGAATTGATAGCCACCATATTGTCGTTCTGGGCGATGACGTAGGGGTCGTTGACGTAGTCGACACCGTAAAGGGCCACCATGGGGTTATGGTCCACGAAGTCGTAGAGTTTCTTGGTGCCCATCAAGAAGGTCGCGACGAGTTTGCCGCGATGCAGCGTCTTGTTCTCACCATCGATAACGCCAGCCTTTACAAGGTCGACAACGCCGTCGGAGAACATCTCCGTATGGATACCGAGGTGGTGCTTGTCTTTCAGTTCAGCCAGCACAGCGTCGGGGATGGCACCGATACCAAGCTGGAGAGTGTCGCCATCGTTGATGAGCGAAGCACAGTGATGGCCTATGGCCTCTTCGATAGGGCCAATCTTGGCGGGAGCCAGCTCAGGAGGTGCGTAGTTGACCGGCACAATATGGGTAAACTCGCTAACATGCAGCAGGGTGCCACCGGCGGTGAAGGGCAGCTGGTCGTTCATCTCGGCGATAACCACACGGGCTTTTTTGGCTGCCGCCACGGCATAGTCGCACGACAGCGACACCGAGCAGTAGCCGTCGGGACCCGGCTCTGTGACGGTAATAACTGCCACGTCGCACGGTATTTCTTTTCCCAGCATTGCCGGCACATCCTTAAAGTAGGAGGGGAAGAAGTGGCCGGCGCCACTCCAGACGGCTTGTCTGGAGTTGGCTCCGACGAAATTAGTTAAATGACGAAAGTGATCATAACATTCAGGGGCGAAGCACTCGCCCTCACCAAGGGTGAGCATGTGATAGATGCTCACATCATGGTAGTCGGCACAGTGTTCGGCAAGGGTCTGGATGACCTTGCGCGGCACACCGGCGCACTCCGACATCACCACAGTGTCGCCATTCTTGATACTTTTAATGGCTTCTTCCGCAGTGGTCAGACGTTTCTTATATTCTTGTTTCCAATCCATCTTTAAAAGGATTTTTCACACCCATTCGCTGTTTCTTTTACTTTTTCTCGCTTCCCTTTATCTTGGCGATATCCCTGGCAAGCTGTTTCTTGCTCTCAAGGTTGCCCTGGCGGCTGATCATGATACGCTGGGCCTGGGGCGAGCCGGCGCCATGCATGCTCTCGGTGCGGTAACCGACGGCGGCGGTGCCGAGGGTGAGGTTCTCGATGAGGCGCAGGATGCGCATGCGCTCCTCGGTGGTAAAGTCGGGCGAAGCCTTAAGGTATTTCTCCACATAGTGGCCGATTTCCTTGCTGCGCAGGTCGGCCTCGCTGGGCATGGTGACCATCAGACCACCGGCGATATCCTCGGCCAAACGGGCAATCTCGTATGGCAGGCGAGTGACGTTCTGCTTGCAGACATTGGCCAGCAGCAGGTTGATCATATAGTTGCCGGCAGCCATCTTGCAGCCTTCGCAAGAGCAAGCTATGCCGCAGCTGTAGAGGGTCTCGTTGAGGTGGGTCATCTCAATGAGCTTGTCTTTGATATGGCTGGCCTTGGTCACGCCATTGGCATCGGCGGCCAGTGCGGCGGCACCGATGAGAACGTCGCCAACGCCCACCTTGCAGCCGCCATAGCTCTGGCGGTGGTAGCCGGCAAAGCGCTCCACCATCATACCGGCAAAGTCGTACTCCTGGCACATAAAGACGCGCTCGTTGGGGATGAAGACGTTGTCAAAGATGACAAGAGCCTCGTGACCACCGAACTGCGAGTTGCCGAGGTCTATGTCGTGGTATTTCTCCAATTTGCGAGTGTCGCAACTCTGACGGCCGTAGATCATAGTGACACCCTCGGCGTCGGTGGGGATGGCGAAACTCACAGCGTATGCCTTGTCCTCTTCCTTCATGGCCTGGGTGGGCATGATAAGGTGCTCGTGGCTGTTAACAGCACCCGTCTGGTGGGCTTTGGCACCGCGGACAACAATACCGTCGGGACGGATTTCGGCTATATGGAGGAACATGTCAGGGTCGCTCTGCTTGCTGGGGCTGAGACTGCGGTCGCCCTTCGGGTCGGTCATAGCGCCATCGATGGTCAGGTCGTTATCCTGTACATATTTCAGATATTCAGTGAAACGTTTGTGGTACTCGGTACCATATTTCTGGTCGATTTCATAGGTAGTGCTATAGATGGCGTTGAAGGCATCCATGCCCACGCAACGCTGGAAGCAGGCGGCTGTCTTCTGGCCGCAGAGACGCTGCATCTTCACCTTGTTCACCAAATCCTCGGTGCTCTGATGAAGGTGGCAGAAGCGGTTGATACGCTTTCCGGTGAGATTGCTGACAACGGTCATCACATCCTGGTACTCGGGCTGCTCGGCCAACCAGTAGGTCATAGCCACCGAGTTGAGCGACGGGCGTATCATAGGGTGATCGACAGGGTTGTCGATCTTCTCGCCCATGTACCAGACGTTCATCTTCATCTTGCGAAGACTTTCAATGTATTGCTCTCTTGTCATCATATCTATTAGAATTAAAAGATTGATATTTAGAATTAATATAAAATGTACTCTGCTCTTTTTGGTCGGAAGGTCGCTCTTCTTTTCCGAAAGCGGGCGCAAAAGTAAAAAATAAAAACAATCTACCAAATAAAACTTTTATTATCGAATACAAAAGTATGATACACAACGAGAAAAATTTTACTTTTCATACTTTTTTTATCGATAAAAGAGGGAAAAGTGCGCATTTTTTGAGTAAAAAAAGGGGCTGTTTCCAACCCCTTTTTCTCTTCATTTTTCAACTATCGGTTACTGGCGACGCCGGAGCTCGGTAGTGAGGGCCGCGAGAGAGGCGGCAAGGTTCTCATTTTTAACAAGGATATTGTCGGGCAGGTTGAGCGTGGTGGGGGCGAAATTCCAGATGGCCTGGACACCCGCAGCCACCAGCAAATCAGCCACTCCCTGCGCTTCGGCCGCCGGCACCGAGATGATGCCGATCTTGATGTGCGTACGCTTGAGGAAAGAGACCAGCTTAAGCATCGGCAAGACCATTTTGCCTCCCACCTTCTTCTCCCTGGGCTCACGGTCGAAGCCGGCGACAATATCGAGACCGTATTTGGCAAATCCACCATACTGCATCAGCACATGTCCCAGGGCTCCAACACCCACCAACACGGCTTCGTCATAGTGATCATAGCCAAGGTATATCTTCAAGTCCTCGAGCAGCGTGTCGACCCGGAAACCCAGCTTCGGACGGCCGGGCTCGGAGCTGATACCGGCCAAGTCCTTACGCACTTGCACAGGGTTTATGCCCAAGCTGTCGGCTATGGATGTAGACGAGACATACTCCTCCCCTTTTGCCAGGCGATTTTCGATTTCGCAATAGTAGGACGGAAGTCTACCGAGGGTGGACTTCAAGATAATCAATGAGTTTTGTCTGTCTTTCATCTATTGTTCCGTAATGGTTTTCGCGGTGCAAAGATACAATTTTTTTACAAAAAACAAAAAAGATTAGAAAAAACAGCATACCAAACCCCTCCCCCCTCCGGTTCCGGAGCGCCTCCTCTCCGAGGATTTTACTACGTTTTTTCGATGTTCAGTCGGAGCGGGGACGGAGGGGGGACGGAGCGGGTGCGGAGAAACAGGCAGTTAGAGCATCTTTTTTGACCGGAAATATACTTTTTCGGCAGCGCCATCGTTATTATCGGGAAAAGACAGTAGATATGGAACTTAAAGAATCACTCAAAGATTTGGTATTCAGCAAGAGCGAGCTCAAGCAGCACGTGTACGACGCCACCAAGGAGACCTTCGAGCTCTTCCGCACGACGACGCGCGACCTCATAGAGCTCTTCCGTGCACAGTGCGCCAAGGAGGGCAAGAACGTGGCCTTCGAGTTCACCGACCGCGGCGACTTCGAGTTCGAGGTCAAGTTCGCGGGCGACATACTGCTCTTTATGATGCACACCAACGTCTTCGAGTTCTCGCGCGACCACCAGGTGATGAAGTCGCCCTACATCCGCGAAGACAGCACACGCTCCTACTGCGGCACGATACATATATATAACTTCCTCGCCGACTCGTTCGCCTACCAGCGTGACAACGACCTCGGCTATATGATTGGCCGTGTGTTTGTTAACAAGGAGAAGCACTACTTCATCGAAGGCAAACGCGAGCTCGGCATGCTCTATACCAATTTCAACACATCCGTTGTAAATCAGGACACTGTGCAAGGAATCGTGGAGTCGGCCATCGAGTACACCACCAATTTTGACCTTTTGACCCCCCCGTACGACGAAGTCAAGCTGGTCTCTGTGGGTGAGATGAAAAATAATTTAGACAAAAAATCCCTTGTCACTGGCAAGCGTTTAGGCTTTCGTTTTCAGGCAGATAACGAATAATCGGCAGACGTTTTCAACCGAAGTAGTTGAAAAAAATTTTGCCATGTCGAAAATAGTTAGTAATTTTGCACCCGCTTTTTGCGGAAAAAGTACCCTATAGGGTAGCCTCAAAAGCACTGCGCCGCGTTCGTCTAGTAGGCCCAGGACGTGAGATTTTCATTCTCAAAATCGCGGGTTCGAATCCCGCACGCGGTACGAAAGAACAAGAACAAATAAGAATAAGAACAACAAGAATTTATGGCACACCACAAGTCTGCAAAGAAAAGAATTCGCTCCAACGAGAAAAAGAGAGTAGAGAATCGCTACTACGCCAAGACCATGCGCAATGCCCTGCGTGACTTCCGCGCCCTTGAGGACAAGGCTGTTGCCGCTGAGCGTCTGCCCAAGATGGTCTCCATCATCGACAAGCTGGCCAAGCGTTCCATCATCCACAAGAACAAAGCTGCCAACCTCAAGTCGAAGTGCATGCGCAAAGTCAACGCCATGTAAGCGGCGACCGCGCATCAGCGAGCAAAAGAATCAGCCGACCGCCGCAAGTGGTTGGCTTTTTTCTGTTCCAATAGACAACATATATATTATTTATAATTAACAATTCAATAAAGAATTATGAGCCAGATAATAGGAATCAAGGGCCGTCAGATTCTTGACAGCCGCGGTAATCCCACAGTAGAAGTTGATGTCTATACCGACCAGGGCGCCATCGGCCGCGCCGCAGTGCCCAGCGGAGCCTCCACCGGCGTGCACGAAGCCTGCGAGCTGCGCGACGGCGACAAGAGCCTCTTCCTCGGCAAGAGCGTGCTCAATGCCGTGAACAATGTCAACACCGTGCTCAACGACGAGCTGCAGGGCATGTTCGTCAACGAGCAGAAAGCCATTGACGACAAGATGATCGAACTCGACGGCACTGAGAACAAGAGCCGTTTGGGAGCCAACGCCATCCTCGGTGTCTCGCTGGCCTGCGCCAAAGCAGCAGCCCAGGAGACCGGCCAGGAGCTCTACCGCTACCTCGGCGGCGTGGGCGGCCACACTCTGCCCATCCCCATGATGAACATCCTCAATGGCGGTTCGCATGCCGACAACAGCATCGACTTCCAGGAGTTCATGATCATGCCCGTGGGCGCCCCCACCTTCAGCGAGGCCCTGCGCATGGGTGCCGAAGTGTTCCACAACCTGAAGACCGTTCTCAAAAGCAAAGGCCTGAGCACCAACGTGGGTGACGAAGGCGGCTTCGCCCCCAACCTCGGCAGCAACGAGGAGGCCATCATGTGCATCCTGCAGGCCATCGAGAAGGCCGGCTACCGTCCCGGCGAGGATGTCTTCATCGCCCTCGACGCCGCCAGCAGCGAGTTCTACCTCGCCGACGAGAATATGTACCACCTCAAATGGAGCACCGGCGACAAGCTGACGCCTGCCCAGATGAGCGACTTCTGGAAAGAGTGGGTGAACAAGTACCCCATCATCAGCATCGAAGACGGCATGGCCGAGGACGACTGGGATGGCTGGCGCCTGCACACCGACGCCATCGGCGACCGCTGCCAGCTGGTGGGCGACGACCTGTTCGTCACCAACGTGGAGCGCCTGAAGATGGGTCTCGAGAAGAATGTTGCCAACAGCATCCTTATCAAGCTCAACCAGATAGGTACCCTCACCGAGACCATCGAGGCTGTGAACCTGGCCATGCGCAACAACATGACCGCCATCATCAGCCACCGCAGCGGTGAGACCGAGGACACCACCATCGCCGACCTCGTGGTCGCCATGAATGCAGGCCTCATCAAGACCGGCTCCGCCAGCCGCACCGACCGCATCTGCAAGTACAACCAGCTGATGCGCATCGAGGAAGGCCTCGGCGACCAAGCCTACTACCTCGGCAAGGACTTCAAGTTCCTGAAGAAGTAAAGTTAACGAATGGATATAAAAGAAAAGGCAGACTTCGAAGTCTGCCTTTTTTCTTTTTATGCGGCGAAGATTGCCGGTAGGTTGCCGGCGAAGAGTTTGACGGCCATTGCAAGAAGGATGACGCCGAAGAACTTGCGCAGCACGTAGATGATATCGGCACCCAGCCAGTGGGTTATCTTGTCGAGGTAACGCAGCACAAAGTAGTCGATGATGATATTGGCGGCGAGGCCTATCATGATGTTGACGGTCTGGTACTCGGCATGCAGCGATATGAACGCGGTGATGGCTCCCGGACCTGCTATAAGAGGGAAGGCGATGGGCACGATGCTGGCGCCAGACGAGGTAGGCTCGTTCTTAATGATGTCGCGCCCCAGTATCATCTCGAAGGCGAGGATGAAGAGCACCACGGAGCCCGCGACGGCGAACGACGGCATGTCGATGCCGAAGAGTCGCAGCAAGGCGTCACCAAGGAAGTAGAAGCCTATGAAGAGCAGCAGCGCCACGCCGGTGGCCTGCAGTGGCTTTATCCTGGTGCCTTTGTCTCGCATGGAGACGAAGATGGGTATGGAACCAGTGATATCGATGATGGCGAACATCACCAAGAAGGTACTGACAATTTCAACGATGCTTAATGACGAAAACATATCTGATGGATTTAATTATTGATTTTCGGTAATATCTTCAATGATGCTGAGGTAGTTGCGGTAGCGCTCCTCGCTGATGGTACCGTTGTCTATGGCCTCCTTGACGGCGCAGCGCGGCTCGTGGCGATGGGTGCAGTCGGCGAAGTAGCAGTCGTGCAGCACGCGGCGCATCTCGGGGAAGAAGTGGCTGAGTTCCTGCGGCGTGAAGTCCACCATGCCGAACTCCTTGATGCCGGGAGTGTCGATGAGATAAGTGGAGAGTGAAGAGTGGAGAGTGGAGAGTTGGATGGGGAAGATTTCGGCGAAGGTGGTGGTGTGCTTGCCTTTGAGGCTCCAGTCGGAGATGGCGCCCACCTTGAGGGCAAGACCCGGGCAGAGGGCGTTGAGCATGGCGCTCTTGCCCACACCGCTGTGGCCGCTGAAGAGGACGGTCTTGCCGACAATCATGGCCTTGAGCTCGTCGATGCCGGACCCCTTCAATGCCGACACCTCGAGCACGGGATAGCCCACCGAGCGGTAGAGCTCGGAGAGCTCGTCCTGCATGGCGCGCAGCTCGTCGTCGACCAGCAAATCGCACTTGTTAAAGATGATGCAAGCAGGTATATGATAGGCCTCGGCGGTCACCAGCAGGCGGTCGATGAAGCCTGTAGAGGTGCGCGGCAGGCCGAGTGTGGCCACGACGCACAGTAGGTCGATGTTGGCAGCGATGACGTGGGTCTGCTTCGAGAGCTTGGTGGCACGCCGCACAATGTAGTTCGAGCGGTCACGCACATCGTGGATTACCCCCGTGCCGTCGGCCTCGAGCTCGAAGAGCACGTGGTCGCCCACAGCCACCGGATTGGTTTGCTTGTTGCCACGCAGACGGTAGTTGCCGCGCAGACGGCACTCAACCGCCTCGCCGCCATCTGTCAACACCCTGTACCAGTTGCCGGTAGTCCTTATGACCAAACCTTCTTTCATCGTTTTCGGGATGCAAAATTACGACTTTTTTTTCACATAGATTATTTTTGCTATATTTGCAGCCATAAACGATAGATGCAATGACCGAGAAGACACTGACAATCAACTATAAGGAGTACGCCACCATCGACGCTCTGAGCGATGCGGACAAAGAGTTGATGCACCGCGCGATATCTGCTGCCGACGGTGCCTATGCACCCTATTCCAGATTCCATGTGGGAGCCGCGCTGCGGCTTGCTGACGGCAGCGTGGTGACAGGCAACAACCAAGAGAACGCCGCCTTCCCATCGGGGCTCTGCGCCGAACGCACCGCCATCTTCGCGGCCTCGGCCCAACGGCCCGACATGCGCGACTACACGGCCCTCGCCATTGTCGGCCGCAACGCCGCCGGAGAGCTCTGCGAGGCATCGCCCTGTGGAGCCTGCCGCCAGGTGCTGCTGGAATACGAACGACTGCAGGGACACCCACTGCGCGTGCTCTGCCTGCTGCAAGAGGGGCGCGTGCGCGAGACAGGCAGCGTGGCAGACCTGATGCCGTTCAGCTTCAGCCTATAGCAGACCTCAGCATAACAGAGCGTACAAAAAAGTAAAATAATAGGTGCGGAATAAAAATTATTTTGTATTTTTGCGGACGTCAAAAGCGGTGACAATGTTGTACAACAGCATGTGTCATTGCACATTATAGAGCTGAACAACAGATAATAATAAAATAAAATAACGATGAAAAAGATCCTTATCGTCGGTGCCGGCGGCCAGATTGGCAGTGAGCTGACACGTAATTTGAGAGACATCTATGGTGACAACAACGTAGTTTGCAGCGACCTGCGTCCCCTTAAGGGCGACCCCTACGAGCGTGGTCCCGTGGAGCGCATCGACAGCACCCAGATTATGCAGATTGCCACTGCCGTGAAGCTGTACAATATCGACACCATCTATAACCTCGCCGCCATCCTCAGCGCCACCGCCGAGCTCAACCCCATGCTTGGTTGGAACGTCGGTATCGGCAGCCTGGTCAACTGCCTCGAGGTGGCACGCCTCTTCGGCTGCGCCGTCTTCACCCCGAGCAGCATCGGTGCCTTCGGTCCCTCGACCCCGCACGACAACACCCCGCAGGACACCATCCAGCGCCCCAACACCATCTACGGTGTCACCAAAGTCACCGGCGAGCTACTCTCCGACTACTACTACACCCGCTTCGGTGTCGACACCCGCTCGGTGCGTTTCCCCGGCCTCATCAGCTACCAAACCCTTCCCGGCGGCGGCACCACCGACTACGCCGTCGAGATCTACTACGCTGCCGTCAAGGGCGAGAAATTCGTCTGCCCGCTTAAGAAAGGCACCTACATGGACATGATGTACATGCCTGACGCCCAGAAGGCCATGATCGACATCATGGAGGCCGACCCCACCAAGCTGGTGCACCGCAACAGCTTCAACGTCACCGCCATGAGCTTCGACCCCGAGATTATCTACAACACCATCAAGAAGCGCTACCCGCAGTTCGAGATGGTCTACGAGCCCGAGCCTATCAAGCAGGCCATCGCCGACAGCTGGCCCGACAAGATGGACGACAGCTGCGCCCGCAACGAGTGGGGCTGGAACCCGCAGTACGACCTCGAGAAGATGACCGACGACATGATCCTCAACCTCAAGAAGAAACTGCTGTAGTTCACAAGTAGACAGTAATAAAAAAGAAGTAGACAAAGTAATACTGCTTTATCTCATAGAGAAGGCTGCCAATTCGAAGATATTGGCAGCCTTCTTTCGTAAAGAATATATAGAAACTCGCGCCCATATACATTGATGCCGCCGACAAACAATAAAACAACAATAAAAGCGTTATCCTTTATTATTAAACTAATAATATGATGAAAAAAATATTCTTTGCATTAGTGGCCCTAATTGGGTTGATTTGTAATCAGGCGCAGTCGCAGCAGTGCGACACTATCAGCACTTTCCCTTGGGAGGCCAACTTCTCCAGCAATTTCAGCTGCTGGCCGCAGAGTGGCAACGGCTACTGGACAGCAGCCAACGCACAAGCTGTCTATGGACAACTGAACTCCGGCGTAACATCAACAGGATACATCACCCTCACTACGCCAGCCATACGGCTCGACTGCGATAGCTCAGGGCTGTGTCTCTGGTGGAAAGACCAGCGCAACTATTTTTATCCGAACCTGAAGGTGATAGTACTAAAAGAAGACGGTACACGCGACACCATCCACACGGCCAATATGGGAGATGCAGGTCAAGGATATGTGCAGCATAGTGTTAGCCTTGCAGCATACGTAGGACAGACTGTGCGCATAGCTTTCGAAGTGAGATTGACTGCTGGAGGCTACTCTTACCGCGGCACCCTCTCGCAGATAGGCATCTATTCGAAGCATGCTCCGATGGGTTCGCTATTGGCACCCGAGCTGGCAATCGTTGGTTCTTCGGCAGTAGCTATACTTAGCCTGACTCGGGGCCTATCCCCTGTAAGCCGCATCTGGCACAGCACCATGCTCGGCGACTTTGTAGATATTGACACCCTGCCACTGCTCTATACCGAGGCAGGATGGGACACCCTAACCGTTACCGTCAGTAATGCTTACGGCAGCATGACGGTAACATCTGTGATACAGGTGCATGATTGCGGCACTGTGACTACCCTGCCGTGGAGCGACGACTTCCAACTGGCCGTCAATGACGGCTGCTGGACAAAGCCGTACACCACCACTACCAGACGCTGGCGCCGCGCTTCGAGCAGCAACAATTACTATATGCAAGTGCTTTCCGCCGGCACCAGTAGCGCATTGTACAACGAGTGGCTCGTGTCGCTGCCAGTGGAGTTGCCAGACACGGTGGGGCTTACGCTGGGATGGTTGTACAGGAGTACCCGGTACAGCAACAGGACTCCACAGATGCGTGTGCGCTTGCTGGTGTGCGATAGCACCGACGACATAGACACTGCGGCGGCCTGGGTGACGCTGTGCGAGATGGACCATTATGAGCAGTATTTCCAACAATACTACCGCCTGCTTGACACCTGGGCTGGGCACCGCGTGCGCATCGCCTTTCAGCGTGTGGGAGCAGGTGGAGGAAATAGCGATGTGGACAATGTGAGCATCGAGATTCGCACGCAACCGGAGATTCTGCTGGCTGCACCAACTCTGGTGCACGGTGGCGACACGGTGACGGTGACTCCGGTAATGACCAGTGGCATGCTGAGCAACCCTGTCTATAACTGGCACTCCACCATGGAGGAGCGCGGCTTGGTCGACCGCCTCACCGACGACGACACGCTGCAGTTCGTCTACCTCAGTTCCGGCACCGACACCATCACGCTGACACTTACCACCGACTACGGCACAGCTACGGCCACAGCGGTGGTCAACGTGATGGACTGCCGCCCGGTGACCCAGTTCCCTTGGCACGAGGGCTTTGAGCATAATCTCGACTGCTGGACCATGCCCATTAATGGCATCAGTGTGTGGAATCTCCTTACAACTGGCGCCCATAGCGGACAAGGATCAGTTGGTGCCAGAAGTACTAACGTGAGATACCCATACGACACATTAGTGTCGCAACCCATCGTTGTGCCGACCGACGCGCATGGTCTGACGCTGATGTGGTGGATGAAACACAATGGTGGTAACGCCAGCGTCCGACAGATGTATGTGAATGCCCTCAATGCCGCCAACCCTGTGTGGTCAGCCACCAACACCCTGTTTTATTGCCAAGGCAACGACATTTCGACCTCATGGCAGCAATATACTGTTGACTTGGAGCCGCTGGCGGGGCAGACCATCCGTCTGGCATGGGCCGGTGGCAGTGACAACGGCCTTTACTATGTCTACATGGATGACATAGAGATACGCTACACGCGCGAGCTTGTGGGCAGCCTCGCCACCTCGTCGGCAAAAGTCTATAAAGGCGACACCGTCACCGCAACAATTAACCTCACCGAGGGCGACACAGCAGGTATTACCTACTTGTGGACATCGTCCATGGAAAACAACGGTCTGGCAACCATTCTTGGTAACGGTCCGCAGGTAGGAATAGCCTACAACGGCGCAGGCATCGACACTATTATTGTCACCGTCAGCAACAACTACGGCACCTTTACCGACACAGCTTACGTGCATATCTGCCCCGTCATGGACGACCTGCCGTGGGTGGTGGACTTCAGCAACGACTTCCCTTGCTGGCAAGTGCTCGACGGAACATGCGAAGTCACAAGCAATGGCTATCTAAGCTTCACCGACTGGCCTACCACCACAGTGGCGTCGTCGCCACTATATGTGCCCACCGATGGCAATGTGGTGCTTGAGTTCGACTGTGCGTATAGTTTCTTCTATGGCAGCTATCTGGTAATGGTCACCACCGACATGACCACCTTCGACACCATTGGAAACTACCCCTTTGTCTCGGGTAGACATCCCTCTGCACACATACCCCTCACCGCCTACGCCGGCCAGCATATCCGTTTGGTCTTCATGGCCACCGGCCAGTTCCTTCAATTCTATTTATTCAACATGAGCGTGCGCTATTCCTTCGAACCTGTGGTGAGTCTGGCTGTGGACGGCAGCTGGTTCCCCGGCACCGAATTGGCGATAGAGGCCACACTGGTCGAGGGCGACACCAACGGCATCACATACAGTTGGACCTCCACCAAGGCCCAGAACGGTGAAGCAATACTGATACAGGACAGCAGTGCACAGGCCCAGCTAACTTGCTACACAGGCGGCCCCGACACTGTCACCGTTGTGGCCACCAACAGCTATGGCAGCGACACCGCATGGTGCACGGTAAACATCAAGCCGTGCGACACGGTGGATGCTCTACAATGGATGGAGGACTTCACCAACTACTTCACCTGCTGGTGGCAGCCCGAAGGCAGCCAATGGACCCTACCCGATAATCCATACTACACTATGGCGGTGGCTGTCAATGTGTGGCATCCTACCGACAGCTGGCTCGTTTCGCGCGCCATTACACTACCTACCCTGCCGACGTCAAATGGCGACGAGTTGATGTTGTGCTGGGATGCCAGCACACAGCTTAACGACACTCACTCCTACTGCGTCATGGTCACCGCAGCGGCCGACTACCGCGACCTGAACAACTACGACACCCTGATAGCAATTGACACGGTGCATCCAGATATTACCGTCGGTTGGAGCACAATGCGTGTGCCTCTCAACGCCTACGCCGGACAGACCATCCGCTTAGCTTTCCGCTACACCACGGAGAATCACGTCCCCACCGGGGTTCCAGGCTTGCTGATAATTGACAATGTGCATATCATCGACACCACCATACCCGAAGTACCCGACACCATCTGGCGCAATGTCTCTGTGAATATGGTAAATAGTATTTCTAATGACACACCAACGGAGAGCGATGGCGTTTCCGTCACTGGAACTGGTGTCTATGCTGACAGTACGCTGGTTACACTGACTGCCATATATAACAATGATCTCTGGTTCTGGTACTGGGTCAACTCTGTCGGCGACACAATACGTGATAATCCTTACAGCTTTATCATTACCTCCGACACCGTCTTCACCGCCATATTCGGACCCAGATGCGTGGGAATAGGCAATGTGAATGGTTTGCCGAACGTTGCCATCCATCCCAACCCCACTACGGGCGACGCTTACATAAGTGTCGGAGTGCCGTCGGTTGTCACTGTGACCGACCTGCAGGGTCGCACCGTGATACAGTCGACGCAGGTCGACTCCACGCTCCGCATCGCACAAGGCACCCTGCCCAAAGGCATCTATTTCGTCAGTGTGGGCAACAGCGCCGGCACCACGGTGAAGAAGTTGGTCATACAGTAACCAATAAACATACAATCAGCACACTATGCGCCACCCACAACGGTGGCGCATTTCTTTTTGCTCGTATATGGAAAAATGTTCGTATCTTTGCACCCAGAAATAATAGATAAAACAACAAACAATATGAAACTCAACCGTATCATTGCAGCAGGCTTCCTGGGCTTGGCCCTCTTTGCGGCCAGCACCGCTGACGCCTGCACGAACTTCCTGTTCACCAAGGGTGCCACCAAGGACGGCAGCACCATGATCACCTACGCCGCCGACAGCCACACGCTCTACGGCGAGCTGTACTACCGCAAGGCCGCCGCCTACCCTGCCGGCACCATGTTCCAGGTCGTCGACTGGGACAGTGGCAAGCCCCTCATCATGATTCCCCAGGTGGCGCAGACCTACAGCGTCGTGGGCAACATGAACGAGCACCAGCTGGCCATCGGCGAGACCACCTATGGCGGCCGCGAGGAGCTGGCCACCGAGATTGAGGGCGGCATCGACTACGGCAGCTACATCTACCTCACCCTGCAGCGCGCCAAGAACGCCCGCGAGGCCATCCAGGTCCTCGCCGGCTTCATGAGCCAGTACCCCTACCACAGCGAGGGCGAGAGCTTCAGCATCTGCGACCCCAACGAGGTGTGGATTCTCGAGCTCATCGGCAAGCGCCCCGGCACCGTGAAGCCTGAGCTGGCCAAGAAGCTCAAATACAAATACACCGATGGCGCCGTGTGGGTAGCCCGCCGCATCCCCGACGGCTACGTCAGCGGCCACGCCAACCAGGCCCGCATCACCCAGTTCCCCCAGGAAGGCAAGAAGTTCCAGAAAGCCAAGGGCAAAGGCCTCCACAAGGTCATCAGCAGCGCCCACCTCGACTACCTCTTCGAGCCTGAAGTGGAATGCGTCTACAGCAGCGAGGTCATCACCTACGCCCGCGCCTGCGGCTGGTACGACGGCGCCGACGCCGACTTCTCCTTCGCCGACACCTACGCCCCGCTGACCTTCAGCGGCCTGCGCGGCTGCGACGCCCGTGTCTATGCCATGTTCAACCGCGTGGCCAAAGACATGCAGCGCTACGAGAAATACGCCATGGGCGACGCCAAAGCCGAGCGCCTGCCCCTCTGGATAGAGCCCGACCACAAGATCTCCGTGCATGAGGCCATGCAGCTGATGCGCGACCACTACGAGGGCACCTCCATGGACATGAGCAAGGACCTCGGCGCAGGCCCCTTCAACTGCCCCTACCGCTGGCGTCCCATGGGCTTCGAGCTCGACGGCCACTCCTACATCCACGAGCGCGCCACCAGCACCCAGCAGACCGGCTTCAGCTTCGTGGCCCAGTGCCGCAGCTGGCGTGCCCGAGTGCTTCCGCCAGGGCAACGGCGACATGCTGACCTACAGCGAGACCTCGGCCTTCTGGCTCTTCAACCGCGTCACCAACTTCGTCTACAGCCGCTACAGCGACATGATTGTCGACGTGCAGAAAGTGCAGAGCAAGCTCGAGGAAGGCTATATCCACGACGTGGAGAAATTCGACAGCCGCGCCAAAGAGTACGAAGGCGAAGCCCTCACCCAGCTGCTCAACGACTTCAGCAACCGCGCCGCAGAGCGCATGATGAAAGAGTGGAACACCCTCGACAAGTACCTCCTCGTCAAGTACATGGACGGCAACATCAAGAAAGAGAAAGACGGCAAGTTTGAGCGCACCGCCACCGGCAGCGCCGTCTTCCCCATGCAGCCCAACTACCGCAAGGAGTGGCAGAAGATGATTGTCAAAGACCACGGCGACGTGATCCGCGAGAAATAAGCGCAACACCGAGCGTCATCACAGACACAGCCCCCGCTCTCGCGGGGGCTTTTTTTGTATCCACCCTCTCCGTCCCCTCTCCGACCCCGGTCCGTCTGTTCTACGGTTGTTCACCGGTTGTTTAACGGTTCTGTACCGTTAAACAACCGGTGAACAACCGTAGAACAGACGGAGAGGGGACGGAGGGGAGAGGGTGTGCCGAGACGGTGAGGATTAAAAAAATTGCGGCAATTATAAAAAATTTTGTATCTTTGCATGTTTGACGAGGAATGCGCACCTCCCCTTACAGGGCATGCAAGGCATTAAACATCAAAGCAATAGATAATAATAATAAATAACAAATAACTAACAAAATGGGAATTATTGGAAGTATTAGAAAGCATTCCGGCTGGGCCGTTGCCATAGTCGGTATTGCCATTCTGGCGTTCATTCTGGGCGACCTGACGAAAAACCGCGGCGGCATCCCCGACGTTGGCAAGGTGAACGGCGAGACCATGACCTCGCAGCGTTTCAACGAGAAGGTGACCGAGATGGAGAACAACTACAAGATGCAGCAGCAGACCACCCAGGTGCCCGCCGAGATGGAGCAGCAGATTCGCGAGCAGGTGTGGCAGCAGTTTGTGGAAGAGACCCTCATGGAGGAGCAGACCGCCAAGCTGGGTCTCCGCGTGAGTCCTGCCGAGGTCAACGATATGTTCACCGGCAAGTTCATCCACCCCTACGTGCGCCAGAGTTTCACCGACCCCCAGACGGGCCAGTTCGACGTGCGCTACGTCAACCAGTTTATTGAGAACTTCGACCAGCTGGACACCACTCGCCGCATGCAGTGGGTCGAGCTCGAGAACTACGTGAAAGCCGACCGTGAGCAGCAGAAGTACAACACCCTCATCAGCTCCGGTTTCTATATGCCCAAGGCTCTGGTCGCCAAGGTTGCCGAGTATGGCAAGAGCGTTGCCAACGTGCGCGCTGTGGCGCTGCCCTTCTCGTCGGTGAGCGACGAAGAGGCCACCGTCAATGACGAAGACTTCCAGGCCTACTACAACGAGCACAAGGCCGAGTTCCGCGTCCGCGAGGAGCTGCGCGACCTCGAGTTCATCGCGTTCCCGGTGAACCCCACTCCGCAGGACCTTGCCGACATACAGAACCAGGTCAACAAGACTTGGGACGAGTTCCAGACCGTGCCTGAGGACGAGGTTGCCTTCTTCGTGAATGCCGAGAGCGACCGCAGCTACGACTCCACCTACAAGCGTGCCTCTGCCTTCAAGGCTCCACTTGACGAGCAGATCGCCGCTGCCAAGGACGGTGAGTTCATTGCTCCCGTGCTGGCTGGCAACGAGTGGATGATGGCCAAAGTCATCAGCAGCGCCGTGCGTCCCGACTCGCTGCGCGCCTCCGTGGTGTACATCCTGAACCAGAATGCCGGTGGCAACATCATGCGCAGCGACGAGCAGGCCAAACACCTCGCCGACAGCGTACTGGCATTGCTCAACGGCAACAAGATAACCTTCGAGCAGGCCGTGGAGCAGTACAGCGACGACCCGCAGAAGGGCAACACCAAGGGTGACATGGAATGGCAGCTCGACGGTGGCTACGGCTTCCTCAATGAAGAGCTCATCAACCATGCCGTGGGCAGCTGCTTCGTCTACGAGCACCCGCAGGGTGTTGGCTACTTCGTGGTGAAGGTGACCGACAAGACTCCCGCCGCCAAGAAGTACCGCGTGGCCCTCATCAGCCGCGAGATTGCCGCCTCGAACGCCACCAACCGCGCCGTGTACAACGAGGCCAACCGCTTCGCCGGCCAGAACCGCAACTATACCGACTTCTCCGCTGCCGCCCAGCAGGAGAACATGCAGGTGCGCAGCGCCCGCGTGACCCTTATGTCGAACAACCTCTCCGGCATCAGCAACGCACGCAGCATAGTGCAGTGGGCCTTCAACGAGGACACCAAGGTGGGCGATGTGGCCGACCAGGTGTACGAGTGCGACGGCATGTTCGTTGTCGTGGCCCTGAAGGATGTCTTCAAGAAAGGCTATGCCACACTGGAGCAGATACGTCCGATGATTGAGCAGCCCGTGCGCGTGGAGAAGAAAGCCAGCGTGCTGATGGCCCGCGCCAGCGAAGCCGTCAAAGCCGCTCAGGACATCAACTCGATAGCCATGAAGCTCAACGCCAGCGTTGACACCATTGACAGCGTGGCGTTCACCGACTACTACCTCGACCGTTACGGCATGGAGCCCAAGGTGCAGGCTGCCATAGCTGCCAGCAAGGGCGGCATGGTTGGCCCCATCAAGGGTGCCAGCGGCGTCTATATGGTGCAGATCGACAGCAAAGCCCCCCGTGCCAACGACGAGACGATGGTCAAGATGCAGATGGAGCAGGGCTACCGCAGCAAAGCCCGCATGGCTACGCAGGTGCTCCGCGACAAAGCCAAGATAGAGGACCAGCGCAACAAGTTCTTCTAATAGAAAGAATAGCGTAACAAAGTATCTGAGTGACTGGGGTTGCTGTGTGTGAAAACAACATGGTGTCTCAGTCACTCAGTCACTTAATATAGAGACATGGGCATCAAGGACTGGTGGCTGAAGATTAAGAACTCGCAAATCAGCGACGTCATCAAGCACAAGCACCGCTTTGTGGTGATGGACACCGACACCTTCAAGGAGAAGTTCTCCTTCCAGCTGTCGGGCATCAACCTGTTTGTCACCATAGGCATCGCGGTGATAGTGCTCATCTTCCTCACCACGGTGCTCATCGCCTTCACGCCGCTGCGTGAATACATTCCGGGCTATACGGACACCGAGACGATAGAGCAGACCTATGCCAACGCCAAGAAGATAGACTCGCTGGAGCGCGCTGTCGCCGACCAGGAGTGGGTGTTGGCCACGGTGCAGGCCCTTATGCGCGGCGAGCCCCTTGGGGAACAAGCCGACAGCGTGATGGCCGACAGCACAGCCACGTTGACCGTTGTGGCAGGTGCCTACCGCCACTCGCGCGAAGACAGCCTGCTGCGCGAGGAGGTGGAGCGCGAGG
The DNA here is from genome assembly GCA_900320975.1 of uncultured Bacteroidales bacterium. Classification (GTDB taxonomy): domain Bacteria; phylum Bacteroidota; class Bacteroidia; order Bacteroidales; family P3; genus Colimorpha. The sequence continues at coordinate 23,567 of ONUE01000006.1, read as the reverse complement.
ACAACCGCTACCAAGTGAAGGGCAACATAAGGCAGTCGTCGGGCTCGACGGCTTCCGCCGACATGCAGCCCACCGTCACGCACCTCTTCTTTGCCCCCGTGAAAGGCAACATCGTGAAGCCCTACAACAGCGCCACGCGGCACTACGGCGTAGATATCGCTGCCGCCAGTGAGAGCCCCGTCAACGCCGCCTACAGCGGCACCGTAGTCTCGGCAGGCTTCACCGCCGAGGACGGCCACGTCATAGTGCTGCAGCATCCTGCAGGCGTCATCACCGTATACCGGAACAACAGCGCCCTGCTCAAACATGCGGGCGATGCGGTGCGCGCAGGCGAACCTATTGCCTTTGTGGGCACCGGCACCACTACGGAGCTGGGGCCCCACCTGCACCTCGAAGTGTGGGTTAACGGCTCACCCGTCAATCCCGAAGAATACATATCATTTTAAAAGCCACTGCATTGAAACGCATAGCCATATTAGGCTCCACAGGGTCGATAGGAACACAAGCACTCAATGTCATACGCCGCCACCGCGACCTGTTCTGTGCCGAGGTGTTGTGCGCAGGCAGCAATGCAGAGTTGCTGATAGAGCAGGCGCTTGAGTTCGAGCCCAATGCCGTAGCCATAGCCGACGAGAGCCGTTACGGTCAGGTGCGCGATGCCCTTGCCGACAAAGACATCAAGGTGTATGCCGGTACCGAGGCCATCGTCAGCCTAATGGAGATGGAGAGCATCGACATGGTGCTGGCGGCCATAGTGGGTGTGGCGGGCCTCAAGCCCACGCTGCACGCCATAGAGCACGGCAAGCCCATAGCCCTTGCCAACAAAGAGACCATGGTGGTGGCTGGAGCCATCGTCACCGAAGCAGCTCGCCGTCACCGTGTGCCCATACTACCCGTTGACAGCGAACATTCAGCCATATTCCAGTGTATGGTGGGCGAGATGAGCCCTGTAGAGAAGATACTGCTCACCGCCAGTGGCGGCCCCTTCCGTGGCAAGACACGCGACGAGCTGTCCACCGTGACGCTGGCGCAAGCCCTCAAGCATCCCAACTGGAGCATGGGGCGCAAAGTCACCATAGACAGCGCCACGCTGATGAACAAAGGCCTCGAGGTCATAGAAGCCAAATGGCTCTTCGGCGTCGACGCCAAAGACATAGAAGTGCATGTGCACCCGCAGTCGGTGGTGCACTCGATGGTGCAGTTCGCCGACGGCAGCGTCAAGGCACAACTCGGCGTGCCCACGATGGAGACCCCGATACAGTATGCCTTCAGCTTCCCCGAGCGCATAGAAAGCTTCCTACCGCGCCTCGACCTCTTCAGCCAGCACACGCTCACCTTTGAGCGTCCCGACATAGACACCTTCCGCTGCCTCGGCCTTGCCTACAAAGCCATAGAGCGCGGCGGCAACACTCCCTGCGTGATGAACGCCGCCAACGAAGTAGCGGTGCAACAATTCATCGACGGCCGCATAGGCTTCCTAGATATTGCCGACCGTGTAGAGCGTGCCATGCAGGAGACACCATACATAGCAAAGCCAACATTAGAAGACCTGATAGAAACTGACAAAACAGCAAGACAACAATGAACTGGATAGCACTACTTGTAAGCCTCTCGCTGCTTGTGGCCACACATGAGCTGGGACACCTGCTTTTCGCCAAACTGTTCCACACGCGCGTGCGCCGGTATTACATCTTCTTCAACCCCTACTTCTCCATCATCAAAGCCAAGAAGTTCGGAGGGAAATGGCACTTCCTGTTCTTCAACAGCAAGACCCCCGACAGCTGGGATGAGAAGAACTTAGCCCCCGAGGACCAGGACAACACCCTGTGGGGCCTCGGCTGGGTGCCGCTGGGCGGCTATTGCGACATTGCCGGCATGATTGACGAGACCAAGAGTGCCGACGACCTTGAAGCCGTGCCGCAGCCGTGGGAGTACCGTACCAAGCCAGCCTGGCAGCGCCTGTGCATCATCAGCGGAGGCGTGCTGGTGAACTTCATCTCCGCGCTGCTCATCTACGGCATGATGTTCGCCCACTGGGGCAAAGACGAGCTGCCCCTGCGTGCCGCCACTCTGGGCTACGACTACCACGAGGTGATGCTCGACGAGGGCTTCCGCAACGGCGACATAATATATGCTATCGACGGCAAAGACTGCTACGAGTTCAACGAGGCTACCAGTGCCCTGCTGCTCGACAACCCTGAGACCGTTACCGTGCTGCGTGGTGACTCGCTCGTAGAGCTCACCATGAGCGGCCACCTGCTGGAGCGCGTGAACGACATGGGTGCCAAGCAGCTGATGGGCTACCGCATACCCTTCGTCGTACACAACGCCATCGACGGCGGCAACGCTGCCAAGGCAGGACTGATGGCTGGCGACAGCATAGTCAGCATAAACGACAGCATGCTCGCCTCCTTCTCCGACATAACGGCGATGCTCGGACAACATGCCGACGACACCGTCACCCTCGGCTTCTACCGTAACGGCGAACTGATGGCGTTGCCTGTGGCCGTCAACGACGCCGGCAAGATCGGCGTGCAGGCCGAGACCGACATAGCGCGCCTCTTCAGCGGCTATCGCCATGTCGACTACTCCTTCTTTGCCGCCATACCGGCAGGCATACGCCATGGCTGGGAGACCCTGACCACCTACGTCTCATCGCTGAAGGTGCTCTTCTCGCCCGGTGGCACGAAGCAGCTCGGCGGCTTCAAAGCCATGGCCGACCTCTTCCCCGACCAATGGGTGTGGCAGGCTTTCTGGGAGCTCACCGCCCTGCTGGCGCTGGTGCTGGCCTTTATGAATATCATACCCATCCCGGGCCTTGACGGCGGACACATACTCTTCACCCTGTGGGAGATTGTCACACGCCGCAAACCCTCAGACAAATTCCTCACCGTGGCGCAGAACGTCGGCATGTTCCTCCTGCTGGCGCTGATGGTACTGGCCAACGGCAACGACATACTGCGCTGGTTAGGATTTATGTAATGAAGAAACTCGACAGACTCATATTGCGTTCATTCCTCGGCCCCCTGGCGCTCACCTTCACGCTGTCGGTCTTTGTGCTTCTCATGCAGTTCGTGTGGAAGTACATCGACGACATGGTGGGCAAGGGCCTTGAGTTCAACGTCATAGCCGAACTGCTGCTCTATGCCTCGGCCACCTTTGTACCCATGGCGCTGCCCATAGCGGTACTCTTTGCGTCCATCATGACCATGGGCAACTTCGGCGAGAAATACGAACTGGTGGCCATGAAAGCCGGTGGCGTAAGCGTCAGCCGCGTCATGCTGCCTATGACCGTCGTGGTAGTGTTGCTCACCGGAGTGGCCTTCTACTTCGCCAACAACGTGATGCCCGAGGCAATGGTGAGTTACCGCAAGACGCTCTACGACGTCACTCGCAAGAAACCGGCCATCAACATACGCCCTGGCGAATACTATAAAGACATAGAAGGTTATGTGATACGCATCGGCAGCAAATCGCCCGATGGTCACACGATGCAGGATGTTGTCATCTATGACCACACCAAAGGCAGTACCGAGACCGCCGTCATCGTCGCCAAGAGTGGTACCATGCAGTCCACCATAGACAACCGCTACCTTATCTTCTCCCTCTACGACGGCTACACCTACTCTGAATCCACCACTGGCGACCATCGTGACTCACGCCCCATGACATCGCTCAACTTCAGCCACCAGACAATATCCTTCGACATCTCATCCTTCGCCTATAACAAAAGTGGCGAGGACCTCTTCAAGGGAAGCTACCAGACGCTGAATGTGTCTGAGCTGGGAGTCTCCATCGACTCGCTGGAGCGCAACCTGGTGCAACGCCAGAATGCCTTCCGACGCGACGTGGAGATTAACCTGCGCTCGTGGCATCGCTACACTGGTAAAGCTCCCGCCGAGCGCCCCACAGAAGCTTTCAACCTACACACCCGCATCGACACCCTCGATGCCGACACACGCACCAAGATAATCAACCGAGCAAAATACGTAGCCAACACTGCCCGTACCGACAGCCACAACTACGGTGACATGTTGGAGTCCGACCGCGAATACATAAACCGTCATGAGATTGAGCGTCAGCGCAAATTCACTCTCTCGATAGCCTGCCTACTGCTCTTCCTCATCGGAGCTCCCTTTGGCTCTATAGTCCGCAAAGGAGGCCTGGGACTGCCTTTGGTGGCCTCGGTAGGCTTCTTCGTGCTCTACTATGTAGTAGGCATGATAGCCGAGAAATCGGTGCGCGAGTCGGTCATGGGAGGCGAAGGCATGTGGGTATCCTCGTTCGTCATGCTACCCATAGGTATCTTCTTAACCCTACAGGCCACAACCGACTCGTCGCTCTTCGACGGTGCGACATGGAAACGCAATATACAACGGATATTCCATCCGCATAAAAAAGAGCTATAGAGTATGGCAAATGTTAAGAAATCATAAAAAACAACTCCCTGATGTCCTATTTCGGGTACATTGGGGGTTATTTATATATAGACGGGTGAAAGTTTATGGCCGACGACGAAGGACATAAATACAAAACATTCGACGACCTGATAATACGCTATAGAGACCTGATACGCAGGCTCTGTTGGCGGAACTCATCGGGTTCGGAGGTGCTATGCGATGAGCTAGTACAGGATTGTTATTTGTCTATATGGTTCCATATAGCGTCCTTACGGCCAGGAGCTCACACCCTTCAGCAGATGGCCTGGGTAATGTGGCAATGTCGCAGCGTATTCTCCCATCATCGGCGGAATAGAGGCCCTGAGTGGCTGCCCATCAATGAACACCTGGAAGAGACACTGCCGGAGCAAGACGAGCACAAACTCCGCGAGACGATAGAAGATCTCGCCGTCAGCCTGAGCGACAAAGAGCGTAGCACACTCTGCCTAATGCTTGAAGGCTTCCAACAGCGAGAGATAGCTGTGAAAATGGGGGTAAAGCCCGACAGCGTAAACAAAACACGCCAACGCATAATACAGAAAATGCAACAAGTATATTCAGACAACATATCAATTCAATAATAAAATAAATATGACAGAGCAAGAGATTAACAAATGGATTGAGACCATAGCCAAACACAACCAAGAGGACCTTGCCCACGTGCGTAATATGGCCGTCGAGCACAATGCCGATTTGCATAATTGGTGTGTCCGTCGCCTACGGCACGAGGCAATGGTTCGCACAGCTGTAGCAGCATGCATCTTTATAGGCTGCTGCATGACATGGTCTTCATCGATGGCCAACGCACAGTATGACCAAATCACCACCACCAGTAGCGCTGGTAGTCAGCAGATTTGCAACGATATCCGTCTCGCTATCGAAAATATATGATTTTTAGAAAGAACATAATAAAATTCTGGGTTTACTTCGTCCTTGTGCTGGCTGTCGCCTTGGGCGCCATCACCCTTGTTTATCGTTGGCAGCGTATTTTCCCTTCAAAAGAGGTCAGTGAGTTATACAGGCGCTATGCCAACACCGAAGGGATAGAAGTCTCCTATGTCAAGAGATACCGCATCAACGACACCCTCACAGTTGACGTAACCTTGATAGAGGCTGCCGATACCTCTGTTTGGAATCAAATATGCGACGATTTCAGCATACCTTTGCCAAACAATGTTCCCGAAGAGATTAGAGAGGAATACCTCTCCGACCAGTCATTTGAGCAAAAGGGAAAGAATGACACCATTGAGATAAACGGCAATCAAGTCTATCGCAAAGATCTTCTTATCTTTTCGCGTAAAAAGATGATGCTGTGTGTCTACCATTCGCTCACTTATGAGCAATACGATGCTATCATTAACCATGAGATAGATAAAATAACCTATTAAAAAACCCTTATAAACAAAAAACACATGAAAAAGAACCTGCTCCTTGTAGCACTAATGACCGTGCTTGTGATGATGACCGTTGGTTGTCAGAAGGAAAAATTCAAAGAAACGGAAACCACTGTTAAGCAAAACAGTGAACTGCGTATTGTAGACTACACCATTGACAAAACGGTGTACCATACTATCCTTTACACGGAGGCACAGTGGGAAGAGTTCCTCAACAATATGATAACATTGTCGGAGCAAGGTCATGAGGTGTGTTTTGTTAAAAATAGCGTTGTGACGATGGACTCCGCCGCCAAAGACTATCTCACCACAACAGCCACTACAAGACAGGAAGCCAAGGCATGGGCTGAGATGAAAGTCAATGAAGGATATACAGTGGCAATCTCCTATAATAGTAATACTGGTAAATATACCTGCATAGCCTACAAATAAAAGGTAAGAGTGGCGGCAAAAATAAGGCCCGTGCGATTGCACGGGCCTTATTTGTTTTATCGTATCATCGATTATCTCACGACGACGATCTTCTTGCTCACTTTCTGGCCGTACTGGTTCGTTCCCTGGAGGATGTAGACACCAGTGCGGAGGTCCTTGACCTGCATGCCGGGCAGGAGACGGCCGCTGACGTCGAAGATTCTTGCGACGCTGACGATATTATCGTCGATGACGGGCGTTTCCCTGATGCCGACAACAACGCCTGTGGTGCCGTCGACAAAGAGATTCTGGCCATAGACATCGCCTTCATCACCGATAGTCCATACCACGATATTTTGTCCATTGTGGAAGCCAGTAATATTTTCAGGAGTATGTTTCTTGGTAGTAGTGTTGGAGCACAGTTGTTTTCTCCATAACACATTGGTGTCCATGTCATAGCCAACCGCCTCAATGGTAAATCTCAGATTAGCTGAAAGGCCGTCTTCCACGAAATAGATCACGGCTAAGCCGCTGCCGTCTTCGAAGGGGGAAATGTAGGTGAGGCCAACCACATGATTGCCATGACTGTCGAATACAACAACTTGATCACCCCACACAAGTTCTCCTGTGGAAGAGATACGGTTTATACATACCTTGGCTACTTCTTGAGATCCGTTAGCCTGTTGGTAGGTGATGAGCAAGTCATGAGAGACAGGGTCCACAGCGGCATAGGGCGCCTTAAATAAGCGCTGTTGGCCACCGGGGTGTACAACAACACCGTAGGGGCCGTCGATGGTGCTGGTACCATTGGCATCGTAGTGGAACACATGGGTGTTGAAGTATCCCGTGGAATCACCGCCAAAAGCAAGATATACGTATGCGCCGCCCAATCCGTCGGGCTCTATATGGTGGCAGTAGGGGGTTACGCAATCCGCCTTCTCCATCAAGGTGACATCCTGAAGAGTTTGTGTGCCATTGACGGCGTAGCCTCTGAGGTGTATCTCCTTGGTTCCATAGTCTGAGTATCCGTTCGGGTCAATCCAGATATGCTCATAGGTCAAGAAAATACTGTTGTCACTGCGGAGGAGGAGTTTTCCATATATGTATCGGATGGAGTCGATGTCAGACTCGAGGGTGATGAGGGGATTCAAAGTACCGTCGGCATTGATGTACTGCAGATAGGTGGTTCTCCAGCCGGAGCCCAAAGCCCAGGCGCCGCCGTCGTTGCCAGCGATAATCTCGGCACGCAGACCGCCGTGGCCATCGAAAAGGAGTATGCCGTCCTCGCCCCAAGCGTAGGTACCATCTGGGTGGATCCTCATAGCTACGGTTACAGAGTCGTTACCGTCGGCGATGATGGAGAAGCAGCTCAACAAGTCATGGTCGCTGGCGATGGCAATAGCGTTTCCCGGCGAGTATTCCATGTAATTGAATTGGTTGAACCGGATGCCACCATTGCCCCATTGCGGAGTGCCGTCGGCGGTGAGGCGCTGCACCGAGGGACCGAAGCCGTTGCCACCGGTTACGCCAGAACACCACTGGATATAGGTGTCGTTGGTTACCGGATCCGTCACGGTGATGACCCCGCCAGACTGTACAGTACCTGTAACATCACTTTCAGCGATGAGGTTGTTGTTGAGGGTGTCATTAGTCCACTGTGCATACATCGCACAAGTGGATGCCATAACTACAAAGAATAAAAAGGTCTTTTTCATCTTTTTTGGATTTGGTTAATAATAAGTTAATGTTATTTGGTAGTGCAAAAATACAACAGATTTCCCATATAGCAATAAAAAAAATGCAATATTTTTTTGCCCCCCCCAATGTTATTCACTGATAATATGCCCTTTGCGCCATAAAAGAATATGCATGTTTTTTAGGTGGGGGCGGCAATATAGCCCCCATTGGAATGGTCTGGCGACGGTAGTGGCAGTCAAATTAGTAGGACAAGGCGGGCGAATTTATTTTGCGTAAGACCTCCTGTCATTAAACTTTATTTTGTATCTTTGCACTTATAATGTAACCTGCTCTGACATGAAAGAGATACACGAATTCAGCATTATAGAGCGCCAGCAGCTGGGCGACCAGTACTTTCGTCTGGTGCTCAAGCACGACGGTGCCATGCAGCCCGTCGTCCCGGGCCAGTTTGTGGAGGTGCTCGTCGAGGGCTCGCGCGACGTCATGCTGCGCCGCCCCATTTCGGTGCACGACGTCAGCGACAGCACGCTGACCCTCCTCATCCAGATTGTCGGCAACGGCACGCGCCGTCTGGCCGAGCTCGCCGTGGGCGAGCGCCTCAATGTCGTCTACCCCCTGGGCCACGGCTTCACCACCGCCCTGCCCTCCGGCAGCAGAGCCCTCCTCGTGGGCGGCGGCGCCGGCACAGCGCCCCTGCTGCACCTGGGCAAGGAACTTAAGGCCCACGACATACACTGCACCATACTCCTCGGCGGCCGCACGGCAAGCCTCATCCCCGTGCAGGACGACTTCCGCCCCTACGGCAACCTGCTCCTCGCCACCGACGACGGCTCCCTGGGCCATCACGGCATCGTCACCACGCACCCTGCCTTCGCGGAGCACTATGACATGATATACACCTGCGGCCCCACGCCCATGATGAAGGCCGTGGCCCGCAGCGCCGCCCAGCGCGGCATACGCTGCGAGGTGAGCCTCGAGAACATGATGGCCTGTGGCGTCGGCGCCTGCCTCTGCTGCGTCACCGACACCGACCAGGGCCACCGCTGTGTCTGCAAGGACGGCCCCGTATTCGACATCAGTACAATGCACAAATGGTATGAGTAATAAAACGGCTAATTATGCTAATTAAACTAATTGCTGCGCAAGCTTAGTTTAATTCGTTAAATTCGCCGTTAAAATAAAGAAAAGATGTTAGCAGTCAAAGTTCATAACCTCACGCTGAAGAACCCCGTGATGACCGCCAGCGGCACCTTCGGCTATGGCGAGGAGTTCGCCGACTTCGTAGACCTCAACCGCCTCGGCGGCTTCATCGTCAAGGGCACCACCGGCGAGCACCGCGAGGGCAACCCCTACCCCCGCATGGCCGAGACCCCCTCGGGCATGCTCAACGCCGTAGGCCTCCAGAACGGCGGCGTCAAGAAGTTCTGCTCCGAAGTGTACCACCGCATCAAAGACCTCGACACCAACATCATAGTCAACGTCAGCGGCTCCTCCATTGAAGAGTACTGCGACGTAGCCTCGCAGATTGACGCCCTCGACCGCATCCCCGCCATCGAGCTCAACATCAGCTGCCCCAACGTCAAGAAAGGCGGCATGGGCTTCGGCACAAACCCCGAGATGGCCGCCCAGGTCGTCAGCGAGGTGCGCAAGGTGTACCATAAGACCTTGATAGTGAAGCTCACCCCCAACGTCACCAGCATCGTCGACATCGCCAAAGCCGTCGAGGCTGCCGGTGCCGACAGCGTGAGCCTCATCAACACCATGCTGGGCATGGCCATCGACGTGGAGCGCCGCCGCCCCTACCTCAGCACCATCACCGGCGGCCTCAGCGGTCCCTGCGTGAAGCCCGTGGCCGTGCGCATGGTCTGGCAAGTGGCTCATGCCGTGCAGATTCCCGTCATCGGCCTCGGCGGCATAGCCTCGGCCAGCGACGCCCTCGAGTTCCTCATGGCCGGCGCCAAAGCCATCCAGGTGGGCACCGCCAACTTCATCGACCCCGCCGTCACCATGAAGATAGTCGACGGCCTCGAGGACTACTGCAAACGCCACGGTATCAGCGATATCAACGACATCATCGGTATTATTTAAAGAACGGCAAATTATGCCAATTAAACTAATTGCTACGCAGGTATAAAAAAGCCAATTAGCAAAATTAGTATTATTCGCCGTTAAAAGAAGATATGACGATTATAGCCGACAGCGGGAGCACCAAGACCACGTGGATGGATGTAGAGTTTGGTAACAAGATAGTTACCGAAGGCCTCAACCCCCACTTCACCAGCGACGACGCCTTCCTCGCCGCCTGCACCGCCGTCCGCGACAAAGTGGCTCTCCACTCTCAACTCTCCGCTCTCCACTTCTACGGTGCCGGCTGCGGCAACGCCACACAGCGCGAACGCGTGGCCCTGCTGCTCTCTAAAGCCTTTGGGATAAGCAACATACATGTAGAGACCGACATGCTGGGCGCCTGCCGCGCCGTTTGTGGCCATGAGGCAGGCCTCGTGGGCATCCTCGGCACCGGCAGCAACGCCTGCCACTACGACGGCAATCGCATCACCCACCAGCCCTTCAGCACCGGCTACATCCTCGGCGACCACGGCTCGGCCAACCACGTGGGGCGGCGCCTCCTGCAGGACTACCTGTCGGGCATCATGCCACAGCACCTAAGTACCATGTTCCATGACACTTATCCCCTCGGGAAGGAGCAGTTCATCGACCATGTATACCACCAGCCCAACGCCAACCGCTACCTTGCCTCGCTGGCCCCCTTCGCCGTGCAGCACCTCGCCGAGGACTACTGCCACCGCGTCGTCTACGACAGCCTCGCCGACTGGTACCGCTACCAGCTCGCCGCCATCGTCGACCGCACCGGCTGCCGCCGCCTCTCGCTCGTCGGCAGCTACGCAGCGCACATAGAACCAGTGCTTTGCCGCTTCGCCGCCGACCACGGCCTCACCCTCTGCAGCGTCCCCGCCGACCCCATCGACGGCCTCCGCCGCTACCACAGCATTTAACATCTTTCACCCCCCGGAAGGTACGTCTCCCCTCCGACCCCGCTCCGTCCCCGCTCCGACTGTTCACCGGTTGTTTAACGGTTTTTTGTCGGAGGGGGGACGGAGCGGGGTCGGAGGGGGTAGGGAGAGGGTGCAAACAGAAAACATTTTTTTCTCTGGGCACAATATCGAGGGCAATAGCGCGTTAATTTAATCTAATAACTATAAAAACAAATACTGAAAATGGATTTATCTAACATTCTCGTGATTGCCGGCAAGCCGGATTTGAGTGAACTGGTGTCGCAGACCAAGGGCGGCGCTGTGGTCAAGAACCTCGTGACAGGTCAGAAGTACCCTGTCTTCAAGAACGATAGAATCAGCTCGCTGGGCGAGATACGTCTCTTCACGGAGACCGACGAGCGCCCGCTGGAGGAGGTGATGCAGGCTATCTACAAGGTGCAGGAGGGCAAGCCAACCGCTTTCGATCCGAAGAAGGCCGACAGCAAGGAGCTCTTCGGACTGCTGGAGAAAGCGCTGCCCGACTACGACCGCGAGCGCGTGCACACTTCGGATGCCAAGAAGCTCTTCGCCTGGTACAACGTGCTGCTGGGCGCCGAGAAGATCACCCTCGACGAGGAGAACGAAACCAAAGAGTAAAAGGGGAATAGAACCGTCTAACACAGATAGTTAACATAGTAACCTTTTAAAAAACAAAGCTATGAAAAAGATACTTGTGGCGCTGTGCGCCGTGGCCCTTATCGGGCTGACGGGCTGCAAAAAGGACAATGTCGCCCCGGAAGAGCCGTCCGCCGAGAGCGGTAGCGGCCAGAGCGACCCCGAGAGACCGCCCCAGAGCGGGACCTGGGCCGACATTCCGGGCGTGTACAGTCCCGCTGCCAAGATAGTCACGGTGAACGAAGACGGCACACTCAGCGAGACCTGGCGCTGGGAGGACGACCTGCTGAAGGTTGTCAAAAGCGACGACGGGAGCGAGAAGGTGCGCTTCACACACGACGAGCGCGGCCGCGTGAAAACCATGACAATCAACGGTGAAGGCCGGATTAGCGGCACGGTGAACGTGAGCTACAACGGCGACCAGATAAGCCGAATGTCGCTGATGAACGGCAGCAGCGAGGTCTTTGGCGCCACGCTGACCTACAGCGGTGGAAAAGTCACCAAAGGTCTGCTCAACGTGAGCGACATGATGGTGTTCGAGATGTTCAACGCCATGCTGGCGCGGTACCTCGGCGGCGAAGGCGACTCGCTGGATATAGTGACGGGCATCGACGAAGTGGGCGGCGACATCAACTTCATCTGGGACGGCGACAACGTAAACATGGTGAATATTGGCGTCAGCGCACGCCTGAAGACCACGCTGGGCAAGATAGTCGAGATGATACCCGACATGAGCATCTTCGGCGATTACGGCCCTGTCATACAAGGCCTCGCAGCCATCTACCCCAACAGGGAGGTGTACATCAAAGTGTCCATGAGAGACACTGCGGAGTACACATACAACACCAGTTACGTGAACCCGCTGCGCCGCTACCTTGGCGGAGCATTCACCATAGACGACAACATGCCGCGCTTCGAGGTGGCCACCTTGAGCCGCAACCCGCAGGCCCACGAGTACCACCATGGGTCGGCCACCGCCGAGATTTCCGTGCAACTGTACGGACCCACCGCGGTGACAATATGGGAGCAAAGCATGCCGCTGCCCTCGAGCGACAGAAGCTACAACTACAGCACCACACGTAGCGACGGATATCCCGAGACCGTAGACAACGGCATAAGCATCAAGACGTATATTTACCAAGACTCTGAACAATGACATACACAGAAAAAGACAAGAAATACAAGCGCTATACAGTGACCTCGGCGTTGCCCTACGCCAACGGCCCCGTGCATATAGGACATCTGGCGGGTGTCTACGTGCCTGCCGATGTATATGTGCGCTACCTCCGTGCACAGGGTGAGGAGGTGATGTTCATAGGCGGCAGCGACGAGCACGGTGTGCCCATCACCATCAAAGCCCGCAAAGAGGGCGTCACGCCGCAGGACATCGTGGACCGCTACCACAAGATAATCAAGGACAGCTTCGCCGAGCTGGGCATCAGCTTCGATATCTACAGCCGCACCAGCAGCAAGGAGCATCATGAGACCGCAGCGGCCTATTTCAAGAAACTCTATGAGGAAGGCAAGTTCGTGGAGAAAGTGTCGCAGCAGTACTACGACGAGGAGGCTGGCTGCTTCCTGGCCGACCGCTACATCACAGGCACCTGCCCCCACTGCGGCAACGAGCGCGCCTATGGCGACCAGTGCGAAGCCTGCGGCACGAGCCTCAACGCCACCGACCTCATCAACCCCAAGAGCGCCCTCAGCGGCTCGAAGCCCGTGCTGAAGGAGACCAAGCATTGGTTCCTCCCGCTGGACCAGGACGAGCCGTGGCTGCGCGAATGGATACTGGAGAGCCACAAAGGCGACTGGAAGACCAACGTCTACGGCCAGTGCAAGTCGTGGATTGACGCAGGTCTGCAGCCGCGTGCCGTCACGCGCGACCTCGACTGGGGCGTGAAGGTGCCCGTGGAGGGTGCCGACGGCAAGGTGCTCTACGTCTGGTTCGACGCCCCCATCGGATACATCAGCTTCACCAAACAGCTCAAGGGCGACGACTGGGAGAAATGGTGGAAAGACCAGGACACCAAGCTGGTGCACTTCATCGGCAAAGACAACATAGTGTTCCACTGCATCATCTTCCCCTCGATGCTGCACGCCGACGGCAGCTACATACTGCCCGCCAACGTGCCTGCCAACGAGTTCCTGAACCTCGAGGGCGACAAGATATCGACCTCGCGCAACTGGGCCGTGTGGCTGCACGAGTACCTCGAAGACTTCCCCGGCAAGCAGGACGTGCTGCGCTACACGCTGTGCAGCAATGCGCCTGAGACCAAGGACAACGACTTCACATGGAAGGACTTCCAGTTGAAGAACAACAGCGAGCTGGTGGCCATCCTCGGCAATTTCGTGAACCGCACGCTGGTGCTGACACACAAGTTCTATGGAGGGAAAGTGCCCGCACAGGGCAAGTTGTCGGCACAGGACGAAGAGGTCGTCAAAGAGCTTGTCACCTTCCCCGAGCGCATAGGCCGCAGCATTGAGACCTACCGTTTCCGCGAGGCCCTCAGCGAGATGATGAACCTGGCCCGCCTGGGCAACAAATACCTGACGGACACCGAGCCCTGGAAGCTCGTCAAGACAGACCCAGAGCGCACCGCCACGGTGATGAACCTCTCGCTGCAGATATGCGCCAACCTGGCCGTGCTCTGCGCCCCATTCCTGCCCTTCACGGCCGACAAGATGCACCGCATCATGAACCTGCAGGCCATGGGGTGGAAAGACGCCGGTCGCGCCGACATCCTCATGGAGGGCCACCAGATAGACCAGCCCGAGCTGCTGTTTGAGCAGATCAGCGACGAAACCATCCAGGCTCAGGTCGACAAGCTGCAGGCCACCAAGGCGCAGAACGAGCTCAACGCATGGAAGCCCGCCGAGGTGAAGGCCCCGGTGACCATAGACGACTTCGGCAAGATGGACATACGCGTGGGTACCATATTGGAATGCCAGAAGGTGCCCAAGGCCGACAAGCTGCTGCAGTTCAAGATAGAAGACGGCATGGGCACGCGCACCATAGTGAGCGGCATAGCCAAGTACTATCCCGACCCGCAGGCGCTGGTGGGCAAGCAAGTTTGCTTCATCGCCAACTTCCCGCCGCGCAAACTCAAGGGTGTGGAGAGTCAGGGAATGATACTCAGCGCCGAAGACAAAGACGGTCGCCTGGTGCTGCTAACGCCCTCTGACATAGTCACTCCGGGCTGCAGCGTAGGTTGAGTCGGGAAAAATAGGTGACGGTTTCGGAAATTCCCTCAAGGAAAGGCTGTAATTTTGCAACCAGAAAACGAAACCAAAAAGAAAGGAGTAACATCATGAAAACCACAAAAGCAATAATCCTCGCAGTGACAGCTCTGGCGCTGGCCGCCATGCCTGCAATGGCACAGCCCTCGCGCAGTGGCGGTGGCGGGCACAGCCGCGGAGGCTCTTCGGTGAGCGCTCCGAGCCGCAGCAGCTCCAGCCACAGCTACAGTGCCCCGAGCCGCAGCAGCAGCACCCCGTCGCGCAGCGTCAACACGCCGAGCCGCAGCAGCCACAACACGCCGTCGGCAAGCAAAAGTCCGAGCCACAGCATCAGCGCCCCGCACCGCAGTGCCAGTGCTCCGAGCCACAGCATGGGAGTCCCCTCGCGCAGCGGTGTAGGCCCCACGCACAGCGCTATGGGCCGTCCGGCACCCAAGGTGCACGGTGCCAAGCCCGCTGGCGTCGCTGGTCCCGCTCGTGTACAAGGTAGAGCCAACCCATCGCGCATGGCATCGCACGGCCCCGGCCACCATCACGACTACGCCCGTCCGGGACGCCCCGGTGGCCACATGCCCCCGTCAGTACGTCCGATACACCCGGCACCCTACTTCCACCACCCCTGGCACCGCCACTATGTGCATTGCCACCCCATCTACTGGGATCCGCTGCCCCTGCGCGCGCTGTACTGGCCCGGCTTCTGGGCATACTGCAACAGCTACTGGTATGACTACCATGTGACCGATGTAGTAGTGGTTCGCGACTACGTAAAGGAGACCTATAAAGTTGACATCGTCACCTACGGCATCAGCGACGACATCATGTACGCCATAGTCAAAGACGGCGGCGACACCTTCCTGCAGGTCTACGACAAAGACGACCACCTGCTTGCCGAGCAGAAAATCAACAAGAAATACTGCAACATGGTTATCGACGCCGAGAACGGCGGCTGCTGGATAAGCAAGAAAGGCGACAAAGACCCGCTACTCTTCATCTGGGCCGATGGCAAGTTGCTGATATACGAAGAAGACTAACAGTGAAAGGTAGCTATACCTACGAATACCCCCGCCCGATGCTTACGGCCGACTGTGTGGTCGTCCGCCATCGGGCGGAGGTTCTTTTGGTAAGGCGCGGCAACGAGCCCTACAAAGGCTGCTGGGCGTTGCCTGGCGGCTTCATGGAGATGGACGAGACCATAGAGCACTGCGCGGTGCGTGAGCTGCAGGAAGAGACTGGCATTGTCGTGTCGGAGGATATGATACGGCTCATCGGCGTCTACAGCGCCCCAGGGCGTGACCCACGCGGGCGCACGGTGACGGCGGCTTACCGCATTGACGTTGCCGACAGCATGGCGGCCACCGCCGGCGACGATGCCGCCGAGGTGCGCTGGTGGCCGTTAGAAGAGCTGCCGCCGCTGGCATTCGACCACAACGAGATAATTACCGCAGCACAAAGCATTTAGGGCTGCGATAATTTTTTTTGATGGCATAATAATATAAACGCCTCTTTTCCGTTATAAAAAAGTATGTATCCGGAAAAGGCAAGACAGACAGGCAACTTTGTGTTGGTGCTCACAGCCATGGTGCTGGGAGTGCTGATAGGCTTGATGTTTGCCTCGCACAACAGGCACGAAGCCGACGGGACTCTGGAGGGAAAGGTGAACGAGGTGATGAAGCTGGTGGAGAACGAGTATGTGGACCAGGTGGATGCCGACTCGGTGAGCGAGCGCATACTGGCGGCGATACTCAGTGAGCTGGACCCGCACAGCACCTACCTCTCGGCACGTGAGACAGAACGCACTGGCGAGATGATGCGCGGCAACTTCGAGGGGGTGGGCATAGTGCTGCACTACGAGGGCGACACCGCCTTTGTGGGGCAGATTATTGCCGACGGACCCTCTGCGAATGTGGGGCTGCTGCCTGGCGACATGATAGTGAACGTGGACGGTGAAGCCGTGAGCGGCGTAGACATGGCGCGCGACAGTGTGGTGGCGCGGCTGCGTGGCCCACGCGGCACAAAAGTGGCGGTGCAGGTGCAACGCTTAGGCAGGAAGCATGACTACACGATACGGCGCGGCGTGGTGAGGCACGAGACCGTGACCTGCGCCAAGATGCTCGACGACACCACAGGATACATACTGCTGTCGTCATTCTCCTCGACCAGCTATGACGAATTCCACAACGCCCTCGTGACGCTGAAAGGCAAAGGCATGAAGAAACTCGTGTTTGACCTGCGCGGCAACGGCGGCGGCTCGCTGTCGAGCGCCGTGGGCATTGCCGGCGAGTTGCTGCCTGCCGGAAGCTTGATAGTATACACCCAGGGTGCCCATAGCCACCGGCGCGACGTCAAGGCTCCACGCGGAGGGCTCTTCACCAAAGGCACCGTAGTGGTGATGGTGGACGAGAACTCGGCGTCGGCGAGCGAGGTGGTCAGCGGGGCGCTGCAGGACAACGACCGCGCCACTATAGTGGGGCGCCGCACCTTCGGCAAAGGGTTGGTGCAGACCGACTTCTCGCTGAACGACGGCTCGTCGGTGCTGCTCACCACAGCACGCTACTATACTCCCTCGGGACGCTCGATACAGAGACCCTATACCAGTGGCACAGGCGAATACTACCGCGCGTACCTCGAGCAACTGCTTGACGAATCGTATGCCGACACCATGACGGTGCACATAAACGACTCGACACCCTACAAGACCAAAGGTGGCCGCGTGGTGTACGGCGGCGGCGGCATAGTGCCCGACAAGCTGCTGCCATACCACAAAGACGAATCTTTCGTGTATTATAATGCATTGGCGAACAAGGGACTGATAAACAATGTAGCCTTCCGCTATGTGCAACGTCATGCCGCGGAACTACAGAAGCATTACCCCGATGCCAGAAGCTTCGGCAAAGGCTTCCGGGTGAGCGAGAACCTGCTGGAGGAGCTCATCAAAGAAGGCGAGAGCAAAGGCATAGAGCGAAACAACAAGAGCATAGCCTCACAGCGGCCGCTAATGATGGCCATGCTTAAAGCATACATAGGTCTGGCGATGTTCGGCAACGACGCGTTCTATGACGCCTACCTGCCGATGGACGATGACCTGAAGGAAGTAATCAACATGAAGATATGAAAAGACTACTGACAATATTGGCGGTATTGCTGCCGCTAACAGCTATCACGGCACAGAAAAGCACGCTGAACTGCACATTTACCGGTCTTGGCGACGGCACCAAAGTGCTGGTGTGCGAGCCGCAGGGCAACCGCCTGGTGCCCACTGACACCTTGACGCCCGACAGCAAAGGGCGCGTAAAAATGGAGCGCTACAGCAACGACGGCAACGCGCAGTTCTTCGCGCTGGCACTTACGCGTGCCCAGAGCCCACTGCTGCATGTGCTACTGCTGCCGAAAGAGAAGGTGAACATGGACATCACCTACAACGAGGCACTCAACGTGATGCAGATAACCAAAGTCAGAGGCTCGCAGAACATGGAGATGTACCGCCGCTACACTGACATAATGGCCGGTGTGGCTGCCGACCAGAGCCTGCAGGCATCGATGCCCGACGCCATGGAGTCCCTAATCCGCAACAACAGCAACCAACTGATGAGCGCCTTCTTGGTAACCTACTTCGAGAGTGCTTTCGACGACTACTACGACCTCTATAAGACCGTACGCGACAGCACTATAGCCCTCTATGGCAACAATGACTTCGTAAAGCACGTGGACCAGAAGGTGCGCTCGGTGATTGCCAATGGCGCAGAGGCCCCCGACATCGTGATGGGAGACCGCAACGGCAACGAACGCCGCCTCAGCGACCTGCGCGGCAAGGTGGTGCTCATTGACTTCTGGGCCTCCTGGTGCCGTCCCTGCAGGGCCGAGAACCCCAATGTGGTGCGCCTCTACCAGCGCTACCATGACAAAGGCTTCGAGGTGTTCAGCGTGTCGCTCGACAACAACCGCGAAGCATGGCTGAAAGCCATAGAGACCGACGGCCTCATATGGGAGAACCACGTGAGCGACCTGCGCGGCTGGAGTTCCGCCGGCGGACGCCTCTACGGCATCAGCTCGATACCCGCCACAGTGCTGGTGGACCGCGACGGCAAGGTGCTGGCACGCAACCTGCGCGGACAACAATTGGAGCAAAAACTTAGAGAAATATTCGAACAATGATAACAACAACACAGATAGAGATGGCCTTGGGCCATGTTAACGACCCCGACCTGGGACGCAGTCTCACAGAGCTGGGCATGATAGAGAACATCAAAGTTGATGGCAAGAAAGTGTCTTTCGACCTGGTGCTCACCACCCCCGCATGCCCCATGAAGAAAAAGATGAGCGACGACTGCATCAACGCCATCCACGAGATGGTGGACCGCGAAGCCGAGGTGGAGATAAACCTCACCAGCCGTCCGCAGCCCGACCCCAAAGAGGAGTTCAAGGAGGTCTTCAAGAACATACATAACACCATCGTTGTAGCCTCCGGCAAAGGCGGCGTAGGCAAGAGCACCGTGGCCGTCAACCTGGCCATCTCGCTGGCCAAAACAGGCGCCAAAGTGGGACTGATTGACGCCGATATCTATGGTCCGTCAATCCCCATCATGCTCGGCGTGGAAGGCGAAGATATCTATGGCCATAAAGTGGGCGACAAGACCTATATGCTGCCCATCGAGAAATACGGCATCAAGCTGATGTCCGTGGGCTTCTTCGTCGACGCCAACAAAGCCATGGCCTGGCGTGGCCCCATGGCCAGCGGCGCACTGAAGCAGCTCATCGGTGAGACCTGGTGGGATGAGATAGACTACCTGGTGGTCGACATGCCTCCGGGAACAGGCGACATACAGCTCACGCTGGCGCAGACCATGCCCGTCACCGGCGCCATCATCGTCAGCACCCCGCAGCAGGTGGCTCTGGCCGACGTGGTGCGCGGAGTAGAGCTCTTCCAGAACGAAGCCATCAAGATTCCCGTGCTGGGCTTCGTGGAGAACATGGCCTACTTCACTCCCGCAGAACTGCCGCAGAACAAGTACTACATCTTCGGCAAGGGCGGCTGCCGCAAGCTGGCCGAGGAGATGAACATACCGCTGCTGGGCGAGATACCGCTGGTGCAGAGCATCGCCGAGAGCGGCGACAGCGGCAAGCCTGCTGCCCTCTTCACCCCCGACAAGACGGAAGACCCTGTGCGCGACGCTTTCGACGCTCTGGCACAGAACACCATCAAAGAGATTTGCAAACATAACATCAAATAAGCCATGACCGATCAAGAGAAACCGGCCGTAGAGCAGAAAGTGAAGAACGCTCTGGCACAGATACGCCCCTACCTGCAGCAGGACGGTGGCGATGTGGAATATGTCGACATGACCGCCGAAGGCGTCGTCATCGTGCGCCTCAAAGGCCATTGCGGCAGCTGTCCGCATGCCATGCAGACCCTCAAACAGGGCATCGAGCAGGCGCTGAAGCGCGTCATTCCCGAAGTAAAATCAGTGGAAAAGATATGATATACACCAAGACTGGCGACAAAGGTACCACCTCGCTTGTGGGTGGCAGCCGCGTGAACAAGGACGACATGCGCGTGGAAGCCTATGGCACCGTCGACGAGCTCAACTCCCACATTGGCTTGCTGGCCGAGATGTTGCGCACACAGCATGAAGAGCACTACAAAGAGCTCAAGACTGTGCAGCACAACCTCTTCGACCTCCAGACCCTTCTGGCCACCGAGGACGCCGACATCTACGCCCGTCTGCCCAAGCTGGAAAGCAAAGAGGTGGAGGCCCTTGAGCAGCAGATCGACTCCATCACGGCCCAGCTGCCGCAGCTGCACAGCTTCGTCATCGCCGGCGGCACCATGGCGGGAGCCCAGTGCCATGTCTGCCGCACTGTATGCCGCCGCGCCGAACGTCGCGTAGTGACGCTGTCAAAACACGCCGAAATAGATGATACAATCATGAGTTACCTCAACCGCCTTTCCGACTACCTCTTCGTGCTTGCACGCCTCGCCGTAGTGGCCGAAGGGAAGGACGAGGATTTGTATATCAACTGATTGTAAAATTTATTTGTCAGTATTGGAAAAAAATGTACCTTTGCAAAAATTTTTGAGCAACTGAGTATGTATTGGACACTTGAATTAGCATCAAAATTAGAGGACGCACCCTGGCCCGCAACTAAGGATGAACTCATTGACTATGCGCAACGTACGGGTGCCCCTATGGAGGTGATTGAGAACCTGCAGGAGATTGAAGACGAGGGAGACCAGTATGAGAGCATAGAAGATATATGGCCCGACTATCCTACCAAGGAGGACTTTTTCTTTGAAGAAGACGAATATTAGCATCGTAGGGTCTGGCAATGTAGCCACCCACCTTGCCATCGCTCTTCACAACGCCGGCTGCACCGTGCGCCAGGTGTTATCTCGCTCTTTTGATCATGCACGCCGTCTGGCCATGCGCGTCGACGCCGTGCCCATCAACGACCCGCTGCGCCTCGACGAGGACATCGACGTATGCCTGCTCTGCGTGGGCGACGACTCGCTCTACGACTTGGCCCTCGACCTGCATCTTCGCGACTCTATCGTAATACACACCTCGGGAACCACCCCTGCCTCCATACTTAAACACATAAGCCCTCGCTACGGCGTGGTATGGTCGCCGCAAACTTTTGTGCGCGACATCGCCATGGACTACAGCCGCTTGCCGCTCTGTATCGAAGGTAGCACCCCCGATGTTGAGGCGGAGATAGAACGCCTGATGAGGCTCGTAAGCCCCTGCATCTACCACCTCGACGGCGAACAGCGGCTGCATGCCCACCTGGCCGCCGTGATGGTCAGCAACTTCGTCTGTGCCCTCAACGCCACCGCACAGGACTATATGCAGAGCCACAACCTTGATTTTGAGATGCTGCGGCCTCTCGCCGAGCAGACCCTCCGCAAGTGGGACTACGGTAACCTTTGGCAACAAATCACCGGTCCCGCTGTGCGACACGACGACAAGACCATCGCCGCACAACGCAAACTGCTGGCCGACAAGCCGGAGCTGCTGCGTCTCTACGACCAACTTACCGAGTTGATTCAGAAGAAATGACATTCGTAGACACCCATTGTCACCTCTATGACGAGGCTTTCGACGCCGACCGCCAGCAAGCTGTGCAGCGCGCGCTTGAAGCTGGCGTGACGACAATGTTGCTGCCCGACATCGACAGTACGTCGACCGAACGGCTCGACAACCTGTATAACCTGTATCCCAACCACTTCCGTCGCATGGCCGGCCTGCACCCCACGTCGGTGAAAGAAGACTTCGAGCAGGAACTCTCCCATGTACGCAAGCGCCTTGAGACAGAGAGCCTTGTGGCCGTTGGTGAGATAGGCATGGACCTCTACTGGGACCGCACCTACGAGGAGCAGCAACGCGAGGTACTTCGTCGCCAGATGCTCTGGGCCGAAGAATACGACCTGCCGGTGGCACTGCACATTCGCAAGGCCCACAACGAGGTCTTCGGCCTGTTGCGCGACCTCAACCGCAGCACCTACCGCGGTGTTATGCACTGCTTCGGCGGCAGCCTGCAGGAAGCACAACGGGCTGTGGAAATGGGCTTTATGCTCGGCATTGGCGGTGTCGTCACCTTCAAGAACGCCACCATGGCCGAGGTGGCCAAAGCCATGCCGCTGGACAGGCTGCTGCTCGAGACCGACGCGCCCTATCTAAGTCCTGTACCGCATCGCGGCGAGCGCAACGAAAGCAGCTATATCCCATTGATAGCAAGCCGCATAGCAGAGCTGCGTGGCATCAGCGTCGACGAGGTCGCCGAGCAGACCACTGCCAACGCAAGCCTGCTGTTTAGACTCTAACCGACCGACAGACACCGTACCCCCTCCGAATCAAAAACGCCCGAAATCCGTACTCTGTCTGGCTTTTTGCGACTTCCAGTCGGAGCGGGGACGGAGCGGGGACGGAGCGGGGACGGAGAAGGGACGGAGCGGGGCCATCTCAACAACTGACAATCAGCTATTTGTGTGTGGCGCAATAATATTTCAACGTCTACGTTATTGGTTTAGAGATACAAAACGTCGAAAAAATGCACATTGCAATAGTAAAAGACGCCGTGCTGCCCACAAAGCTCTATGGCGGCACCGAGCGGGTAGCCTACTCGCTGGGACGCGCCCTAAGCGCCCTCGGGCACGAGGTGACGTTCCTCTGCCGCGCCGGTTCGGAGGCGTCATTTGCACACATACAGCCCATAGACCCTACGCTTAGCATCGCCTCTCAAATACCTGCCAATGTGGACATTGTACACTTCAACGACACGGTACCCGAGGACATCGGCGAGAAGCCCTACATAGTGACCATCAACGGCAACCTCGGCGACGGCATGGCGGCCCCGCCGATGGCGGTGTTCGTGTCGCGCAACCATGCACAACGTCATGGGTACGAGCATTTTGTACACAACGGCCTCGACTGGGACGACTACCCGCAGGCCGACCTCAGCCAGCGGCGCGACAGCTACCACTTCCTCGGCAAGGCGGCATGGCGCGTGAAGAATGTGCGCGGAGCCATCCGCATCGTCAGGCAGGTGCCCGGCGCCCAGCTGCATGTACTCGGCGGCACACGCCTGAATTTCAAGATGGGCTTCCGCTTCACGCCGAGCCCCCGCATACACTTCCACGGCATGGTCGACAACAACGCCAAGCAGCACTATATCAGCCACTCGCTGGGACTGGTGTTCCCCGTGCTGTGGGACGAGCCCTTCGG
>ONUE01000043.1 GCA_900320975.1 uncultured Bacteroidales bacterium | reverse complement strand
AAGTATGTGTGTGGCTGGGAAGTGGAGAAGATGAGCAAGAGTATGTTCAACGTGCAGAACCCCGACGACCTGGTGGCGCGCTACGGTGCCGACACACTGCGTCTGTACGAGATGTTCCTCGGTCCTGTGGAGCAGGCCAAGCCGTGGGACACCAACGGTATCGAGGGTGTGCACCGCTTCCTCAAGAAGTTCTGGAGACTGTATGAATGCTTGAATAATGATTGCTCGAGTGCTGACGCAGCAAGCAATCAAGCAATCAAGGTGCTGCACCAGACCATCAAGAAGATCACCGACGATGTGGAGCGCTTCTCGTTCAACACCGCCGTCTCCACATTTATGATCTGTGTCAACCAGCTCAACGACCTGGGCGGTGTGAGCCGCGATGTGCTGAAGCCCCTGGCGGTGCTGATAGCGCCCTTCGCCCCCCATATCGCCGAAGAGCTGTGGCATCAGCTGGGCGAGACCACCTCGGTGTGCGATGCCGAATGGCCGCAGTATGACCCGAAGATGCTGGTTGAGGACACCGTCAAGTATCCGGTGCAGTTCAACGGCAAGATGCGCTTCACTGTGGAGTTGGCAGCCGACTGCAACCAGAATGACGCGCTGGAAGTCATCAAGGGTATGCCAGAAGGACAGAAATGGATGGAAGGCAAGGAGCCCAAGAAGGTAATCTTCGTGCCAAAGAAAATCATCAACATTGTTATATAAGTAGACAGGAGTAAAGTAGAAAAAAAGAGTTATTTGAAATATGTTAAGCAGACATTTCTTAAGAAGTAAAGTACTTCAGGAGATATATTCCTGCCAGCTGGAGGAGAAGGACGTCATCACCGCAAAGCGCGACTTCGAGTACCATATTGGCAGACTCAATGAGCTGGGTGTGTTGCAGGTGTCTCTCATGACCAAAGTCTTGGAGATGGCCGAGGTGGTCATCGAGGAGGGTCGCCGCAAGTTCCGTCCCACGGACGCCGAGAAGAGCCCCAACCGTAAGTTCCTCGGCAACGAGTTCCTGCGACGTATGGCCGACAACTTTGAGCTGCGGCAGCTCACCGAGAAATGGTGCGGCTGCTGGGACACCCACAGCGATCTGGTGCGCGAGGCTTTCATAGAGTTCCGCAAGACCGACGTCTACTGTGAGTACCTCTCGCATCCCGACACCGACTTCACGAAGGACAAGGAGCTGGCCATCATGCTCTTCCGCTTCCTGATGAACCGTGAGGCCATAGTGGCCGTGATAGCAGAGCGTAGCCTGCTGTGGGAGGATGACTTCGAGCAGATAGCGCAGTACAACTACATGATGCTGAAGACCCTCGACGAGCAGAACTTCGACGAGGCCATGCAGTGGCCTGTGATGTACGACAAGCGCATGGAGAAGGACGAGGCCGATATGGAGTTTGCGCGCCACCTGCTTGCCGAGACTTTCGCCCATCGTAAGGAGAGCGAAGAGATGATCAAATCGAGGCTGCAGGGCTGGGAATTTGAGCGTGTGGCACTGATGGATGTGCTGCTCATAGATATGGCTGTGGCCGAGTTTATCGCCTGCCCGTCGATACCCGAGAAGGTCACCATCGACGAGTATATAGAGCTCAGCAAGGAGTTCAGCTCTGAGCGCAGCAAGCTCTTCATCAACGGTATCCTCGACAAGCTGGTGCTCGAACTGCGCTCGCAGGGTAAGATTAAGAAGTCAGGCCGCGGCCTGTTGAATGAGAGCGGCGAGGAGGCTTGAGCGGGAAAGGAGAATTGAGAAATGAGAAAGAGTATTTATTATATATGTGCTGCCGCGGTGCTGCTGGCGTTGACTGGCTGCAAGGGTAAGACGACAAGGGATGCCGATGTAGACCTGATACGCAATCCGCGCAGTGCACAGGGCTACGACACCAGCGAGAAGATGCCGGTGCTGACGTTCGACAGCGATATGCACGACTTCGGCCGCCTCTCGGCAGGGGAGAACATAAGCTATAGCTTCCACTTCCGCAACACCGGTGATGCCGACCTCATCATCAGCTCTACCTCGGCGACTTGCGGCTGCACTGTGGCCGACTATTCCAAGGACCGTATCGCCCCCGGTGGCGAGGGCTATGTGACCGTGACCTTCAAGAGCGCCGGCAAGGCGGGTCAGCAGTACCAGGAAGTCACTATCATCAGCAACGCCCAGCCAGCCTCCTGCCGTCTGAAGATACTGGCGCAGGTGGGAAGGTAGGAATTAGAAATAAGGAATTTGAAATAAAAAAAAAGAAATGAATATGACAGATATGATTTTATTGCAGGCACAAGGCGCCCAGGGTGGCGGCTCTATGTGGATTTGGATGATTGTCATCCTCATCATTATGTGGATGCTGATGCTGCGTCCGCAGCGTAAACGTGAGAAAGAGGAGCAGAAGTTCCGCAGTGGCCTCAAGAAGGGCGACCGCGTCATCTTCTCGGGTGGCATCTACGGCAAGGTGCATGAGGTTGGCGAGCACACCGTCGAGGTGGAGGTCTCCAACGGCACCATCCTCACCGTTGAGAAGAGCATGATTCAGCCGGCTCCCGAGAACAAGGCTGAAGAGACAAAGAAATAAGTGAAGCGTTTCCTAATCATACTGGGGCTCACCGCCATCGTGTGGCTGGGTGTCTCCATGGCCGAGCCTATGGAGTATTCGCTGCGTGTGCGTGTCACCTACACGGGGTACGACTCCGTGCGCTATGCTATGGTCTCCGCCGATACGTCGTTGATGCTGCGCATAAAGTCCGATGGCTACACCGCCTTCCTCATAGGTATGCTCGACGAGGAGCCCGAGGTGGAGGTGTCCGTCAGCGGTAGCGGTATGCAGCGTGCTGCAGATATGGAAAGCCTCTATACCGCTGTGCGCGAGAGCATGGTGGGCATCAAGGATGTCAGCAGTGGTGTGGACTCGCTGCGCGTCACCCTCGCTGAGCGTAGACACAAGACCTTCAAGCCCACCCTCGACGAGGTGAGCTTCGAGTTCGACGAGCAGTATGCGCTCTATGGTCAGCCCCGTATCACGCCGTCCGAAGTGACCCTCTATGGTCCCGAGGAGGCGCTGGCGTCGATAACAGCGCTGCCGGTGGCCAAGACCACCATTTCTGGTATACATGCCTCCGGTAGCTATACCATGAAGCTCGAGCCGGTGTGGCGCCAGGCCGGCGACGTGCATGCATCGTGCACCGAGGTGAGTGTCTATGTGCCCGTAGAGGCGTATGTGGAGCGCGAATACAAGGTGCCGATACAGGTGGCCGATGCCGATACGTCGGTGACGGTGCACATCTATCCGCCCGAGGCCACGCTGCATGTGTGGGTGGCACAGCGCGACCTCTACCGTGAGCCCGAGTTCACGGTGACAGTCAACTATTCCGACATCCTCGCCAACGGCAGCCGTATAGTGCCGCAGCTCAGCGAGTTCCCTAGCTATGTGCGTCCGCGCGGCATGGAGCCTGCCGAGGTGCAGTGCGTAATCATCAAGTGAATGAAACGCGTAGGCATAACCGGAGGCATAGGCTGCGGTAAAAGCACCGTGGTGGCCGAGTTCAGGAAACTCGGCGTGCAGGCCTTTGTGGCCGACGAAGTGGCTGCCGCCTACTACCGCAATCCGGCTTTTCTTGCCGATATATGTAATCTCTTCGGCGATGAGGTCTTCCTCCCCGACGGCAGCGCCGATAAGCGCCGCATCGCCGCACGCGTCTTCGCCGACAGCCGGGCCCTCGAGGCACTCAACAACCTCGTGCATCCGCGGGTGATGGCCGACTTCGAGACCTTCTGCCGTCAGCACGTCGGTGAACCGTATGTGCTTTTCGAGAGCGCCATACTCTTTGACTGTGGCCTCGATAGCCGCATGGACAAGACGCTGTGCGTATACCTCGACTTGCCGGAACGCATCGAGCGTCTGCAGGGGCGTGACGGCGCTACCAAGGAGCAGATCATGGCACGTGTGGCCAACCAGATGCCTGCCGAGGAGATGATGCGGCGGGCCGACTATGTTATATTGAATTATGAGGGCAACCCTCGCCAGCGGCAGGTTGCCTATATCGATAACATCTTAAAACTATGAGACGTAAGATAATTATATTGCTTTTTGCCTTTTTTGCCTTTCATTTTGCACAGGCTCAGCGTTTCGATGCCCGCGGACTGACGTTCCGTGACCCCGAGACCAACTGGATTGACTCGGTGATGGCGACCCTCAACCTCGAGCAGCGCATCGCTCAGCTCATGGTGGTGCGTGTGCCGCTGGATATGGACGACAAGCAGGCGAAAGCCTTTTCCGAGGTGATGAACGGCTACGGCGTAGGTGGTGTATGCTTCTTCGCCGGTACCGCCGACCGTCAGGTGGCTATGACCAGCCGCTTCCAGCGCGACGCCAGAGTGCCGCTGCTCGTCACCATTGACGGCGAATGGGGCCTCGGCATGCGTCTCAAAGACCAGTTCTCATTCCCGCGTGCGGCGCGCTTCGGCGAACTCTCCAAGGATGCCGACAGCATAGTGTACCGCATGGGTGAGGAGATAGGACGCCAGTGCCGCGAGATGGGCATCCACATCAACTTCGCACCGGTGGCCGATATCAACTCCAACCCCAACAACCCGGTCATCGGCACCCGCTCGTTCGGCACCGACCCCGAACGGGTAGCCCAGCTCGCCAGCATGTATGTCCGCGGCCAACAGAGCCAGGGGGTTATGGCTGTCGCCAAGCATTTCCCCGGTCACGGTGACACCGACAAGGACAGCCACCTCGAGCTTCCCGTCATCAATCACACGCGCGCTTATATGGATACTGTCGACCTGCATCCGTTCCGCCGCCTCATCGCCGACAGTGTGGGTGGCGTCATGGTGGCCCACCTGCAGGTGAACGCCTACGACAGCCAGCGCCCCTCGTCGCTCAGCCCCGTGATTGTCAACGGCCTGCTGAAGAACACCCTGGGTTTCGATGGCCTCGTCATCACCGACGGCATCGACATGAAGGGCATCACCAACAGCTACCGTAGCGGCAATGCCGAGCTTATGGCTATGCTCGCAGGCAACGACATCATCCTCCTGCCGCCCAATGTGGCAGAGGCCATAGAGGCCATCAAGACCGCCGCCGTGCAGCAGGACAGTGTGCGCCGCCTTGTCGACTACCACTGCCGCCGTGTGCTCAAGGCCAAGTATCACTATGTGCGCCCGTACCTGCACAACGACCTGCGCGTGCCGGACGAGGAGAGCCGCGAGATTTGCAACGATATCGTCACCGACCTCAATCTCAATATCGACCGCCGCATCGACAGCGTCGTCAACCGCGCCATAGCCGCACAGGCTATGCCCGGCTGCCAGATTGTGGTGATGCACAAGGGCCATGTGGTCGTCGACCGCTGCTATGGCCGCCAGACCTACGACAGCAGCTCCGCCGCCGTCACTCCCGAGACACTCTACGACCTCGCGTCGGTCACCAAGGTCTGTGCCACCACCCTCGCCGTGATGAAGCTCGTCGACAACGGCAAGATAAGCATCAACGACAAGCTCAGCCGCTATCTGCCGTACCTCAAGAGCACCGAGAAGACCAACATCACCGTCAAGCAGGCCCTCAGCCATTGCGCTGGCCTCAAGGCCTTTGACGCCCTCTGGAAGAAGACTTCCGTGCGCGACAGCATACCTATGCTTATTGCCGACATCCCGCTGTCGGGCAACAACGACTACTGCTACAGCGACTTCGGCTTCATCCTCTTGGCCGATATGGTCGAGAAGGTCAGCGGCAAGACTCTCGACGAGTTCGTCGCCGAGAACTTCTACGACCAGATGGGCTTCACCTCCACGATGTTCAACCCGCTCAACAACGAGATACCGGCCGACGAGATAGCCCCCACTGAGCAGGATAGCCTCCGCGGCCTCATCCGCGGCACCGTCCACGACCCCAACGCCTATGCTATGGATGGCGTCAGCGGCCACGCCGGCCTCTTCTCCAACGCCCGCGAGGTGGCTCTCATCATGCAGATGCTCCTCAACGGCGGAGAGCTCGACGGCCACCGCTACCTGAAGCAGAAGACCGTGGAGACCTTCACGCGCCGCCACTTCGACAAGCAGGGCAACCGTCGCGCCCTTGGCTTCGACAAGCAGCTCTTCACCCCCAGTGCCAGCGGTCAGGTGTGCCCCGAGGCCTCACAGGCTTCCTTCGGTCACACGGGCTTCACAGGCACTATGGTGTGGGCCGACCCCGACTATGAGCTCGTCTATGTCTTCCTCTCCAACCGCGTTCACCCCACGGCGACCCCCAACAAGCTGGCCCAGCTCAACGTCCGCACCGACATCCAGTCGCTCCTCTACAACGACATTAGAAAATAACTCATCATTCATCACTCATCACTAAACAATGTCCTCCTTCACCAAATGGCTTTTCGCCGGCCTCGGCTGGGCAGTTGGCGGCCCCATCGGCGCCATCCTCGGCTTCTATCTCGGCAAATCCATCTCCCCCGACAAAGATTCATCGTATCAGCGTATCAACGGCCCCTCTCACCGCGGCCCTTACCGTAACACCGGCACGCAGCAGGATATCGACGCCGCCCTCATGGTGCTCATAGCCGCCGTGATGAAGGCCGACGGCGAGGTGCGCCGCAGCGAGCTCGACTTCGTCAAGCGCTTTCTCCTGAAGAACTACGGCGAAGAGCGCGGCAAGGAGATGCTGCAGGTACTCAAGCAGATGGTGCAGCACAACATACCCATCGACGAGGTGTGCCTGCAGATCAAGGTCAACACCGACTACAGCACGCGCTACCACATGGTCGACTTTCTCTTCGGCATTGGCGGCGCCGACGGCATGTTCCACCAGGCCGAGCTCAGCATCCTGCGCCAGATAGCGCAGTATCTGGGTATCTCGCAAGGCGACTATGTCTCCATCCACGAGCGTCATGTTGGCCATAGCCACACCTCTTCGTCGGGCCGGACAACGGGCGGCGACGCCTACAAGGTGCTGGGCATCACCAAGGACGCCACAGACGACGAGGTGAAGCGCGCCTACCGCCGCATGGCCATGAAGTATCACCCCGACCGCGTGGCCGGCATGAGCGAGGAGTTCCAGCGCAACGCCGCCGAGCAGATGAAGGAAATCAACGAGGCCTACGAAAAGATAAAACAGCAAAGGCCAAGCCTGAAGTAAAACAGAAGAGGCTGACATCCCGTCAGCCTCTTTTTTTTATCTTAGCCTCTCCACGACGGTGCCGACCAGCTGTCGCATCGGCTCGTGGTAGTCGTTGAGGAAGGTCCCTTTCGGGCGGTTGGCGATAATCAGGCACACCGTCAGCGCGTCGTGCCCCAGCAGATGGCTGAAGCCGTAGATGGCCGACGTCTCCATCTCGAGGTTCGTCACCGGCAGCCCGTCGTAGCGGAACGCCGCCAGCTTGTCGTTCAGGTTGTCTATCCACGGATGCAGCCTCACCGTGCGCCCCTGCGGACCGTAGAAGCCCGGCGCCGTGGCCGTGATGCCGTGGTGCATACCGGTGGCTATCTTGTCGAGCAGCAGGCGGCTGCCCTGCACGCAGTAGGGACGGGTGGGGAGTTGAGAATTGAGAATTGAGAATTGAGAATTGAATGCTTCTTCCATCTTGGTCTCTTCGACTCGTTGGCTCTTTGTCTCACCCCACTCCTTGTAGTAGTTCATGAGTCCGTCCATCCCGATGGCGTAAGCCGCCGCTACATGGCTGCCGCAGTCGATCTCCTCCTGCAGCGACCCGCTGGTGCCTATGCGCACCAGCTGCAGTGGGCGGCCGTCGGCAGCGACGTCGAGTTCCGTCATCACGATGTCGATGTTGTCGCACCCCATGCCCGTCGAGAGGGCCGTCATGCGGGTGCCGTGATAGCGCCCCGTGAGGGCGTGCAGCTCGCGGTTGCGGCTCTCGTGCTCCACGCTGTCGAAGATGCCCTTGAACATATCGACGCGGTCGGGGTCACCAACGAGCAACACCTTGTCAGCCAAGGTGTCGCTCGTCAGGTGTATGTGGTATAGGCTGCCGTCGGCAGCCAGCGGTAGTTCGCTGGGTTTTATCATCTGCGTGTGGGTGTTGCCGAGCCTCCGTTGCGCGTCGGCGTCGAGGTGGTGGTGCCTTGCTGGCCCGATGTCCTGTTCGGCTGCTGGGCGTTGCCGCTGCGCGAGGGGGTCGAGGTGTTCTTGTTGTCGCTCTTGGTGGTGGTAGTGGTGGCAGGCTTGTTGTCGCGACTGGGCGTCGAGGTGGTGGCACCGCTGTTGTTGTTGCTGTTGCGCGACGGGGTAGTGGAAGTGTTGTTGTTGTTGTTGTTACCGCTGCGCGAAGGCGTGGTGGAAGTATTGCTGCTGTTGCCGCTACGCGACGGGGTAGTGGAGCTGTTGTTGCTGCCGCTGCGGGTCGGCGTAGTGGTCGTGGTGGGCTTGCTGTCGTTGCGGGTCGGCGTGGCGACGGTGGTGCTGCGCGAGGGCGAGGCGCCACCTTGCTGTGAGGACTGGTCGCTGCCGCTGGTAGTAGGCGTCGGACGCACGCCGGAGGAGCTGTGCGACGGATGGGCCATGTCGACATGCGGATGGTTCACGCCTGGCGTCCAGGTGCCGTGACTCTGCGGGGCAGGGGTGTGCGGTGCACGCAGATAGTAGGGGTGTATGTGGTGCTGGCCGCTGTGGTGATGCGTGTGGCCGTAGGTCGGCGGCATCCAGCCGTGACGGTGCACATCATAGTGGTAGGTGCGCACATAACCCGGGCGGTGCATCGTGCGCGTGTAGCTGTTGTATGCAGGCACCGTCCACGTGATGGAGGGCTGGTGCAGCGTGCTCGACGTGCGGAAGCGCAGGTACTGCGCCGCGTTGTACATATGTCCGGCGCTGTAGAGCCAGATGCACTGCAGGTCTATCGGCATGTATATCTCCTCGCCCGTGTAGGCGTCCCAGCCGTAGATCCACAGCTCGTAGTAGGCCGAGTTGACGCGCTCCGCCCACACTTCGTTGAGCAGCACGTAGGTCTCGATCTCGTATTCGTAGCCGCAGTAGATCATCAGCTCGCTCTGGCGGTTGAGGTAGCTCACGGCGCGTTCGGCCTGGCTGCGGGTGAAGTAGAGCACCGATGTGGCGCTGGCGGTGATGGCCCATGCCATCATAACTGCTAAGATTGCAATGCGTTTCATAGTGTGTAATTTGTTCGTTATCATTTTACTTTTCACCTTTCACCTCTCATCTCTCACTTAATTTAGTGTTGCAAAGATACAAAATATTTCACAATCCACCCCTCCGCCCCTAAAAATAATTGCTCTCCGCTCCGTCCCCCCTCCGTCCCCGGTCCGACTGTTCTACGGTTGTTTAACGGTTGTTTAACGGTCCAGAACCGTTAAACAACCGGTAAACAACCGTAGAACAGTCGGAGAAGGGGCGGAGGGGAGGCGGGGGATGGGGGTGGTGAGGGGGCTTTGGGGGTGGTGAAAAATGAAAAAAAAGTTGCAGTATATGATTTTTTTCGTATATTTGCACTTTGAAATAAAGTGTATAAATGTACCATATGAAACGTATATTTGTTGCATTACTGGCTGTGGCTCTGGTTGTTGGCGCTGCTGGCGACGTACAGGCCCAGAACAAGAAAAAGAAATCTGGCAAGGCTAAGACCACCCAGACGACCAAGAAGAAGAAGGCTGCCGCTCCGGTGGCTCCCGTGGTCACCGACATCGAGCTGCCGTACAACAGCAACGACTGTCTCTTCGCTATCCCGCTGCAGTTGGACAAGCCCTACGGTCCGACGACGGCCCCCGACGGTGGCGGCCGTGTGCAGGAGGTGGTGGCCGACAAGCTGCATCCCAACCTCTTCGAGCGCGAGCACAACTCGGTGTGGTACAAGATCACGGTGCCGTACAACGGCATGTTGGAAATCAGCATAGCACAGCGTAGCGAGTGGGACGACTACGACTTCCTGGTGTATAAGAATACCGGCGTCTATTTCTCCAACCAGGTGCTGCTTAACAAGGTGGCTCCCGTGGCCGTGAACCTCGGTGCCGTCGACAGCAATTCGCTGGCCGCCGCTGCGCTGAAGGCCAACGAGCGTCAGCCCAAGGGCAAGGCCGAGACCCAGACCAAGAAGAAGAAAGAGGAGCCCGAGCCTGAATTTACGATGCCTGCCGAGCCCAAGCCCACTATCGGCATGAGTGTGGAGGCCAAGGACAAGATGCTCACCAAGAAGCAGTTCGGCGGCTTCATTAAGTCGATACCCGTGCGCATGGGCGAGGAGTATTATATCGTGCTCGACAACCGCTCGGAGGGCGGTCAGGGCCACACCATCACCTGCAGCGTGCATGCCGACGCCTACGAACCCCTGGTGCTCTTCTACGACCGCAAGGGCAAGCGCTATGTCGACGTCGACCTGATGATCCTCGAGAGAGGTGGCCAGGGTGGCGAGCGCACCATAGTGAAGGATGCCCACTACCGCGGCGGCAAGGTGAAGTTCGTCCCCGGCTTCAGCTACACGCTCTATGCCAAGCGTGAGGGCTATTTCTCCATCTACCGCGAGTTCAACGCCAGCGACCTGATGATGCA
Organism: uncultured Bacteroidales bacterium; assembly: GCA_900320975.1. GTDB lineage: Bacteria > Bacteroidota > Bacteroidia > Bacteroidales > P3 > Colimorpha. The sequence continues at coordinate 1,822 of ONUE01000043.1, read as the reverse complement.
TGACACCATCATGATGAGCTATATGGAGCGCACCGAGCGCGGCGCCACGTTCCCCATCAAGAACATCTACTTCGAGGATGGCGAGGCGACCTTCATCCCGGGCACCGACACCGCCCTGATGCAGTATGTGGCTATGTTCCTCAACCACCCCGACATCACCTTCCTGGTGAAGGGCTACGTGCAGAGCTATGGCGTCAACGCCGAGGCTGACATGCTGCTGTCGCTCGAGAGGGCCAAGGCCATCAAGGAGTATTTCGTGCAGCACGGCATCGCCGCCGACCGTATGACCACTGCGGGCATGACGAAGAACGAGATTAACCGTGCCGCCGCCGCAGCCCTCGACAAGGGAGCGGGCTTCAGCGGCATCAAGGCAGAGCTGATAATAACTGGCAAGTTGACCGACAAATAAAGAAATACGTTGTAACGAAGCGGTGCTACACACCCCCAAAAACGGGCTGTAGCACCGCTTTTTTTGTCCTTTTGTAGACGTGGTACGGGCTTTGAGGTGAAAAATATTGTGCTGGTAATCATGGAAATGTAAAATAATTGCAAAAAATATTTTGTCAGTCCGAAAAAAGTGCGTACTTTTGCACCCGCTTTCGAGAGAGAAAAGCACCACAAATAAAAAAGAATGCCGCATTCGTCTAGTGGTCCAGGACATCTGCCTCTCACGCAGAAGATCATCAGTTCGACTCTGATATGCGGTACAAAAAAAGAAGCCTCCCCAGCTAGGGAGGCTTTTCGTTTTGTATGCTGTCGTTTTATGCTTTCAGCAGGAAGTTGAGGTCGGCATCGAGTGGCAGCTCCTTGGTGTTTTCAATCTTTGTCTTAAATACCTTCATCTTGTTGGGCTTGCCGATGAGGGAGAGCTTGCCGTCCTCGAGCAGCAGGGCCGTGGCCTCGCGGATGGCGGCGACGGTGGCCTTGGGGTTCACCATGATGTACTCCTTCAGGCGGTCGTCGCGGGTCTCGCCGCCGTGCTTCGGGTCGAAGAAGTCGGTGTAGTGCGGGTTGATCTGGAACGGCACCAGGCCCATGCAGTCGAAGCTGGCGGGCATCACGATAGGCATATCGTTGGTGGTGCAGAGTGTGGGGCCAGCCACGTTGCTGCCGGCGCTCCAGCCCATGTAGGGCATGCCGTCGAAAGCGCGCTGGCGGATGGCCTGCATGAGGCCCGTGCGCTGCAGCTCGCGCACCAGATGGAAGGTGTTGCCACCGCCCACGGCCACGCAGTCGGTGTCGTAGACGGCGTTAATGGGCAGTGCCTTGTGGTGCACGCTGGTGAGCTTGACGCCGAACTCCTTGTACACGGCGGCCACCTTGGCCTCGTAGGCGTCGTAGCTCTTGGTGAGGCCGCCTTCGGCCAGGCTCACGCCGGCGTAGGGCACGAAGAGCACCTTCTTGACGTTGTGACGGCGGCAGAAGTCGGCAATCATATCTTTGCACCAGCCGAGGTAAGCCTCGCCGCGCATGGTGCTGTTGCTGATGAGCAGTAAGTTTCTTTTATCCATGGTATGATCTGTTTTATGCGTCGATATTAGCGTAGGTGGCGTTGGCCTCGATGAAGGCGCGGCGGGGCGGCACATCGTCGCCCATGAGGAGCGAGAAGATGCGGTCGGCGCTGGCGGCGTTCTCGATGGTCACCTGGCGCAGCTGGCGTCCCTCGGGGTCCATGGTGGTGTCGCGTAGCTGGTCGCTGTTCATCTCACCCAGACCTTTGTAACGCTGCACGTGGATGCCCTTGTCGCCGAACTCGAGGAGGGCGCGCTCGCGGTCGTCCTCGGTCCAGCAGTAGACCTGCTTGTTGCCCTTCTTGACGAGG
>ONUE01000034.1 GCA_900320975.1 uncultured Bacteroidales bacterium | reverse complement strand
CGGTACGGCGTTGCGACGGCTGTCGGCAATACCGCGCCAGTAGTGGTAGAGCCACAAGGGGTTGAAGATGGTGAGCAGCAGGGCGAGGTACTCGAATGTGTAGTTTGGCTTGTATGCCCATGCGTTACGCTCCGAGAGGTGGTATCCGAACGATACCCAGTCGTGCGTGTACTGCCACCAGAGGTGCGGCAGGAAGAGCAGCAGGGCCGTGAAGCCCGCCACATATAGCTGCCAGCGTTTGAAGAGTTTCAGGTCGCTCAGCAGCACCAGCAGCACTACCAGCGCGCCGTGGTATTTGCTGTAGCCCAGCAGGGCCACCGCCGCGCCCATAAGGAGGGCGTTGGGTAGCGTGACATTCTCGCGGAAGCGCTTGTAAGTCCATAGGAACGCCACAGAGAAGAACATCAGTGGCGCGTCAGGCACCGCCAGGAAACCGTAGAGCTGCAGCAGGGGCTGCGAGAAGCATAGCAGCACGTAGAGCAGCGCGTCGCGCCGTGTGGCGTCTGCGGGCTTGATTACGTGCCAGAAAAGCAGCAGATAAAGCGGCTGCAGAAGGGTGGAGAAGAAGCGTATGTCGAGCAGTCCCGGCATGAAGGATGAGAGCCACACCAGCAGCGCCACCATGGGGGGGTGGTCGAAATAGCCCCAGTCCAGGTGTTGTGCAAAATACCAGTAGTAGGCCTCGTCGTCTGCAAGACCGGTGAAGGCCGCCTGCAGTAGGTTGAGCACCCACCAGGCGGCCATCAGTATCAGCACGAGGCTGTCAGCCTTTATCTTACAGCGACACGCCACCGTCCACGCAGATTACCTGTCCGGTGATGTACTCGCTCAGGTCGGAAGCCAAGAAGAGCGACGTGCGGGCGATGTCGAGGTCGGTGCCGCCGCGGCGCAGCGGTATCTCGTTGAGCCACTTGTCGTGGGCTTCCTTGGGCATAGCCTGCGTCATGGCCGACTCAATGAGGCCGGGGGCTATGGCGTTGCAGCGGATGCCGCGTGAGCCAATCTCCTTGGCGAGGCTCTTGCTGAAGCCAATGATACCGGCTTTTGAGGCCGAGTAGTTGCACTGGCCGGCATTACCGTTGACACCCACCACCGAGGCTGTGTTGATGATGGAGCCGGCGCGCTGTTTGAGCATCATGGGCACGAAAGCCTTGCAGTAGTTGAACACTGAGCGCAGGTTCACTTCCATAACGAGGTCCCAGTCCTTGGGCGACATGCGCAGCAACAGATTGTCGCGCGTGATGCCGGCGTTGTTGACGAGGGCGTCGAGGCGGCCATACTCTTTCTGCACCTGCTCGGCGACGGCCATGGTCTGGTCGTAGTCGGCGGCGTTGCTGGCTATGAAGCTGCTCTTGGGGCTCATCTTCTGCAGCTCGGCAAGGAGCTCTCGGCTGGCCTCGTTCTCCTGCAGGTCGGTGAAGATCACTGTGGCACCCTCTTCGGCGAAGAGGAGGGCGGTGCGGCGACCGATACCGCGCGAACCGCCGGTCACCAATGCTATTTTGTCTTTTAATATGTTCATCTTATTATTTTTGAGGGTTGTCAATAAGTGCAAATGTCAGTTCGCCGGAGCAGCATACCTTGCCGTTCACCATGGCTTTGGCGTCGACGAAGAATATCATGCCGCGGCGGCTGGTGATACGGGCGTGGAGCTCCATGGTGGCGGAAGCGCACGTTGTTGATGCCGCTGTAGAGGGGTGTGCGACCCACAAGTTCGTCGCGCACGAGGATGCAGGAGGCCTGGGCCATGATCTCGCACTGTATCACACCGGGAACCACGGGGTTGCCGGGGAAGTGTCCCTGCAGGAAGAATTCGTCGCCACGCACATGGTAGTGCGCTATGGCGGTGTCGCCCTCCATCATCACGTCATCGATGAGCAGCATGGGCTCGCGATGCGGCAGGAAGGTCTTGATGTCGTCTCTGTTAAGTACGTTCATATCTTTAAATTATAAACTTTAAACATTAGATTTTACGCAGCGCCACCGTGGAGTTTTGGCCGCCGAAGCCGAAGGTGTTGCTGATGGCGATGTCGGCCTGCCACTGGCGGGCGGTGTGCGGCGTGTAGTCGAGGTCGCACTCGGGGTCGGGCTGGTCGAGGTGGATAGTGGGCGGTATGATGCCGTTCTTCAGTGCCAGAGCGCTGATAATGAGCTCTACGGCACCCGTGGCGCCGAGCATGTGGCCATGCATCGACTTGGTGCTGCTGATGACAGCCTTGCGGGCTTCCTCTTCGCCGAGGGCTTTCTTGATGGCTGCCGTCTCGCCCTTGTCGTTGAGGGGCGTGCCGGTACCGTGGGCGTTGATATAGAGCTTCTCACCAGCCTTGAAACCAGCCTCTTCGAGGGCCAGGCGCATCGACTCGGCGGCGCCGCGACCTTCGGGGTGGGGGGCTGTGTAGTGGTGAGCATCGCAGGTGTTGCCGTAGCCACAGACTTCGGCATAGAGTTTGGCACCGCGACGTTTGGCACATTCCTCGCTCTCAAGGATGAGTATGCCGGAACCTTCACCAAGCACGAAGCCATGACGACGGCTGTCGAAAGGCAGCGAGGCGGCCATGGGGTCTTCCGAGGTGGTGAGGGCTTTCATGTTGTTGAAGCCTCCGATGGCCATCTCGCAGACGGCAGCTTCGGCACCTCCGGTGATGACGGCGTCGGCGCGTCCTTCGTGGATGAGGCGGTAGGCCTCACCGACAGAGTGAGTACCGGTGGCACAGGCGGTTACCACGGGCAGGTTGGGACCCTGTGCGTTGTATGTGATGGCGATGTTGCCGCCGGCGATATTCGAGATCATCTCGGGGATGAAGAGCGGCGAGATACGGCGCAGACCATACTGCATCATGTTGGTGTGCTCGCGCTGGAAGGTCTGAATGCCACCGATACCGCTACCCACGGCCACGCCGAGGCGGCGCGGGTCGACATCCTCGCCAACCTTCAAACCGCTGTCTTTCATGGCCTGTGCGGCGGCAGACAGCGCATAGAGAGCATAGAGGTCGTTGTGACGTATCATGGTCTTGTCTATGCCGTACTCTTCGGGGTTGAAGTCCTTGACTTCTGCGGCGATCTTCACCGGCAGGTTGGTGGCGTCGACTTTCTTGATGAAGTCGATGCCGCAGGCACCGTTCTTAATGTTGTTCCACAGTGTCTCTACGTTATTTCCGAGAGGAGTGATGCATCCCACTCCGGTTATGAATACTCTATTCATGCTTATTTGTGTTATTATGTTTTACAATCAATATCTCATCACGGCAGCACTGGTGACGAATCCGGCGCCGAAGCCGTTGAATACCATCAGGTCACCGCGTTTGATGCGGCCCTCGCGAATCTCCTCGTCGAGGAGCATGGGGATACTCGCCGAGCTGGTGTTACCGCGCTTCTGAATGTTCGAGTGGAAACGCTCCGGAGGCAGGTCAAAGTCCTGTTTGATAGCGTCTATGATACGCTGGTTGGCCTGGTGCAGGAGGAAGTGGTCGATGTCCTCCAGCTTCAGGCCGGCTTTCTCTATCACGTCGCGTATGTCGCGCTGGGCCGAGGTGACGGCCATGCGGAACACTTCGCGTCCTTTGAGCTGCATGGCGATATGGGTGTCGATACCCTCGCCCGTCTCGAAGGGGGTGGGTTCGCAGGGCAGACGGTAGTAGATGACATCGGGCATGGGCGTGGAGGTCAGCTTGCTGGCCAGGTAGTTGTCACCTGCGCCAAGCACCATGGCACCTGCGCCGTCGCCGAAGAGCACGCAGGTCTCGCGCTGGGTCCAGTCGACCATTCGAGTCACCTCTTCCGCGCATATAAATAATATATGTTTCGCGCGACCCGTGGCGATGAATGAATCGCATATCTCCAGACCGTAGGTGAAGCCGGCGCATGCCGAATTGAGGTCCATCGTGGGACAGTTGGGGCCCTTGATGCCAAGGATGCCCTGCACAAGTGCTGCCAACGAGGGGGTTACATACACGTTGCAGACATTGTGGCAGATGATGAAATCGATGTCTTCAGGTACCAGACCGGCAGCCTCAATGGCGCGCTGGCCAGCCAGAGCTGCCAACTCCTCGAAACGCTCGGTGGTGATAATCTGTCTCGATTTAATACCGGTGCGGGTGGTGATCCAGACGTCATTGGTGTCGACAAAGTCGGAGAGCATGTCGTTAGTGACTGTCTGTTTCGGTACCGCACTTCCTGTTCCTAATATTTTCATGTCTTATTTTTTATGGGCAATGTGTGCTTGTTGTGTGTTATGCCCGTGTTAGTTTATCTTAAATTTTATTAAATTCGGGTTGCAAAGAAACGACATCCGTATAAAATATAAATGTTAAAATCCGTAAAAAAGACAATATGATTGGCAAAAATGCGTTATTTTGGGTGAAATTTTAGTATTTTGGGTGAAATATGAACGAATTATACACTGACCAACCGTTAAATCTCGCCTCGATTAGGCGTTTTATGACCCGTTTCGAGTCGGTTTTGCTCTTTTTGTCGCTGGCTCTTGTGTTCGCCGTTTTGCTGGTGGTTTTCGGACAGCCCACCTCGCTGATAGAGTATACGGCCCAGCAGTCGAGGCTGAGTCCTCTCGGACAGATAACTATCTCGTTTATATCCGGTTTCGGGGTGTTGCTGCTCAGCCGGGGTATTCTTTTCTTGGTAGGACGTGGACACAATCCCACCCTTGCGGCGATGTTGATATGGATTGTCGTTGAACTGATTGTGTGTGTGTCTGTTATGACTTTGGTTCTATGGGGCCTATCAGGTGGCGGCACCCTGCAGCTTGCACCCCTTGTGGGGGCTTTGGTGCTGGGCACTATAGGGGTGCTGCTGGTCCCTGCCGTGGTCACTTATCTGGTAAGCCGTCTGCACGAGACGCGCACCGAGGTGCACCGTCTGCTTCAACTCCTTGCCGTTCAGGACCCTCAGCAGCACCAGAACGCTGACGCGAGTGTTAATTTCTTCGCCAAGGGCGGCCGTCTGGCCTTCTCTACCCGCATGGGTAACATACTTTATATAGAGGCTGCCGACAATTACGTTAACATCCACTACCTCAATGGAGAAAAGGAAGAGACATTCATCCTCTTCAATTCCATGAAGAATATCGAGAAGAGCTTTACCGGCACGAGCCTCATGCGGTGCCATCGCGGCTATATGGTCAATGCTGACAATGTGCGTCTTATGCGCAAGGAAGCCCTCGGTCTGGTGCTGGAGATAAACCACAGTGCCAAGACTATACCCGTCTCCAAGAGCTTCGCCGAGCCCATCACGCAGTATTTCGCCTACAACACCAACATGCCGCTCCCTAACGAACAATAAAACATTGATAATATGGAGTTAAGACTCACCTTCGCAGAGATCAGCGAATTGATTGAAAAGAAAGCCGGCCGTGCGCTGCCTATCGGCTATGGCGGCCCCCACACCGTGCGTGTCAGCTATGACGTCAACGTCCTCTTCAAGAGTGCTTCGGTGGGCATAGACCTCACCGTCGAACAAATCGAGGGCAGCGACATCTATCTCAGTTTCAACGGAGGAGCCGGTATCGACTTCATGATCCGGCAGGCAATAAACATGGCCAAGAGCCGTCCCGGCGGCGAGTTTATAGAGCTCCTCGACGGCAATCGCATCCTGCTGGCGCTCGGCCGTGCACAGCAGGCGGGCTCGCTCCTCGACCATATCGCTCTCCGCGACATCCGTTTCGACGAGCAGTATGTCATTATTGAGTTCGAACCCAGGACGTTATAGAGTATCACTACGCACTGATGCCCATTTTTGCTGGGTTTCTCCGTAGCCGCTCCGTCCCCGCTCCGACCCCGCTCCGACTGTTCACCGGTTTTTGGTCGCAGAAATGACGGAGAGGGAGCAGAGGGGACTCGGAGGGGGAGCGGGGCGAAAAAGTGACGAAAAATGAGGGCGTTTTGCCTCGGTAGCAAAAAGTTTTGTGTCGGTAGCAAAAAAATGTGTATCTTTGCATCGCGAATAATATAAGCACAATAGATGGAAAACAATGACAACACCGCTGTTAAAGAGCCCGTTGTGGCGCTTGAGAATGTGGTGATTAGCTATGGCGGAGAGCCGGTGCTGAAGGACGTGAGCCTGCGTCTGGAGGGCGGCGATTTCGCCTATCTGATAGGCAAAAGCGGTGCCGGAAAGACGTCGTTGCTGCGCACGCTCTATGCCGACCTGCCGGTGGAGAGCGGTGTGGCTAAGGTATGTGGCTTCGACGTGGTTAACATACGCCGTCGCGAGGTGGCGCTGCTGCGCCGCAAGATAGGTATCGTGTTCCAGAACTTCCGCCTGCTGCCCGACCGCAGCGTGCGCTCCAACCTGGAGTTCGTGCTCCGCGCCACGGGCTGGAAGAAGCGCAACGAGATACAGGCTCAGATAGACAAAGTACTTGGTGCAGTGGGTGTTGCCGACAAGGCCGATATGCTGCCGACGCGCCTCTCCGAGGGTCAGCAGCAGCGGGTGGGCATAGCGCGCGCCATCATCAACAATCCGCAGCTTATCGTGGCCGACGAGCCCACGGGTAACCTCGACCCCGTCACCTCGGCGGAGATTATGCAGTTGTTGCTGGATATCAACAAGAACACCGGCACCACGATGCTCATCTCGACGCATGACTTCATGATGATGGACCGCTTCCCGGCGCGTGTGCTGGTGTGCGAGAACGGCGGCGTGACGGACACGGAAAATTAGGAATTAGAAATCAGAAATGAAATAAAGCTTAGGCTTTACGTACGAAATAGAAAAACACATATCGGATATGAAGAAGATACTGTTGATACTGATGGCTTGCCTGGTGGTGGTCGGTGTGGCCGACGCACAGAACAAGGGCAAGGGCAAGAAGGGTGAATCGCCGGTGATTGAGGGCAAGCAGAAGGTGCGCGAGAGCGACTATAAGACATACGACAGATTCACGTCGTTCAGCACGAAGAGTACCGATCTGTACTATACTTCGTTTGACTACAGCAAGATTCCCGACATGACTACCGACAAGGTGCCGGCAGCTGCGAGATTGGCCGCAGGCGCGTTTATCCCGAAGCATGAGGTCGACTGGGGCGAGCTGAAGCCTGTGATAAACTATCTGGAGAAGGTGTCGCGTGCCACGATGACCATGTGCGCCATCTATGCCGTCAACCCCAATATCGACAACACCCAGGAGCACAAGCGCATAGCCGCCGAAGGCCGCGAGGAGGCTCTGCAGGCTATGGAGAGCTTCGAGGCCTGGAAAGTGGAGCAGGGCTGGCGCAACAAGATACAGTACAAGGTGGCCGAGGTCGACTACCGCTACTTCAAGGGCGCCAACTACTTCGACGACCAGAGCGGCGACGAGCTGATACACGTGGGTGTGATACTCTATTTCGGTACCAAGAAGAAAGCTATGTTTGCCGCCGACACTACGACGCGCACTTTCCAGGATATCAAGTTCTTCCCCAACGATGCCACCATCGTGGAGTCGTGGAATACGCTGCTTGACGAGATTAGCGACTACCTGAAGGAGAACGACCGCAAGGGTCTGCTGCTTGTAGGTCACAGCGACAACCAGGGCACCGAGGCTTATATCAAGGGTCTCTCGCGCCAGCGCGCTGTGGAGGTGAAGAAAGCCCTCGTGGCTCGCGGCATCGATGCTTCGCGCATTGAGGTTGAGGCACACGGAGACGAGGAGCCCATAGGCGACAACTCCACTTACGAGGGTCGCATACAGAACAACCGAGTGAGTATCAAGATACAGTAACCTGTTTGACCAACAAGGAGAGATATAGACAATTGTGTGAGACAGAGGGGGCGCGTATCCCTCTGTTTCTGCAATATTGGTGGTGGGAGACCGTCTGCCGCGGCAAGCGGTGGGATGTGCTGCTCTGCGAGCGCGACGGCAAGGTGCGCGGCGCGATGCCGTACATCGACGGCCGTAAGCTCTGCCTTCGCCACTCGCTGATGCCGCAGCTCACCATGTTCACCGGCCCGTGGCTCGCCGACAAGGGCGACAAGGAGGCTTTCGACGACCTGTGGCGGCAGTTCGTGTCGCGCCGGTGGGTGCTCTGCAAGGGGCGGCTCTCTCCGGAGCTCACGGCGGCGGGGCTTGTGCCGCCCCAAGGGCTTGGCCTCAAAAGCGAGATGCACTATACCTACCGTTTCGACCCCATAAGGCCGCTCGAAGAACTCATGCCCGCAGCGTCGCAGCTGCGTCGTCGCGACTACCGCCGCCTGTGTGGCGAATTGAGCGTGGACGAGGCCGTGAGTCCGCAGGAGTTCGCCGACCTGCACACCGCCTACATGGAGCGGCAGGGCAAGCGCGACCTGCTGGAGCATAGCTTTATAGTGCATGTATGCGGCGAGGCTGTGGGACGTGGCAACGGCATGTTGGTTGGTGCGCGCGATGCCGGCGGCAGGCTCCACGACGCCTTGTTTGTAGTCTTCGACAGCGAATGTGCCTTCATGCTTATGTGTGCCCGCGGTGCCGACGCTCCGCGCAACTCCATGAGCTTCCTGATTTGGAAGACAATAGAGATTATGGCCACGCGCACCAAGGTGTTTGACTTCGAGGGCAGCATGGAGCCCGGGGTAGAGGAGTACTACCGCTCCTTTGGCCCGCAGAAAGCCGATATGCTGCAGGTAAGCCGCTGCCGCATACCATTCATTAAGATATGATTATAAAACTCATAGTAGTCTCCAAGACCGATGTGCCGTACATACAGACCGGCATCGACGAGTACGTGGGGCGCCTGAAGCATTATTGTGACTTCGAGATGGTCGTCATCCCCGCCCTCAAGGGCATGGGGAAGGCGTCGGCAGAGGAAGTCAAGGAGCGTGAGGGCGAGCTGATACTCAAGCAGCTGGCCAAGGCCGACAGTGTGGTGCTCCTCGACGAGCATGGCAAAGAGTACACTTCGGTGGGCTTTTCCGAGATGTTGCAGAAGCAGATGAACGCCGGTACGCGCGTGCTGGCCTTTGTCATTGGCGGCGCCTACGGCTTCTCAAAAGAGGTATATGCCGCCGCCACGCAGAAGATGTCGCTCTCGCAGCTCACCTTTAATCACCAGATGGTGAGGCTCTTCTTCCTTGAACAGCTGTACAGGGCACATACCATTTTGAGGCATGAAAAGTACCATAACGAGTGATTATTTAACAATATTTAACAGCAAATAAGGCACTATTAGGCAATAATAGCCCTTTGCGGGCGTTATTATGGCAGCCGTAAGAGGGATTAAAACGGCTAATTTAAAAGGAAAAAACAAACAAAGATAATAAAAAAATGAAGAAAATCTTTTTGGCTTTAAGCCTCATGACGCTTACCTTTGCCTTCACGGCATGCAACCAGAAAGAGCTTGATGCTCAAAAGGGTACCATCGACTCCCTGCAGGGTGTGGTGGACAGCAAGGATGCTGAAATTGACGACCTGTTCCAGATGCTCAACGAGATCGAGGGCAACCTCTCGATGATCAACTCCAAGTACAGCAGTGTGCAGGAGATGCGTCGCAACAACACTGAGGGCACCTACAACCACAAGCAAGAGATTGCCGACCAGATGAGCACCATAGAGTCCATTCTGGCTGACAACAAGGCCAAGATCGCCCAGCTCAATTCGCGCGTGAGCTCGCTTAATAAGAAGAATAACGAACTGGCAGCCTACATCACCAAGCTCGAGGAGCGCAGCGCCGCCCAGGAAGCTCAGATTGCCGAACTGCTCACCGAGCTCGAGAACAACAAGGTTGTCATCAAGGGTCTAAACCAGAATGTCAGCGACCTCACTGCTTCCAACAAGCAGAAGGACGACTATATCGCCCAGCAGATTGCCGACGCCAACCGCGCATGGTTCGTCGTCGGAACTTACAGCGACCTCAAAGAGGCCGGCATCGTCGCCAAGAGCGGTGGCTTCATCGGCATCGGCCGTCGTCAGGGCACCCTCGCCGACATGGCTACTGAGAAGTTCACTGAGATTGACCGTACCAAGGTGACCACCATCACCGTCAACCAGAAGAAAGCCCAGGTTATCTCCAAGCACCCCGAGAACAGCTACGAGCTCGTGGCCGACGAGGAGGAGAGCAACGTGACCGCTTACCTGCGCATCCTCAACCCCTCGCTCTTCTGGAAGTACACCGACTACCTGGTAATCTCGACCAAGTAATCATTGCGAAGAATCGATTAAACACATTTTTTAAACAACACATTTTTTAACCAAATCTTCAAAATTATGAAAAAAGTTTTATTGACCCTCACGCTTGCTGCTTTTGCTTTTGCAGCTAACGCACAGTTAGTGGTTGGTGGCCAGCTCGGCTTCAACTCCAACAGCGGCAACACCAACAGAGAAATTGTCAGCGGTAGCACCACTACTGCTTGGACTATTCCTACCGACCACAGCACCGATTTCCAGATCCTGCCGAAGATTGGCTATCAGCTGAACGACAATATGCAGGTTGGTGCCGCTCTCGGTATGACCTATCAGTACAACAGAGTTTATGATCCCGCCGCCTACGGCACCACCACTGTGGTTCCCACCGTCAAGGATCGTACTGCTTGGACTGACGACTGGACCCTTGGTTTCCAGATCACTCCTTACTTCCGTTACAATGTGACTCAGTTTGGCAGCTTCACCTTCTTCTGCGAGGCCGCCATCCCCGTCCGCATCAACGGTAAGACCAACTATCATCGCTATGCTAGCGCTTACACCAACAACCTCAACATCCAGGTTAAGGAAGTTGACACCACCTATGTTGGCAACACCAACAGCGGCAGCTTCGGCATCACCATCACCCCTGGTCTGAACTACAAACTCAACGAGAATATCTCCCTCGACCTCTACATCGACCTGCTGGGCCTCCAGTACACTCACGGTTGGAGAAATACCTTCGTTGACAACAGCGCTCTGACTCCCGGTACCACCAACACCACCGAGACCACGGTTACCACCAACAACTTCCGCTTCATTGCCAACGCCAACGCCCAGTCGCTGAACAGCCACTTCAACCTGTTCCGTCTTGGCTTCAACTACCACTTCTAATCAGAAGTTAGGTTAAGTAGTATAATAGGGGGGGACCCTTAGCTTAAGGGCCCTCCCTTCTTTTAAAAACAAATAATCGATTATTATGAAACGTTTTTTCGGAATACTTCTTTCTGCAGCCATGCTCATGGGGCTCGTTTCTTGCCAGAAATCTGGTGCTCTGGTGCCCGGAGAGGAAATGGCACCGGTGTCTCTGAAGCAGAGCGTATATTATACGATTGACGCACAGGATTCAATGTATGTATCCGTGCTTGCTTTCGACGATAGAAACGTGGCTTATTTCTGGGAAGGCTCAATTGAAGAGATGAGTCGCCTTTCGATGATAGTGGAGTCTGAGGAAGACCCTGTTCTGCCCGAAGATGTCTTGAAAGGAACATACACCTACGACTTCAATACTGCTTCTGGCAGTGTTGAGTTCCCCTCAAATTCGGGTACCTTCGTTATCAGTAAAGGCATCCTTTCTTTCTCGTTCAATGGCAACATATACGAGATGGTTTCCGTCGAAGATGGTGGCTATCCCCACCCTCCCTATCATTACGATGGTGATCCCACCTTCCCTCCCCAGGATGGTGACGAATTCTAAGACAACAAATCTGAATTATAAACAAGAGGCTCGCCGCATCACGACGAGCCTCTTGCTTTTTTGTTTGTGTGGTTTGAAAAAAAGTCGTATCTTTGCAGTCGCAAACCGAACATAAAACACCCTAATATGAAAGTAAGAGAACTTGTAGAGAAACTGAACCTCAAAGTGCTTAGTGGCGAGAGCGGTCTGGACCGCGACATCGACGGCTGCTATGTGAGCGACCTGCTGAGCGACGTCATGGGCAACGCCGAGATGGGCAACGTCTGGGTCACCCTGCAGACGCACAAGAACGTCATGGCTATCGCTTCGCTCAAGGAGCTGGCTTGCGTCATCCTCGTCAAGGGCCTCACCGCCAGCGACGACACTGTGGAGCAGAGCAACGAAGAGGGCATCCCCTTCCTCTCCACTGACATGCAGACCTACGAGACCGTTGGCAAGATATACCAGCTGCTCAATCAGTAGTTAAGTAGACAGTAGTTAAGTAGATAAGGCAATAGTTATGATTGCCCCGTTTAAGGCTGACCTGCACATTCACACTGTGCTGTCGCCGTGCGGTGACCTCGAGATGTCGCCCACGGCCATAGTGGAGCGTGCCCTCTCGCGTGGCCTCGACATGATAGCCATCAGCGACCACAACACCACCCGACAGGTGAAGGTGACACAGAAGGTCGGCAAGGAGAAGGGCTTGTTTGTGCTGGGCGGCGTGGAGGTGACCTCGCAGGAGGAAACCCACTGCCTCTGCTATTTCGCCAACGACGCACAGCTCGACGCCTTCCAGGAGTTCCTCGACGCGCATCTGCCGCCAATACCCAATGATGAGGAGCGCTTCGGCTACCAGCTCATCGTCGACGAGAACGACGAGATAGTGGGGGAGGAGCCTTATCACCTGCTTAACGCCATAGATGTTGATCTCGACGGCATATACGACGAGGTGCACCGCATCGGCGGCCTCTTCGTGCCGGCGCACATCAACAAGGGCACCACCAGCCTGATGAGCCAACTGGGCTTCGTGCCGCCCGACCTTAAGGCCGACGGCCTTGAGATAAACGCGCGCACCACGCGCGACGAGATGGTGAAGAAGTTCGCCTACCTCAAGCGCTTCACCTTCATCACCGACAGCGACGCCCACTTCATAGACAACGTGGGCGACGTCTATAACCACGTCTACATGGAGCACCGCTCGTTCGACGAGTTTGCCATGGCCCTGCGCGGCGAGGAGGGACGATATGTGGACAGTATCTATTTCCGTGACCATAGATTAAGATAGTTATGAAAAGAATTGCTTTCAGCCTCTTTTTATGCCTGCTGTGCGCCATTGGCGTAGCCCAGCCGGCACCACACCGCCACACCGTACGCTTCGAGAGCCAGCACGGCGAGTCATTCTCCGTCTTCATCGACGGCGAGTTGCAGAACCGCATGCCCCAGACTCGCGTGATGGTGAATGATGTCAGCCCGCAGACCCACGAGGTCATCGTGGTGATGAAGCGCCCCGTCGAGAAGGCTGCCGTCATGAGCCTCCGCCCGGGCGAGCCCAATGTGATGGTGAACATCAACTACGACCGCCGCCTGGAGCGCCTTTACCTGTACACTCCGGCGCATAACCGTGGCGACTATGTGGAGCCGCTGCCTGAAATAAAGGTGCCGAAGCACGGCCTTGTGCCTCCTCCGCCTCTCGGCCATCCCCATGTGGAGGTTGTTGACCCGCGTAATGTCGTGGTGCTGTACACCGAGGAGCAGGTCGACTCTATGGTTGTGCGCCTCAAGGGGCAGTCCTTCGACAGCGACCGCCTGGCGCTGGCTAAGGTCATCGTGGCCTCCGCCGCCACACTCAACTCAGCACAGATAGCACGCCTGGCGCAGACAATAGACTTCAGCAACTCGCGCGTCGAGTTCCTCAAGTATGCCTACCACTACTGCCTCGACCCCGTGAACTACACGGTGGCCGTGAACACCCTCAACTTCAGCAGCGACAAGCGCAAGGTGCTCGACTACATTGCGGCGCAGTAGGGGCTTATAGCCTTATCTGTGTAGCAGTATTATCGCTTTTCTTGATTATCTCCACCGTGTTCGAGAAGCTCACGGTGACATATGCTTTTGTGCCGTACACCACCAGGTCTTGCGCCACATCGCCCAGGTCGCGTCCGTTGGCGGCGCTGAACACGTTGTTGGTGATGCTGCCGGTGGCAAGGTCTATGCGGCTCAGCGATGCCTCGTTGCCGCCCCAGTTGCCTTCGTTGAGCACGTAGGCAGTGCCGTCGCCTATGGCCGCCACCTTGGACGGCAGCATGCCGGCCTCGCTGCGCCACAGCTGTGTGCCGTCGGTGGCGAAGCAGACCACATCGCCCGCACCGCCGTAGATGTCCTGTGTGGTGACATAGATGCGGTCGCCTATGCAGTTGATGCTGTAGGGGTAGCTGATGCCGCAGTTGGCAAGGATGGTGTCCGTAGTGTTCGCCAGCGGGTCGAGGCTATAGAATGTCGCCGTCGAGGTGTATCCACCGCTGTAGGTGTATACGAGCCCGTTGTGCACGTCGAGGGCCGTAATCTCGCGCCCCAGCTCGGTCACCCCGAGGCTGTTGGCATCGATGAGCACCGAGTTCGTGGGTACATTGTAGCCGTTGCCGCAGGTGATGAGCAGGTGGCTGTCGTTCACGGCCACCACGCGCTGCGGGTCGTCGGGCACGGTGATGACGCCGGTGAGGCTGAAGCTGTTGGCATCCACCACGAAGATACGGTTGTCGAAGACCGTCGCACCCGAGGATGTGGTGTTCCACGAACTCGCCACGAATAGCTTGCCACCGGCCACCGCTATGCCCTCGAGGTCGTATTTGCTGTCGAACGAGAGTATGCGGTCTATGCGCCCTTCGGCGGTGTCTATGCGCAGTATGGCGGCGGGGTAGCCGCATGAGACGTACACCTTGTCGCCGTAGCACACCAGGCTGCGGGGCTTTCTGGCGTCGCCGGGGGTGTAGTCGTGCTGCACGGCGGCAGGCCAGTTGCTGCGGTCCGGCTCCGGCTCCGGTTCGGGGCGCGGGGTCTCTTTCACGCAGGCCGCCATGCTGGTGGCTATAAGTATTAGTGCCAATAGTCTCACTATCTGTTTCATGTCGTTGCTTGTTTTACAATTCGTAGCTTATCTTCAGGCGGTAGTTGCGCCCCATCATGGGGTACGAGCGCACCACCTCGTATTGTGTGTCCAACAGGTTGAGCACCTGCACCTGCACGGTCATTGTGCCCCAGCGCAAGTCGAACTTATGGTCGGCCGAGAGCCCGAGGTCGCAGTAGGCCGGCAGGCGTGTGGCGTCGCTGTTCTGCATGCGGTAGTAGCGCTCGCCGACCACCATGGCCGAGGCGCCGAGGTTCACCCACCGGCTCTCCCAGCGCAGCGTGGCGCCGCCGCTGTGACGCGGCGTGTAGGCTATCTGGTGCCCGTAGCTTTTGCTGTTGCGGTCGCTGCGGTCTACGGCATGCTGGTAACTATAGTTTAAGTGAAAAGTGAAAAGTGAAAAGTGAAAGTCTGTGGTGGCGTCCACGCCCAGTATCTCGGCCTTGCCGATGTTCTGCATGCTCCAGAGGAACATGTTCTGTGTCGGTATGGCTATTATCTTGTCGGTAACGCGGTTGTAGTAGGCATCCAGCGTGACGCCCCACTGCTCGGCGGTGTGCGTGACGCCGATGTTGTGCTGGCGGGCGCACTCCGGCCGCAGGTCGCGCGGCATGGTGAAGAAGTACAGCTCGCTGAAGTTCGGCGCGCGGTAGGTCTCCTTGTAGAAGTAGCGCAGCGTGGTGCCCTTGCCGAAGATGTACATAATGCTTGCGTAGGGCGAGAAGCGGCGGTAGAGGGGCGTGGTGTCGAGGTCGTCCACGCGGTCGCGCATAAGCGTCGACAGCAGGTGGGCGCGAGCCTCGAACTTCTTGTCGTGCAGCCTCACGTCGACCACGCTCAGCAGGCTCGACCGTTGCACGGCATAGCGTTGTTGCAGGTTGGAATTGAGCCAGTTGCTGGCACCGTCCACCGAGGCGTTCACGTCGAGCCACTCCGTAGCCTTCCATACGGCGCTGCCGCTGAGGTAAGCCTCGCGCTGCAGATATTCGTTGTGCAGGTAGCCCGTCGCGGTGCTCGCGGCGCTGTCTTCGTAGAAGTCCCACGTCTGCTGCGCTTTGGCGAGGAGCTGCGTTTTCCAGTTGTCTCTCTCCACCCTCCATTTGCATTGCACCAGCGCCACCTCCTCGCGGGTGTTCTCGGCCGACGGCTCCTGGTTGTACAGCTGCACGGGGCCCGGCAGCTGGTGCATGCCACGCATATAGTGCAGCTTGGCGGTGAGGGTGTTGTTGCGGGCTATGGTGTAGAACAGAGACCCGTCGGCGGTGAGCATGCGCATGGCCGAGTGGTGGCGGCGCTCGCGGCTGGTCTGTCCCTGGTGGTCGGTGGTGTAGTACAGCGTGAAGGGATAGTTGCCGTCGCTCCTCAGGTAGTTCACCCACAGGCTGCTCTTCAGCCGTTTGCTCCATTTCTGCTCCCACAGCATTGAGGGCGAGAGCATGTTGAAGGAGCCCAGCTCCATGCCCACCTTTAGGTTGGTGCGCTCGGCGAGGAAGAAGCGCGGCTCGCTGCTCACGAGGCTTATCACGTTGCCAGCGGCATAGGCGCGGGCCGAGAGGAGCTCGTCCTGCTGCTGCCCTTGGCTGAGGCTCACGAAGGCGGCGTTGCCGAGCAGGTAGCGCCCCAGGTCCACCTGGCCGTTCTGCGAGTTGTCCACCGCCACGCCGTCGATGGTGAGCGTCGAGAACTGGGTGCCGAGGCCACGCGCCGAGACAGTCTTCAGGCCGCCCACGCCCCCGTAGTCCTTCAGGGTCACGCCAGCCATCTGCTTGATGGCGTCGCTGAGCTGCAGAGCCCCCTGCGCCTCGATCTTCTCGATGTCCATCACCTGTGTGGGCACGGCGGTGCGCATCGTGGCGGGGGCGCGCTGGGTGCTCACCTCCACCTCGTCGAGCGAGCGCACAGTGTCCTGTGCCTGCGGCGCCAACGGCGCGGCGGCAAACACTGCGAGAAGCGCGGCTTTCCAATATCTTCTGAAAACGCTCATTTCCGTCCTTTCCTCGAGGGCTTCATTTCTTTTTCTCGGCTTTGGCAGGTCTTCTGGCTTGCCTCCGGCGCTCCACCTTCCCATGCACCTGTGGCGGCGCACAGTGGTCTTCGGAGTGCCTAAACGGTTGAGGCTCACAGCAGCGGGACTGCCCGGGACTCTCACCCGGTTCCCTATTGTCGGCATTATCCGCCGACCAAAACCAGTTGCAAAAGTACGAAAAAATTAGTAATT
>ONUE01000122.1 GCA_900320975.1 uncultured Bacteroidales bacterium | reverse complement strand
TCACTCGCTTTTTTCAACCGTCGTTTTTTCGGCGAAAGCGGATGCAAAGATACAACCATTTTCAAAACAACCAAAATATTTTTTCAAAAAAATCTCTCCTCCCAACATAACTTCCTTGTTTATCAGCGCTATCCGTCGCAAAAAAATTTTCGCCCACCCGCCGGAACCCGCCCTCAAAAGCCCTCCAGGCCCCGCAAAATTTCACAAAAATAGCCGCTTCGGCGGCAAAACAGGCAAAAACAGCCGCAAAACAGAAATATCGTACTGTATATCACCAATATAACCCTCAAAACACCCCCTGAAACGGCCGCAGTTATCAACAGCGCTCCCCTCCCCCGCCCCTCCGTCCCCCCTCCGTCCCCGCTCCGACTGTTCACCGGTTGTTTAACGGTTTTTGGTCGGAGAGGGGTCGGAGCGGGGACGGAGCGGGGTCGGAGCGGCGGGGGGTCGTAAGATTTTTTTCACGACAATATAATAATACAGGGGCGTATGCGTTACATATATCAATTGAAGAAAGTTTGGAAGATAGTATCGCGTGTGCTGGCGGGGGTGCTGCTGACGGTCTATGTAGCTGTGGCAGTGCTTAATTACTCGCTTGTGCAGTCGTATATAGGTACGGCTGCCGGTGACTATTTCTCCAAGGAGTGGGGCGGCACGGTGCGCATCGGCTCGATGGGGGTGATGCCGTGGAGCCACGTGGTACTGCACGAGGTGCTGCTTGTGGCGCCCGACGGCGACACCATCTTCGACTGCGGCACCCTGCGTCTGGGCTTCAAGCGGTTCCCCTTCATCAAGGGCAATTTGGCCGACGGCGGCCACGATGCCGGCACGCTACGCTTCGACCGGGTGTATCTGGGCAACGCATACTACCACCTCGTGAGCCGCGAAAACGACGACCCGAACTTGCCGCCGGTTACTAACTTGCAGTATATCATAGACTACTATAAGCCCGACAAGCCCCATAAGCTAAAGGGCGATGTCTTCACTGTCGACGTTGGGACGCTGACACTGAACCATGTACATTACCGCATGGACCTGCCCGACAAGCGCAAGATAATCTATGAGAACGGTGTGGAGATACCCCACATGGAGTTTTACGACATCTGCGCGCGATTCAAAAACGTGCATGTGGAGAACGACGATGTGCAGGTGCGCATAGTACGTTTCAGGACTGAAGAGCGTAGCGGTTTCACGGTCAAGGACATAAGCGGCGATGTACACACCAGCCGCACGGGCATCCACGCCCACAACATGGAGATAGAGACGGCCAAGAGCCGCCTGCTGCTTGACGCCGACCTTGACTATCGCCACTGGGACGAGATGAAAGACTACGAGCACACGGTGAACCACCACGCCGTGCTGCGCGACGGTACGACGGTGGCTTTGAGCGACGTGGCCTACTGGGCGCCAGTGCTTTGGGGCTATGACGTGCAGATTGACGTCAACGGCACTATCACCGGACCTGTGGACTACCTCGTCATCGACGCCCTACGGCTGACATTCGGCCGCGACTCACGGGTCGAGATCGACGGCTTGCTGCAAGGGCTTCCCGACGTTCAGGATGCCCGATGCGACCTGCGGCAGCTCAACATACGCGTGGCCGAGGGCGACGCCGAACGCCTGCTGGCGGCGATGCCTCTGAACCTCTCCCCCGCCCTGCAGAAACTCATAGCCGACATAAACCACGTGGACCTCATGGCCGAAATGTATGGCGGCGTGGCCGACGGCGGTACCGTGAATCTCAACATGGCCAGCGGCATAGGCAACCTGCGTGCCGACGTGAACGCCAAACCCAAGACGCACCACGGAAGCAAGGGCTGGCACGTGAACCTCGACGCCAACAGCGACGGGCTCGGACTGAGCCTTATGGGCAGCGACTGGTTGACGCACAGCGGTTTGGCGCTGAGTGCCGATGCCGACATTAAAGATTTCAAGAGCGGTTTGAAAGGCATCGACGGCAATGCCGACGTGAGCCTCACCAACCCCGTGGTGCGCGGCAACAAGCTGAATCCGATAAGCTTACGCTGCCGCATGAACGAAGGCGCAGCATACGTGGAGGCCCACTCCACCGACACCTTGCTGCACTTCGAGCTGACAGCCCAGGGAGACCTGGCGTCAGCGGTGCGCAGCTACAAAGCCGACCTGAGGCTCGACCGACTGGACGGTGCCGCCTTCCGCCTACTGTCCGAGCGCTTTGCCGAGGTGGCCACCACGATGCATCTCGACGCCAAGGGCAACACGATGGACAGCCTGTCGGGCGAAGCGGTGCTTACGAACACCACTTTCGGCCCGCTGCGGGTGAAAGACCTGAGGCTCGACGTGGAAAGCAGAGGCGAGCGCAAGCAGATAGAGCTGCGCAGCGACCCCTTGGACGGCAACGTGAGCGGCAACTTCGACTACACAGACATACCGATAATGCTGCGCCACATGCTGCACGAGATGGTGCCAGAGGACTTGGGAATAACCCCGCAGGTGAGCGAGGAAGAGCTCGCCGACCTGGCCGACAACACCATGCAGTTCAACTTCGTGTGGAACGACAGCGGGAAGCTGCTGAAAAGACTGGGCAGCGACGCCCACGTGGCGCACGGCACTCGCTTGGTGGGCAACTACAACAGCCGCGAGATACTGAAGATGGCTCTGCGCAGCGACTCCATACGCATAGGCAACATGCTGCTCGACGACCTCGGCCTCGGCGGACGCCCGTCGGCAGGCTCCTATGTGCTCACTGCCGAGGCGCAGGAACTCAAGATGGGCACCGTGACGGTGCTCGAGCGCCCCTCGCTGACACTGAACAGCAACCAATGGCGCGCACTGGCCGAATTGTACTGGGGCGAAAAAGACAAGCCCCGCAGCGGCGACCTGATGCTGAAGCTTGAGAAAGGCCTGGTGAGCGTCATGCGGCCCTTCTTCTACGTAGGCGACATGCGGTGGGCTCTCAACATCGACAGCATGGCGATAGCGGTGGCACACGGCTTCGAAGTCAGCGGCAAGGGCATCAGCGCTGCCAGCGAAGGCCAACGCATCGAGGCGGCACTGGAACTGCACGCCCGAGAAGACGACAACGTGAAGCTCTATCTCGACAACTTCAACCTGGAACGCCTCTGCGAAGTGCTGCTGCAAGGCACTCATCTGGATGTCGGCGGATATATCGGCGGCAACTTCGCCATGTACGGCCTCACCGCCACACCCTACTTCAACGCCAACCTCACCATCGACAGCTGCACGGTGAACCGCCAGCCGCTGGGCGATGTGACGGTGCGCAGCAACTGGAATGCGGAGCTCAACATACTGAACCTGCAGCTTGCCGGTGACCAAGTGGCGGCACACGGATGGATAGGCCTCGGCAAGAAAGAGCCCGACCTGAACTTCAGCATGGACTTCAACAGGCTGGAGCTGGCGCTGATGGCCCCCTTGATGAGCAAGTTCACGTCGCGCTTCGAAGGGCAGCTGCGCGGCTCGCTGGACCTCACCGGCACCACGACGAAGCCCGAGCTCACAGGCGAAGCCATAGTGGACAACGGGGCGCTGAAGGTGGACATCACCGGCGTCACCTACTTCTTTGACGACACCATAAGCTTCAAGAACAAGCAGATACACCTCAACGACTTCATGGTGCGCGACACGCGCAACGACATTGCCGTGGTGGCTGGCGACATACGCTACAACAGTCTGGAGGACATTGTGCTCAACCTGACGCT
>ONUE01000032.1 GCA_900320975.1 uncultured Bacteroidales bacterium | reverse complement strand
TGCTCCCTCACCCGCTCGTCCACTCCCTTGTAGTGCCCACATAGCACCATCAAATTCTGTGCCAGCGACAGCTGGTTGGCCATCGGCTGGCTCAGCATCTCGCCGTCGGGCGCGGTGTAGATGACCTCGTCGTAGTGGCGCTCTTTCTGCAGTCCTTCGATGCAGTTGGCCAGAGGCTCCACGCCCATCACCATGCCGGCGGCACCCCCATAGGGGTAGTCGTCCACCGAGCCGTAGCGCGTGAGCGAGTAGTCGTGCAGGTCGTGGAACACCACCTCCACCAGGCCCTTCTTCTGGGCCCGCTTGAGGATGCTCTCCTCAAAGAACATGGTCATCATGTTCGGGAACAGTGTCAGTATGTCTATCCTCATTTTACTCTCAGTTTCTGTCCCGCGCGGATTTTGCTGTTTTCACTGATGCCGTTGAGCTGGCAGATTTTCTTCACCGTGGTGCCGTTGCGTTTGGCTATGCTGTACAGCGTGTCGCCGTTGCGCACCGTGTAGGTGGCGCCGCCGCCTTGCGAGGCTTTGGCCGAGCCGGTGTTATTGGCAGGAGCCGCTTTGGCTGCCGAGCCGCTGACCTTCAGCTTCTGTCCCACGCGCAATGTTGAGTTGGCCTTGATGCCGTTGAGCTGGCAGAGGCGCTTGACGGTGGTGCCGTTGCGGCGTGCTATCTTCTCCAGCGTGTCGCCGCTGCGCACGCGGTACCAGCCGCTCGACGAGGCGGCACCGCTGCCGCCGCCCGAGCCCTTGCCACCCACACGGCTGTTGCCCACCTTGCGGAACGAGTCGGAGGTGAGCGTCAGCGTATGGCTCTTGAGGTCGTGCGTGATGCAGTCCATCACATCCTCGGGGTTCATGGCGTTGCCCATGTAGCGTATCTCGAAATGCAGGTGGCTGCCGAAGGAACGGCCCGTGTTGCCGCAGAGACCTATGAGGTCGCCGCTCTTCACGTGGTCGCCGACGGACACCTCGCGCTTCGACATGTGGGCGTAGTAGGTCTCCAGGCCGTTAGCGTGGTGTATGATGACCAGGTTGCCGTAGCTTTTGTTGCGCTTCGAGATGCGCACCACACCGTCGAAGGCCGCGTAGATGGGCTCGCCAGTGGGCTGCGCCAGGTCGAGGCCGTAGTGGAAGCGGCGGCGACGGCGGCCGAAGTGGCTCGACACACGCGACGTGGTGGGTGTGGGCCATGAGAACTTGGGCAGGTCAAGCGTTATCGGCTCGGTGATGCTCGCGGGGTTCAACTTGGGCAGGTGGATGGCCATGGTGTCGAAAGCTTCCCAGATGATGTCCTCCTCGCTGTCCACACCCTCGTCGTCGAGGGTGAAGGGCTGCAACGAGCCCTCGTCGTCATCGTCGGGGGTGGGATTCATCAGGAATGGAGCCTGATAGAGGAACTCCTCGGTCTCGTCCTCGTCGCCTTGGTCGATCTCCACTCCCTTGAACTCATCCTCTTCGTATATGACATCAAGTTTGCCGACCTTTATTTCCGATTTCTTCTGCGGATTGTCGTTCTGCGCCAGGGCTGCTGCCGGTACCGTCAACAACCCCAATATCACCAAAGTATGTCTAATGTTAAGCATCTGTTTGTTTCGTGAGTTAGTTAAAAAAAGTGTTGCAAAAATATGTAAAATAATCGACATGGCAAAGTTATTTTCTGTTAATCGCCCCGAACCTCCTATAGTCCAGCCCCTTGTCCATAGCCCCTCCGCTCCCCCTCCGTCCCCCCTCCGTCCCCGCTCCGACCAAAAACCGTTAAACAACCGGTGAACAGTCGGAGCGGGGACGGAGGGGGGACGGAGGGGGGAGGGGGTGGATGAGGGGAGAATATTTTTCTTCCGGGTTTGGAAAAAGTTGTATCTTTGCAGCGTGAAGAGTTCACAAAGGGGTGCGTTTATGTTGCACGTCGACAGAATGTTAGACGCATAAACAGCTGAGAACAGACCCTCAAAACTTGATCGGGATAATGCCCGCGTAAGGAAATAGACTATGGTAAAACACAACATTAGCTGTGGCCGCTATCGTATTTTTGAGGCCACCCGTATTAACCGCCAGCAGATGATAGCCTGCTTGGTTTTAGGTGCTTCCCTTTTTATATTTAATACTAACTCTTTAAAGGCGCAGGACACTGTACGTCGTCTCGATGAGGTTATTATCCAGGATGCGCGCGTGAGCAACAAGGCGCCGCTGACTACCAGCGACCTCGACCGCAAGGAGCTCGATGAGGCCCGTGCCAGCATCAGCTTGCCGTTTATGATCGAGACACAGCCTTCGGTGGTGGCAAGCGGCGAGAATGGCGGTGTGGGCTCTACCGCACTGCGCATCCGTGGTGTCGACGGCAGCCGTATCAACGTCAATATTAACGGCATCACTCTCAATGACCCCGAGAGCCAGGAGGTCTTCTGGTACAATATCCCCAACCTCGGCGGTATGGCGCAGAGCATCCAGATACAGCGCGGCGTGGGTGCCTCGAACGGCGGCAGCCCTGCTTTCGGCGCGGCCATCAACATGCAGACCCTCAATGCCCAGAACAAAGCCTACGGTGAGGCTGACCTTGGTTTCGGCAGCTGGAACACACGCCAGTACAGCATCTGTGCCGGTACGGGCATCATGAAGAGCGGCCTGAGCTTCGACTTCGCCTATAGCGGCCTGACCAGCGACGGATACATCCGCAGCTGGGGCACCGACCAGCAGAGTTTCTTCGGCAGCCTCAGCTGGTATGGCAAGCGCACGCTCATCAAGCTGCTCACCATCATTGGCAGCCAGACTACCGGTATCACATGGGACGGCGCCTCTGCCGACGAGCTGGACAAGGACCCGACCTATAACCCCTCGGGCAAGTACGATATGGACGGCAACACCATGTACTACCCCAACGAGACCGACAACTACTGGCAGCGCCACTACCAGCTTTACATATCGCACCTGCTGACCGACAAGTGGAGCATCAACGCCGCCTTCGACTTTACCCACGGCGACGGCTACTACGAGCAGATGAAACGCAAGAAGTACAAGGATGTGGGACTCAAGAGCATCGACGATGGCAAGAAGCACAATTTCGTCACCCGCAAGCAGATGTACAACAGCGCCTACACCGCCAATCTGTCGGCTCATTACAACGGGGAGAAGCTCGGACTCTCTTTCGGAGACAACTTCCTGTACTATCGTGGGGAACATTTCGGTAACGTCATCTGGTTCCGCGATACGGCGGTGCACGTCGAGACCCCCTATGAGTGGTATCGCAACTACGGCGACAAGATAGACAACACGGTGTATGCCAAGGCAACCTATGACTTCAGCGACAACTTCAACGCCTATGCCGATGTGCAGTTGCGCGCCGTTAATTATAAGGTATATGGCTGGGCCGACGATATGTTCGACATGGACTTCAAGGCCAACTACCTCTTCTTCAACCCCAAGGCCGGTATAAACCTGCGCCTGAACGACCAGCAGCGCGCCTATCTGGTGGCTGGCATCAGCAATCGTGAGCCGCGCCGCAGCGACATAAAGGATGCCATCGGTCGTGGCGACACCATCCTGCCCGAGACCCTGCTCGATATCGAGCTGGGCTACCAGATTGCCCAAAGACGTTGGAATGCCAGCGCCAACCTTTACGCCATGCTTTATAAGAACCAGATGACACCCAACGGCGACGTGAGCAGCAGCGGCTACGCTCTGATGGAGAATGTGGAGAAGAGCTATCGCCTCGGTATTGAATTGCAGGCCGGATACAAGGTGACCGACTGGTTCCGCATGGACGCCAATGTGACGCTGAGCATGAACAAGGCGGTTGACTACAGCTTCTATGACTTCGCCGTCGATGGCGACTCGACCAACCGCATCATTGTCGGCACCGACACATCGTGGACGGACGTTGCCAGTGGCGCTTACCACAAGGAAACCACCGACCTCTCGTTGTCGCCCTCGGTGATAGGCTCCGCTATCGCCACCTTTACTCCTGTCAAGAATGCCAAGTTGCAAGTTATCGGCAAGTATGTGGGCAAACAATATGCCGACAATACCGGCCGCGAGGTCTACGCCATAGACCCCTATTTCTTGCTCAACCTGAAGGCCTCCTACACGTGGCAGCTTAAGGGCACCAACGAGATAGAGGCCCAGTTGGTGGTCAACAATGTGCTGAACCACCAGTATCGCCTCAATGCATGGGTGGGTGACTGGACCGATGCCGACGACTGGAGTGACCCGTCGGTGATCTATTACGGACACGACCGTGCCTACTTGCAGCAGCCCGGCATCAACTTCCTGGGCCGTGTAATCTATCGCTTTTAATGGATGTTTTTGAAATAATCGGCGCAACCATCGGTCTGTTCTATATCGTCAGCGAATATAGGGCGGACCGGTGGTTTTGGCCGCTCAGCCTGCTGATGTCGGCGTTCTACGCCGTCATCGACTTCACGTCGGGCATCTACGCCAACGGCGTCATCTGCGTCTACAACTTCCTGATGTCGGTCTATGGCATCCTTGTGTGGCGCGGTGTGATACAGAAACGCAAGGAGGACCATGGCGGCGAACGCCATATCTCCTCGTGCCCGCGCAACTATTGGTGGCAGATTGTCACCCTCACGGTGGTGCTCAGCGTGGTGCTGACATGGCTGCTGGGCTACCTCAACCAGAGCACGTACACTCTGCCCAGCGGGCGCATCATCCATCTCTCGGTGCTCGACGGAGTGTCGTCGGCGCTGACCATCGTGGGCATGCTCATGTTGGCGCATAAATGGTGGCAGCAGTGGTTCTGCTGGATGATTGTGGAACCGCTGATGATAGTGATATTCATCCTCACCGGAAACTACGCTTCGGCGGTGCTCTACGCCGTGTTCGAGGTGTTCTGCATACTGGGAATAATCAGATGGAGGAAAGAAAGCATATCGTGATACTGGCGGCGGGCGAGTTCCCTACGCACGAGGTGCCGCTGCGCGCGCTTCGCGAGGCGGATTTTGTTGTCTGCTGTGACAGCGCCTATAAGGCAATTAGAAATGAGGAGTTGGGAATTAAGAATTATGTGGTGATAGGGGATGGGGATTCGTTGTCGGAAGACGACAAGGCGGCCCTTGGCGACTGCTGGATACATGAGGCCGAGCAGGACTATAACGACCTGCACAAGGCCATGCAGTGGGCTATCAGGAAATTCTCAATTCTCAACATTCAATTCTCAATTATAGGTGCTACCGGCAAGCGCGAGGACCATACGCTGGGCAACATCAGCTACTTGGTGACCTTTGCCGAGGAGCACCCCGGCGCCGAGATAGAGATGCTGACCGACTACGGCCGCTTTGTGGCTATGAAGGACAGCCGTACTTTTGCAAGCTTTCCGCGCCAGCAGGTGAGCATATTTACCATGACACCAGAAGTGCCATTCTCAGCCACCGGTCTGCGCTGGCCGCTCGACGGCTTCCATGCCCGTCGCTGGTGGCAGGCCACCCTAAACGAAGCCCTCGGCACCGAGTTCTCGCTCAGCACCGAGGGCCATCTTGTGGTCTTTCAGACCTATAATCCTAAGGAATAGTTACTGCATCACTACCACCTTCTGGGCGGGAAGTGTGCCAATCTTGACGAGGTAGACGCCGTTCTGCAGGACGGGAGTCTCGTAAGTGGTGGAGGCGGGGATTACCTCGCGGCCCATCATGTCGTACACGCTTACCGTCATGCCTTCAGCTCCGCGCACAAAGATGCGGCCGTTGGCGGGATAGACGTTCTTGTCATTGGAATTGACGTCAGAAATGCCTTGTGTGTCGCTGAAGATGGCGGTGAGGCTGAGGTTGCTGTTAGCAACGATGTTGCGGATGTTATCGGTGTTGTTGTCGCTCCAATTCAGGAAGAAGAAACCGTCGTTAGGAGTGGCGGTGGCAACAAGCTCGCAGCCTTCCAGCACAGTAAGAGAGGTAGCGACTCCCAAGGGGTAGATGCCAATGAGGTTGGGAGTTTGCTGAGCGTCACCAAACCAGCAGAGCTGGCCGTTGTACATGCCGATGAAGCTGCCGCCGGAGGAGCCTGTTGTATTAGGTGTGGTTGCGGTGAAGTCTAATATCGGCTCGGAGCTGAGTGTGTTGTCGGTTATGTTATAGTCATACAGCTGGCAGTCGCTATTGGGCTGGGTGAAGAGGAGGAGGTGCTCTTTGCCATTATAATAGTAGGCAGAACTGGATACATGGCTGACGGTGGGACCGTCCTGTATCTTGTTTCCGGAGCGGTCGTAAAGAGCCATTGTGCTCCATGAGCCAATCCAGAAGCCGTCGCGTACAGAGTCATAGGAGATGTGGCGTATCTGAACACCTGTGCAGGTGATGGTGCTAACCAAAGTGCGGGAGGTGAAGTCCATGACATATATTGTGTCGCCATTTGCGCCGCCATAGAAATAGGTGCCGTCGGTGGTGATGTCGCGGATTGGCTGCACATTGCTGATGTTGAAAGCATCGATGGAGTCGCCGTTTGTGTTATACACATGGAACATATACCCGTCATCTATGCTAGTGCTCCAGCTGGTGGTGTAGATGTTAGTTCCATCGGTGAAGACACCGTATTGATGTGAGCTTGAGCACTCGAAGGTCTTCACCATGTCGCCGACAATAACTCTGTTGTCGGCATATCTGAGGGACACGCTGCCCATCTCGGCATTGTTGGTGGCGAGGCTGATGGTGTACATCTGCTGTAAGGTCGTGAAGGTGATGGGAGTGCTCCAATCGGAGGTGTTCTCTCCGCAAACGGACTGAACCTGGAGCTCGTAGGTGGAGGAGGCGGTGAGGCCAGAGAGTTCTATGGATTTGGTGCTGGATGTTGTCTCGGTCCAGGATGCCGTGCCGATGCGGTAGCGCACATTGTAGCTGTCGGCAAAACCGCCCCATTGAATGGTAGCATTGTTGGAGGAGATGTCGGTGACGTTAGGATAAGAGGGAGTGAGGCAGCCGCTCCCATAGAGGAAGGAGGTCTTGGGGATGAAATTACGCACGGTCGCGCTAATTCCGTCAAAAGAGCTATAGTTATAGCCTTGTACGGAAGCGCCGGTGACTTCTTCGCCATACCATGAGCTGCTGGCGTAGGTACCCTCGGCGATGTTATCAAATTCAACAAGGAGGTTGCCGCCCTGGTATGCATAGGGCGTGTTGAAGATTACGAGCAAAGTGTTGTTACTGATGGACAACGGACCGGTGTAGACAGAGGTGGAGGTGCTGTTGTCGAAATCAGCTAACGTGGTGGTGCTAATCTCTGTAATCTTGACATCAAAGTCGGCAGCGCCCCAAGATACATTTTCCTCGGATGCATAGAAAATCATGCCAATAATTGAACCGCCACTAATACTTGTGAGTTCTGTGGCTGGGTAGACAGTCTGGCTACGCAGATAAGCATCGGTGTAGAAACCGTAGATGGGCACATAGCTGGACGTTGATGTTCCCTCGTGGACTGTCAGTGTGTCCTGAGCCTGCGATGCGAATGGCAGCATCAGTGCCACGAGCATCATAATTTGTAATGTTTTCTTCATGTTTTTTTGGTTTTTGGTTGTTAATAATTTGAATTGATTTATAGTTGTTTTCCTTTAATAAGGTCATTAAATGGATGTATGGTATTTCAACCGCAAAGGTATATGTTTTTTTTCTTTTCTGCAAATAATTTTTTTACTTCTTTGGTTTGTGTGTGGCTATTGTGTTGTAGTTTAGGTGTCTATGAAGAGTTGATGGCGGGGCGGTAAGCATAAAGGCACAGAATCCGATACTGCTAAGGTAATGCAGCTAATTATGATAATTCACATTATGCTCCCCATGTTAAAGTTTAGTTAAAAAACGAGTGTCCGCTCAAAATGACCTTATATTATATAGTGCGTCCGGTCGACGGGAATGGTTGTCGACCGGACGCAAGTGCTCTTTGAAATGATGAGAATGTAGGTTTAAATATGGTTTACTGTATCATCAGCTTTAGCAGATCCTGGCCAATGTCGCGGCGATTGTATTTGCCGTCCCATTTTATTTCTCCGGCACGGTTATAGCTCTTCAGCAGTGCTTCGGGGAGGGTTTCGGCAAGGGCTGTGGTGCAGATGACACGGCCACCGTTGGTGAGTAGCTGTCCGCCATCGCCGCGCTTGGTGCCGCAGTGGAACACCAGCACGTCGTCGGTATTGTTGCCGAGGGTGATGGCGTCGCCCTTTTTGTAGCTGCCGGGGTAGCCGCCGGCCACCATCATGATGCAGGCTGCGGTGCGAGAGTCGACGGTCAGCGAGCAGCTGTCGAGGGTGCCGTGGGCGGTGTGCTCGAAGAGCTCGACGACGTCGCTCTTGAGGCGAGGGAAGACGCTCTCGGTCTCAGGGTCGCCCATGCGCACGTTATACTCTATTACGTATGGATCGCCGGCGACATTCATGAGACCGATGAAGATGAAGCCGTGGTAGTCTATCTTCTCGTCACGCAGGCCGCGCACAGTGGGCTTTACGATGCGGTCCTCCACTTTCTTCATGAAGGCCTTGTCGGCGAAAGGCACGGGGCTGACGGAGCCCATGCCGCCGGTGTTGAGGCCGGTGTCGCCCTCGCCGATACGCTTGTAGTCTTTGGCGGAGGGCAGCAGGAGGTAGTGGGAGCCGTCTGTGAGCACGAAGACGCTGAGCTCAATACCGCTGAGGTACTCTTCGATGACCACGCTGGCGCTGGCGGCACCGAATTGGCCTGCCAGCATGTCGCGCAAGTGGGCCTTGGCGGTGGCCAGATCTTCCTCGATGAGGACGCCCTTGCCGGCAGCCAGGCCGTCGGCCTTGAGGACATAGGGGGCCTTGAGGGTGTCAAGGAAGGCCTCGCCCTCTTTCAGTGTGTCGGCGGTGAAGGTACGGTACTGTGCCGTGGGTATCTTGTGGCGTGTCATGAAGGCTTTGGCGTAGTCTTTGCTGCCTTCGAGCATGGCTCCCTGGCGGCTGGGGCCAACGACCATGACGTCCTTGAGGGCCGGTGTGTTGGCGAAATGGTCGGCGATGCCAGCCACGAGGGGCGCCTCGGGACCAACAACGAGCATCTCGATGTGCTGCTCCACGACGAAGCGTTCCACTTCGGCGAAGTCTTCAGGGTTGAGTTTGACGTTCTCGCCGACCTCTGCGGTACCGGCGTTGCCAGGGGCAATAAATAACTTACTGCAGCGCGTGCTTTGCGCTATCTTTGCGGCTATAGCGTGTTCGCGACCGCCACCTCCAAGAAGAAGAATGTTCACGGTAAAAAATGTTTTGATTGGTGGAGTATACGGGAGTCGAACCCGTTGCCTTCAGATTGCGAACCTGACGCTCTACCAAATGAGCTAATACCCCGTATTTGGTGTTGGTGAGTCACCCGTTTGCTTTTTACTAAAAAAGGGCCGTTGTGGCGACCCTTCTTTTGTGGAGTATATCGGAGTCGAACCGATGACCTCTTGCATGCCATGCAAGCGCTCTAGCCTACTGAGCTAATACCCCGTTATCTCTCTCGAAATCGGGTGCAAAAGTACAACCTTTTTCCAATATGGCAAAATTTTTTTTGCTGTTGTATGGTTTTAAGGAGTCTTTGGTGTTGTTATCCAGGGGTTTGAGTGCTGTAAATTTTTGAGCATAGAGAGGTGTGACCTATATGCAAAACGCCCTGCGGCGGATTGTCGCAGGGCGTTTTAGGGGGTGTATCGTTGGTGATACTCGTTACTGTTTTTTGCGGAAGGTGAAGAGCATATTGCCAAAGAAGTTCCACAGGGTGGTGATGGCGATGGCTACAAGCTTGAAGATGTAAAGTCCGGTGATGGGTTGGCTGCCAAGATTCAGGAATACATTCTCGTAGATGTCGGGCCAGATGTTCTTGCAGATTAAGAGCACGCTGTTGTTTATTAGCAAGCCGACGATGCTTACTGCCAGGAATTTAACATACTCAACGCCGACTTGTTTTTCCTTGCTGCGGAATGTCCAGATGCGGTTTAGGAAGTAGTTGCTTGTGGCCGCGCATGTGAAGCTGATGGTGTTGGAGAGAATATCACCAAGGCCGAAGAGGTTGTGCATTACAAATAGCACACCGTAATCGACAACCATTCCACTGGCTCCGACAACACCGAACTTGATGAATTTGGTGATAAGGGGGCGCAACTCCATTAGTTGAAAATCTTTTCTTCCGGTCTGTGGATGATACCGGTCTTGCGAACCTTGACTTTCTTGTTGCTCTTTGATTTGCTGATGCGTGGTGCGGGTTTCTTTATGCGCGGCAGATACTGGATGTCGCCGGACTCGTTGATTTCAAGACCGTAGATTTTGCGGGTGGCGAGGTTGCATTTCACATGCCAGAAATGGCCGCAACCGCCTTTGGTGAGGATGATATCGTTGGCCAGTTTCTCATCAGTGAGGTTGTCGTCCCACAGGAAGTTAACCCATATGATATGGTCGCCGCGGTCGTTGGTGAATCCCACATATTGGCGGCGGTACATGCGCATGTGCTCGTCGACGACGGGGCACATGCCGCCTTGGTTATAGTGTTCGCGGTTGAGGTAGGCGATGCGTTTCTGGATGAGTTTCTCGGTCTCGGCGATTTCCTCGTCGGTGGGAGTGAAACGGCCGTCCTGGTTCTCGACGGTGAAGTCCACCTCCCAGTCTTGGTGGTAGCTCCAGCCATGGTAATTGTTGCCCCACACTTCGGCATTTTTCCATTTTTCGGTGGGCTCTATGTATTCCTGCGCGTTGACAAAAGATGCCAACAACAGCAGTCCAAGCGTCAAAAACAGCGATTTCTTCATGCTTTTTATTCCATTGTTTTCAAATGCAAAGATACTCATATTTCGGCATCTGCGCAAATTTTTTTTCTAATTTACAAAAAAGTAGTATATTTGCATTTTGAAACAGTAACGGAAAATAGATAAAAAAAGTATACGCTATGAACAAATTTGTCACAGTAAAAGAGGCCGCCGACAAGATTCACGACGGCATGACCGTTATGGTCGGTGGTTTCCTCGGAGTGGGCAACCCCATCGCCCTCATTGACGAGCTCGTGGCCCGCAACGTTAAGGACCTTACCATCATCTGCAACGACACCGCCTATCCCGAGGTGGGCGTCGGCAAACTCATCACTAACCACCAGGTGAAGGCCCTCATCGCCACCCATATCGGTACCAACAACAACACGATCGACCAGATGAACGCTGGCGAGCTGAAGGTCACCCTGCAGCCCCAGGGCACCCTCGCAGAGCAGATTCGCGCAGCTGGTGCTGGTCTCGGTGGTGTGCTCACCCAGACTGGTCTTGGCACAGTTGTTGAGAACGGTAAGCAGAAGGTCACCGTCGACGGTAAGGAGTACTTGCTTGAGAAGCCCGTGCGTGCTGACGTTGCTATCATCGGCGCCAACATCAGCGACGAGGAAGGTAACCTCGTGTACAAGGGCACCAGCCAGAACTTCAGCCCCATGATGGCTACCGCCGCTGACACCGTCATCGTCGAGCCGCAGGAGATTGTTGCCACCGGCAGCATCGCCCCCGAGAACGTGAAGACTCCGGGTATCTTTGTCGATTACATCATCAAAAAATAAAGAAACATTATGGCAGTTACATCAATGCTCCGCGTCCGCATGAGCGCCAAGGACGCCCACTATGGCGGCAATCTCGTTGACGGTGCCCACATGGTGCACCTCTTCGGTGATGTGGCCACTGAGCTCCTTATCAAACAAGACGGCGACGAAGGTCTCTTCTGCGCCTACGACATGGTCGAATTCAAGGCTCCCGTCTACGCCGGTGACTATATCGAAGCCTATGGCGAAATCACCCACGTTGGCAACACTTCCCGCAAGATGAAATTCGAGGCCTACAAGGTCATCCGCACCCTGCCGGAGATTAGCGCCAGCGCCGCTGAGGTGCTCGAGGAGCGTGTCCTCGTTTGCCGCGCTACCGGTACCTGCGTCACCCCCAAGGAGTGCCAGCGCTACAACAAGTAATATAGCGACAATGAAAGAAGCGGTTGACCGGTCCTCGGTCAGCCGCTTTTTTATAACTTTTATGCCAAATGAACATAGCCTTTATCTCTGCAGTGCTGCCAGTATTGGTGCTGCTTTACTTCATATATAAGAAGGACAAGTACCAGCCAGAACCAATAGGCAAGCTTATCTGGGTCTTCATTGTTGGATGCTTCAGTGTGGTTCCGGCCGCACTAATGGAGGCTGTCATCGTGCCGTTTGCTCCCGATGTCGAGACAATGCCGGTACTCAACGGCATCTACAATGGCTATGTTGTTGCAGGCTTCAGTGAGGAACTCTGCAAACTGTTGCTGTTGCTGTGGGTTATTTGGCGTAGCCCGCATTTCGACGAGTATTTCGACGGCATCGTCTATGCGGCTTATCTCTCGCTGGGTTTCGCCTGCATAGAGAATATTGGCTATGTGCTTCAGGGTGGCGACCCGATGTACACAGCCCTTATGCGTGGCGTGCTGGCGGTGCCGGCGCACTTCCTCTTCGCTGTCACGATGGGCTACTATGTCTCACTCGCCAAGTTTGACTTCCTGCATCGCGGAAGCCATTTATTGAAAGCATTCTTTTTCCCGATGCTGCTTCATGGCACATATGATGCGTTGCTTATGGTCTCGGGCACCCTCGGTGAGGCATACGGCGAAGAGAGCGCTGTGGTGGGAGCCACGTGTGCGGTCCTCTTTGTGGTCTTCATTATCTTCGACATCAGGATGTGGCGCTGGGGCCTGAAGCGCATAAAGCGCCTGCAGGAGCGTTCCCGTGAACAGGGGTTCGACCGTCTGCATCCTTTCGACGGCTTCACCTGGAATTTCTAAAGGGTCTATTGTAGATTGGCTTTCAGCGCACGCACGCGCTCTGCTGAGGCGTGTATGCGCTCTGCGCTCACGGTGCCGTCGGCCACCAGTGCCTTGATTATCCTTACGGCCTGGGGTACCATCTCAGCGTTATAGATGCCGCCGTTGTTACTCAGACATAGTAGGTCGGCACCAGCCTCTATGGCCATCTGCAGCGCTGTCTCAAAGGAGTATTCGTTCACTATGGCGCCCATGGCGAGGTCGTCGGTGATTATCACACCATTGAAGCCCAGCGTGTCGCGCAAGTAGGCAGTGATGAGCGGCGAGAGTGATGCCGGCAGCCCGTTGGGGTCGAGCTGACGGTTTATGACATGGGCCGTCATCACCATAGGTACTTCATTTGTCAGCTGTTTATATGGTGTCAGCTCCGGCGTTTTCCATGTACTGCTGACGTCGACCAGCCCTTTGTGGGTGTCGCCTGAGGCACTGCCGTGTCCCGGGAAATGCTTAAGGCACGATGCCACATCCTTCTTGTTCTGTTCTTCAATCCATATATGGCAGCATTCTGTCACCTGCTCCGGCGATGCCGAGAAGCTGCGCTCCAGCTTGCCTATCACGGGGCAGGCGGGGTTCACGTTGACGTCGGCAACGGGGGCGAAGTTGAGGTTGATGCCGACATCATACAACATCTGTGCTGTGATGCGGGCACAGCTACGCACGCTGTCGTAGCCTACTGCCGCCGACTGTTGCGGTGTGCCGACTGCGGGGAAGCCATAGCGAGGGTGCAGGCGGCTAACCTTGCCACCTTCTTGGTCGATGCCTATCAAGAGGTCGGGTCTGATGTCTTTCAGCTGACGGCAGAGTTCGCGCACCTGCTGCACGCTGGTGATGTTGCGTCCGCGACTCCCCTTGGCGACGTCGTAGTCGAAGAGAATTACACTGCCCACGCGGAAGTGGGTGAGGTCGCGCCAGATATGGTCTGTCGAGTCCACGGTGGTACCACGGAAGCCCACCAGCAGCATCTCGCCGATATCGTCATCCAGCGTGCTCTCAACGATGGTGTCGGTGCTGTCGGGGGCTGGTGTCGCTGTGGTTTCGGTGCAGGCGGTCAGCGCCAATATCATGAACAATGTCGTCAGTATCTTCATCCTTCGAAGGGTATTCTGTGGGCTATGCTGCGCCCGAGGGTTATCTCGTCGGTGTAGTCGAGGCTGTCGCCCACAGCGACGCCGCGTGCCAGCGTTGTTACTTTTATGCCGGTGGCTTGTAGCTGCCGGTGTATGTAGTAGCCTGTGGTGTCGCCCTCCATGGTGGTGGGCAGGGCGATGATTACCTCCTCAACGGGGGCTGGGTCTCCTGTCTCTACGCGGCGTAGCAGACTCGCAATCTCTATGTCCTGCACGCCGATGCCGTCGATGGGTGAGATGACGCCACCCAGCACATGGTACAGCCCACGGTACTGCTGCGTATTCTCTATGGCCATCACATCCTGCACGTTCTCCACGACGCAGATGATTCCTTTCTGCCGCTTCTCGCTGCTGCAGATGGGGCACACTTCCGTATCGCTGAGGTTGTGGCAGTAGCGACAATGGTGCAAGTCAGTCTTCAGGCGCACCAGCGCGTCGCTCATGTCGCGCACGGCCTGCTCGTCCTTCCCCAGCAGGTGCAGGGCGTAGCGCAACGCCGACCGCTTGCCAACTCCGGGCAGGGTGGCAAGCTGGTCGACGGCATTCTGTAGTATGGTCGATGGTAGCTCCACGTGTTAGCAGAGCTTCATGCTCTTCTTGATGGCCTCAATCTTGGCGTCGAGGGCGTCGTTGGTCTTGTCGAAGCTGCCTTTGCAGCACAGTTCGCCCTTCACGCCGAAATAGAACTTAATCTTGGGCTCGGTGCCGCTGGGGCGGACGGTAACTTTGTTGCCCTTGTCTGTGAAGAACTGCAACACATTGCTCTTCGGCAGGTCGAGCTTGGTGACCTTACCGGTGATGAGGTCCTTGCTCTCGTGCGTCTGGTAATCCTTGATGCAAATCACCTTCTCGCCGTCAATCTCCTGCGGCGGATTGCTGCGGTAGTCATGCATCATCTGCTGTATCTCCTCAGCGCCGCTCTTGCCCTTGCGCACCACGCTCAGTAGCCCTTCCTTGTAGAAGCCGTACTCCTTGTAGATGTCCACAAGCACGTCGAAGAAGGTTTTGCCCTGTTCGCAAGCCCAGGCTGCCATCTCGGCAATCATCGAGCAGGCGGCCACGGCGTCCTTGTCGCGCACGAAGTCGCCAATCATGTAGCCGTAGCTCTCCTCGCCGCCGGCGATGAACTGCTC
Organism: uncultured Bacteroidales bacterium; assembly: GCA_900320975.1. GTDB lineage: Bacteria > Bacteroidota > Bacteroidia > Bacteroidales > P3 > Colimorpha. The sequence goes on along the minus strand of ONUE01000032.1, from coordinate 1,136 downwards.
CACGCCCTCGAGCTCACGTATCTTGGAGCCGATGAACTTGAAGCCTGTCAGCACATCGTACACCTTGACGCCCATGCGTGCAGCGATGTCGGCGGGCAGCTCGCTGGTGACGATGGTCTTCACTATGTATTCGTTGCCGGTGAGTAGCTGTTTCTCCTTCCACTGGCGCAGTATGTAGTAGAGCAGTACACTCATGGTCTGGTTGCCGTTGAGGAGCATCCACTCGCCGTCGGGGCGCTTCACAGCCACGCCCACGCGGTCGGCGTCGGGGTCGCTGGCAAAGACTATGTCGGCGTCAATCTTGCGCGCCAGCTCCACGGCCATGCTCGCCGTCGGGCACCGCCTGAGCCTCGACGACGTTGACGTTGGTGAAGCCCAGCTGCTTGAGCATGCGCGGTATCAGCGTGATGCCCGTGCCGTGCAGCGGCGTGTATACTATTTTTACGTCGTGGTGTTTCTTGATGAGCTCGGGGTTGAGGCTGTTCTGCTCCACGCGAGCCAGATACACTTTGTCGACATCTTCGCCTATGATGGTGATGTTCTTCTCGCCACCGGTCATCTTCACGTCGCTCATGCTCTTGATTTTGAGCACCTCCTCGATGACTGCCTCGTCGTGCGGAGCCGTCAACTGACAGCCGTCGCTCCAGTAGGCCTTGTAGCCGTTGTACTCTTTGGGGTTGTGGCTGGCGGTGACCATCACGCCGGTGTGGCAGTTGAAATGGCGCACCGCAAAGCTCAGCTCCGGAGTGGGGCGCATGCCGTCGAAGAGGTACACCTTGTAGCCGTTGGCGGCGAGCACCGAGGCGGTAATCTCGGCAAACTCGCGGCTGTGGTTGCGGCTGTCGTGCGAGACGGCGGCGCGCAGCTCCTTCTCACCGGCATTAACCTTCTTCACGTAGTTGGCCAGGCCCTGTGTGGCCATAGCCACCGTGTATTTGTTCATGCGGTTGGTGCCCACGCCCATGATGCCGCGCAGGCCGCCGGTGCCGAATTCCAGGTGGCGGTAGAAGCTCTCGTTGAGCTCAGTGGGGTTCGCGGCCATGTCGCGGATAGCCTGCTTCGTGGCCTCGTCATATTCTCCTTCGAGCCAAGCCTTAATGTTAATCTTGGCGCTGTCGTCGATGTTAAGGGTGTTG
>ONUE01000035.1 GCA_900320975.1 uncultured Bacteroidales bacterium | reverse complement strand
CCCGCCTTGTTGAGCAACGGGAAGCGCCAAGTGAGCCACAATATCAGCAGCGGCATAAAGAAGCAGATAGCTATAACAATGTAACTCATACTATTAAGCGATAATCATCGGCATAAACACCACTGCAAATATACTAAAATTCCGAAAAAGCGCTGCCCCTCCGTCCCTCCTCCGACCCCGCTCCGTCCCCCCTCCGACCAAAAACCGTTAAACAACCGTAGAACAGTCGGAGCGGGGACGGAGGGGGGACGGAGCGGCACCGGATTTCTTTTAACGCGAATTAACGTAAATGACCGTGAATTTTCGTTAATTTTTTGTCGGTTTAAAAACTATTCGTACCTTTGCAACCTGAAAACCGTTAAACTACCTTTGCAACCTGAAAACCGTTAAACATTATGAAAAAGTTAATTCTTATTGCTTTGTTAAGCATGGCGTTCATAACGCCGACAGATGCACAGGACACAGTGCGCTATGGAGATTCTTGCTATCTGTTCAAGGAAGTGTCATCTGATTTCTATGCCCGTCGCCATGAAACAACTGGAGAGTATGAGCCATACGGAAGAACATTCTTCAATGGTCCAAGTTTGAAGGGTTGTATTCCAGATACTGAAATAAATGTATATGGAGTTGCTGCGACCATGCTGCTACACCCTGTCGACGACACTATCACGTCTTGGTATACAGCATATCTGTATAGAGATAATGACACATACTTTGAACTTGTGGACAGTTCTACGGCATATTCATGTAAGAACATGTTTTTATACTCAGCTACTATACACGGCCAAACCCCACAAAATGGACAACACATTGAGGCGTATGTTCCATGTCTTGAATTCTATTTTTCAAAGCCACATGTCATGAATGGATCATTTGCTGTTGGCTTAAAAAGGAAAATACATTACAACAGTCCAATTGAGGATTCTAATGGAATATATGAATACGTACACGCAATCACATCACGTGATGATTCAGAACCATTGTTTTCCCCAGACCATAGTATACAGCTGGCTTATGGATGGTGGGGAGGTCTGTTCCCCATCATACAGCCAGAGCGTATAGGGTGCAAGGCTGTAGCTGAGGTGAGCGAGAAGGGGGAGGACTACGCGGTGTTGGCGTGGGATATGGATGGCGACAGTTGCCAACTATCCATTACACCGTATGATATGCCTTTTGACCCAGGAGCGGTAATTGATCTGCAGAACAATACATATACGGCCACGGGGCTTGACAGCGGTGTCTACTATGCTGCGAGACTGCGTACACAATGCCACCATCACTGCCAAATTCATGCCGACACCGTGGTATGGGGCAATTGGGGCGAACCGACGCTGTTCTACCTTGGTAGCCAGGAGCCTGACACGACTGGCAGTTTAGGCATCCATCAAATGTCAGCAGAGCCATCGTGCAGCATAACTCCCAACCCGGCGCATGCTATCGCTACGGTGCAGTGCAGCGCGGGCATCATGGGCGTCGAGGTGCTGTCGGTTAAGGGTGAGACGCTGATGCATAAGGATGTGGCGGGCGAGCAGACCTGCGCCCTCGACCTCGCAGGCCTCAGCAAGGGCATCTACATTGTGCAAATCACAACGCCACAGGGCACGGCGACACGCAAGATGGCGGTGGAATAGTGCAACGAAAAGAAATTCACGATAATTCGCGGTCATTCACGGCAATTCGCGTTTGATAAAGAAGTAGCGAAACGTTAAAGTTTAGTTAAAAAAGGCCCTGTCCGTTGACGGGGCCTTATATTATATATCGCAGGATTTGAGATTGCGGTGCCAGGTGTCGAGGAAGCGCGCGGAGACGGGGTCGATGTACTCGCTCTCGGTGATGTGCCACTCGATGGAGGGTGAGGGGCAGGTGACGAGAGATGAGAGGTTTGTGTCGGCAGGCAGGAGCTGCCAGCAGAGGCCTTTGCAGCGGAGGCGGCCCTCATAGTACATGCCGAAGCGATCGACGAAATACTGCGAGAAGTAGACGGGGCGGTGGCCGAGGCTGCTTTCTATGAGCTGCATGGTGCGGGCTCCGCCGGTGAGGTTGATGTTGTAGATGTCAATGTCGGTGCGTTGGTGCTCGACCTGCTGGAGGTACCAGAGGGGGAAGGTGTCGTTGTCGCCGAGGGTGATGAGGATGGCGCCATGGTCGCAGGGCTGGAGGTGGGCCATGGCTATGTCGTGGACGGAGTGGCAGTTGTGGCGGTCGTGGTCGCTCCAGTTGCCACAGGCCATCAGTAGCGGCGCAAGGAGAGTCAACAAGACGACGATACAACGGGTCAACGAGCCCTTGAGGCGTGGCGACGACAATACCTCGGCGGTACCGACGCCAATCCAGATGGCGAAGGCATAGAAGGATAGGATGTATGCGTAGTCGCGCTCGCGAGGCTCGTAGCAGGGGTGGTTAAGGTAGAGGTTCAGTATCGCGCCTCCGAAGAGGAAGAGGAGCATAACGGTCCAAAAGCCCCACCGGCTGCGCTTGCGGTGGCGCAGCAAGCCCCAGAGGCCCAGCAGGAAGGGTAGGATGAATATGACGACGCGGTGGCTCTTGAGGTTTTCGCGGCCGATGAAGTTGTACATCAGGTAGCGGCCATACATGTAGCCGAGCTGGTAGTTGACGTAGTAGGCGGCATTGCCAGCCACGCCGTCGAGGCCATAGGTCCAGTCGTCCCAGTTGGCAGCATCTCTCTCACGCCACATACGCGGGTAGAGCGGCGCCTTGGCATACTGATCGCGCTTCATATAGCGCATGAAAGCCTCGGTGGTAGAGGGGTTGCCCTCGTTGATGGGCGGGTTGGCGGCGGCGCGCAGGGGTATTATAAGGTATGTCGTCAGGCCGAGGAGAAACAGCAGTGCGGCAGGCGGTAATATAAGGCCCCACCGACGGCGGCGCACCAGCGTGGGCAGCACTATGGGCAGCAGGGCTGGGGCGACGAGGAGCGTCATGAGGTGGACGCCCACGCCGAGACCGAGGAGGAGGGCTATGAGGAGCAGCAGGCGGTGGTTGCCCGTGCGGCGGTAGCGCAAAGCCAGCCAGAGGTCGAGGGCGCAGAAGAGCATGCCGAGGCTGTAGACCTCGCTCTCGACGGCCGAGAACCAGGCGGTGTCGCAGAAGAGGTAGCAGAGGGCTCCTACGGCGGCGGGGAGGTGTGAGGTAAAGGGTGAATGGTGAGAGGTGAACTCGAGGATGGTGAGGTATAGTATACCGACGGTGAGGCCTGCTGACAATGCCGAAAGGGCGTTGCTGAGCGGCGCTACCAGCATGGGGTTGCCGAAGGAGAGGAGCATGAAGAGGTGCGAGAGGAGCTGGTAGGTGGGTGCTCCCGGAGGATGACCTACCTGAAGCAGCCAGCCTGTGGAGATGAACTCGCCACAGTCCCACCAGGAGACACTGCGGTCCATGGTGAGGAGATAGACTGCCGTTGCCAGTGTCGACAGCAGGGCGAAGCCTACCAATTGACCACGGCCTTGTTGAATATGTCCTCGCATAGTTCGGTGACTATCTCGGTCATGAGGGAGCTTTCGACCGCCGAGAAGTCCTGCGTGGCGGCGTAGTCGCGGTAGCGCGAGAAGGACTGCTCGAAGTCGGCGTCAGGGTCTTTGGTATTGACGAACTTGACCTTGACGGTGATGGTGAGACGGTTCATGGAGACCTCGTCGCTGGCCGAGAGAGCGGAGGCGCGGGTGTCGTAGCCGGTAATCTCGCCGCTGAGCTGCAGGTCGCCCTCGTCGGTGGTGACGTCGAGGGTGGTCTGGCTGGCGAACATCTGCATGAGCTCGTCGGTAATCTTCTGGCTCAGCTGCGGGTTGACGGTGGCGGCGTAGTTGGGGAAGGTGGTCACAGAGATGGTCTTGGCCGCCGGCGGTATGGAGGCTCCGGTGAAGGAGTAGCCGCCGGTGCACGCTGCCATCAGCATGGCGCACAGCACACTAATAATCGCGCGAGTCTTCATCGATACGCTGTTCGTCTTCAAGCTGCCAGAGGAGGAAGCCCGATTCCTGCTGTATGTAGTTGAGCACGGCCACTTTGGTCACGAGGTCGGGCACTGCAGCCACCTCGGAGATGAGGGCGTCAATCTTTTCTTTGAATGCTAAATCCATATTGTCTGTTTTATCCGTTCATTCTGTTGTAGTAGTGCCACCAGAGCTCGGGTATCTCGTTCTCCATGGCGCGCTGGTAGTCGCTGTAGTGGCAAGGGATGAGGGTGTGGCGCTGGTAGCGCTGGTAGCGCTCGCTGTCGTCGCAAGGCACCTCCATCCACCAGCGGTCGCTGCGGAGGCTCTTGTAGAAGACGATGTCCATGCCGTGGTCGCGGAGCTCGACGGTGAAGCGCTTGTAGTGCTGCTTGTCGCGCGTGGGGAAGTCGCCGATGCGGTAGTGGAAACCCTCGATGAAGAACCACACGGCATGGGCCAGCATGTGGGCTGTCTGTCCGTCGCGGTCGAGGGCAGGCGTCATCTCGAAGAGGCCGAAGCAAGAGGTCTTGTCGCTCATGCCGGCGAAGCGTGCCACCTGGCAGAGTTGCTCGCCATAGAGGCCATGGGGCGAGGGATTGGCGTTGGCCGGGGCGTCGCCCTGACGGACGGCGCTGATGTCGACAGCCACCACGTCGCTGTAGCGCACAAGGGGCTCTGACTGCTCCATATCGGCCTGCAGCTCGCCCACACGCTTGGTGCTGAACTTGAGCTCGTCCATGAGCTTCACCATCTCCTGACCAACGAAGTAGGTCTGGTAGCCCATGGCTACATAGTCGAAGAGGTAGTTGGGCTGCTGGAGGATAATATGCTGTAGGTAGTTGCTGCTGTTTATCTGGTCGCCACCGTCGAGGTTGAAGCGGGCATCGACGGAGCAGATGTTGATGACACGCCCGAGGACTTCGTAAGCTTTGTAGATGGGGAACACCAGATCGTCGCTGCCGCCGAGGACTATGATTGTGATGCCCTGCTCCAGCAGCTGCTGGAAGGCCTCTATAACAGCGAAATAGGTGTCGCGCGGAGTGGCCCCGCAGACGATGTTGCCGAGGTCGGCGAGCTGCATGTCGTCGTGCGGCTTGGCGAGGCGGTAGAGATAGTGGCGTATGTGGTCGGGGGCTGCGGCACAGCCTTTATTGTAGACCGAGGCGCGGTCTTCAGGCACGCCCACGAGCGCCAGCTTGATGCCGTCGAGTCGCGGGAAGCCGCCCTCGGCGGTGTGCGTCAGTATGTCGTCGCCCAACATGGGGTGGAACTGCTCGCTGTGGTAGTTCACCACGCTCATGTCTATTGGCTCAAAATAGGTGCTGATATCCATTCTGATGCTTGTTGATACGTTTATAACGACGAGCGGCCCCAATTATTGTGTGGCGGCATGCAGAAAACGAAAAAGCGGCGCACCTGACGGTGCGCCGCTTCTGTGGTGACCCTGCTGCGACTCGAACGCAGGACCTACTGCTTAGAAGGCAGTTGCTCTATCCAGCTGAGCTACGGGGCCATCTCTGTGTCGGGACACCCAGATTCGAACTGGGGATCTCCTGCTCCCAAAGCAGGCGCGATAACCGGACTTCGCTATATCCCGGGATTCGAACCCCCGGTACCCTAATCGAGTACGACAGTTTAGCAAACTGTTGGTTTCAGCCACTCACCCACCTCTCCGTGTGTTTCTCTTGACTAAAAAAGCACCGCTTTTTCTCTCTCGAAAAGCGGTGCAAAAGTACGAACATTTTTAATACTGACCAAATTTTTTTTCACTCACCCTCTCTCTTTCCTCTCCTCACTCATCACTTTTCACTTCTTCTTGGCCTGATTGGCAACACTTTGCATCTTCGCTGCGATAACCTCCGGGTCACCGAGAAATTTATCTTCGATGAGGTTCATGCGGTCGTCAAAAGTGAACACATAGGGCACTGCCGTGGGCAAATTGAACTTGATAATCTCCTCGTTGCTCATGCCCTTCAGCTCCTTGACGATGCCGCGCAGCGAGTTGCCGTGAGCCACCACCATGAGGGTGTTGCGGTTCTCGAAAGCCGGCATGATGGTGCCGCGGTAGTAGGGCATCAGGCGCTCGATGGTGTCCTTGAGGCTCTCCGTGAGCGGTATGAGGTTGTCCGGTATCTCGTTGTAGCGCGGGTCCATGCGGGGACTGCGCTCGTCGTGCATGTCGAGTGCAGGGGGCTGCACGTCGAAGGCGCGGCGCCAGAGGAGCACTTGCTCGTCGCCGTACTTGGCGGCGGTGTCGGCCTTGTTGAGGCCCTGTATGGCACCGTAGCTCTTCTCGTTGAGGCGCCAGCTCTTCTGCACCGGCAGCCAGTCCATATCCATGGCGTCGAGAATCTGGTTGAGGGTCTTCACGGCGCGCTTCAGATAGCTGGTGAAGCAAAGCTCGGGACGATAGCCCTCGGCCTTCAGCAACTTACCGGCCTCGTAGGCCTCCTTGATGCCGGCCTCGGTGAGGTCCACGTCGGTCCAGCCGGTGAAGAGGTTGAGTTTATTCCATGCGCTCTCTCCGTGGCGCACAAGTATCAGTGTTTTCATTTCTTCTTTTCGTTAAGTTTCACTTTCTCTCCTTTCGGGAACGGGCCCTGCGGGAGTTTCTCTTTACTGGCGAGCCAAGCAATCGCAAGGCCGCCGATGATGAACGGCAGACTGAGCAGCTGACCCATGTTGAGCGCCATACCAGCCTCGAAGTCCACCTGGTCGTTCTTGACGAACTCTATCAGAAGGCGCACCCCGAACAGGGCCACCAGCCACCAGCCGAACACCGTGCCGGTCTTGAACTGGCCTTTCTTCTTGATGTAATACCAGATGCTCACGCCGAAGATGATAAAGTAGCTCAGGCTCTCATAGAGCTGCGTCGGGTGCTTGGGCACCGTCTCGCCGTTGCGCTCATAGATGAAGCCCCACGGCAACGTGGTCTCCACACCGTATATCTCGCTGTTGAAGAGGTTGCCCAAGCGCACGAAAGCGCCGCCCACGGCCACCACTATCACCAGCCTGTCGAGCAGCCACCAGGCGTTGAGCCCGTATTTGCGCCAGTAGAGCCACAGGGCCACCAGTATGCCTATTGCGGCACCGTGGCTCGCAAGCCCCTGGAAACCGGTGAACTGTCCGTTCTGGAACGGCCAGAATATCTCCACCCAGTGCTCCGACGTCAGGAAATAGTCGGGCTCGTAGAACAGGCAGTGTCCCAGACGTGCTCCTGCCAGAATGGCCAGGAAGATATACAGGAAGAGGCTGCCCAGATAGTCCTCGTTCACGTGCTCGTGCCTGAACATGCGCTCCATAATATAGTATCCCAGCAGGAATGCCACCAGGAAGCAGAGCGAATACCAGCGCAGGCCGAAGCTCCCGATGTGGAACAGAACGGGGTCAACATTCCAGTGTATGGCCAATGACATCATGGTATCTAACCTTTAGTCTTTTATTTAGCGTAGTTGATGGCGCGGGTCTCGCGGATCACCGTCACTTTGATCTGGCCCGGATAGGTCATCTCGCTCTGGATCTGCTTCGAGAGGTCGTAGCTGAGCTTGTTGGCCTCCACGTCAGTCACCTTGTCGGCACCGACGATGACGCGCAGCTCGCGGCCGGCCTGGATGGCATAGGTCTTCACCACACCGGGGAAGCTCATGGCCATATCCTCGAGCTTCTTGAGGCGGTTGATGTAAGCCTCCACAACCTCGCGGCGGGCACCGGGGCGGGCACCGCTGATGGCGTCGGCCACCTGGATGATGGGGCTGATGAGGTTAGTCATCTCCACCTCGTCGTGGTGGGCACCTATGGCGTTGCAGATGTCGGGATGCTCTTTGTACTTCTCGGCCAGCTTCATACCGAAGATTGCGTGCGGTATCTCGGGGTCGGTCTCAGGCACCTTGCCGATGTCGTGCAGCAGACCGGCGCGCTTGGCGAGCTTGGGGTTGAGACCCAGTTCCGAAGCCATGGTGGCGGCCAGGTTGGCCACCTCGCGGCTGTGCTGCAGCAGGTTCTGACCGTAAGAGGAACGGTACTTCATGCGGCCCACCATGCGCATCAGCTCGTGGTTCATGTTGAGGATACCCAGGTCGATGCAGGTGCGCTTACCCACCTCGTTGATCTCCTGCTCTATCTGACGGCGGGTCTTGGCGACCACCTCCTCGATGCGGGCGGGGTGGATGCGGCCGTCGGTCACCAGCTTGTGGAGCGACAGGCGTGCTATCTCGCGGCGCACGGGATCGAAGCCGCTGATGATGATGGCGTCGGGCGAATCGTCGATGATGATCTCCACGCCGGTGAGGCTTTCAAGGGTGCGTATGTTGCGGCCCTCGCGACCGATGATGCGGCCCTTCACCTCTTCGTTCTCGAGGTTGAAGACGCTCACGGTATTCTCCACAGCAGTCTCCGTGGCGGTGCGCTGAATGCTCTGAATAACAACCTTCTTGGCCTGCTCGGCAGCGGTGATTTTGGCCTCCTCCACGATATCCATGATGGTGGTGCTGGCCTCTGCGCGAGCCTCCTCGGTCATGCTTTCGATGAGCTGCTTCTTGGCATCCTCGGCGCTCATGCCGGCGATGTGCTCCAGCTTCTCGACGCTTTCCCTGTAGACCTTCTCCACCTCGGCCTGGCGCTTGTGGAGGGTCTCTATCTCGCTGTTGAGCTTGTCGCTGACGCCCTTGAGCTCAGCGCTCTTCTTCTGCAGCTCGTCGACCTTCTGGTTGAGGGTGTTCTCGCGCTGCTTGAGTTTGTTCTCGGCATCGCGGAGCTTGTTGTTCTGCTCGTTGACGCGCTTGTCGTGTTCGCTCTTGAGCTGGAGGAACTTCTCCTTGGCCTGCAGCTCTTTCTCTTTCTTAAGAATTTCGCCCTTCTCCTCGGCGTCCTTGAGCACCTGCTGGCTCTTGGCGAGGAGTTTGTTGCGCAGCACGCCGGAAGTGAGCAACACGCCCACGCCGCCGCCTACGATCAATCCAAGTGCAATGAATAATGCTACCATAGTGTGTTTAGTGTGTTTTGTTTGTCGGGACCCCTGCTGCCGTCAGTACGGAAAAAAACTGCATCCGAAACCCTCCGGGAGTATTGGTAAACTCTGGAACGTTAGGATTTGAGCGCCGGGTGTATCAGCCATACAACCTACCCACCCCTGAGCCAACTCGGTTTGTAAATGGTGTTGAGTTTACAAACTGTTTTGGGTTGGATGCAGTATCCCTTCGAGTACGCTGTCTATTGATTGCAAGCGCTGCGCAAGGTCGGTGTCCTTGAACCGCAGCGACTCCTGTATCTTGGTCAACTGGGTGATCTGTGTCAATGCCACCATCGCAAGCAGGTCCTGGTGATCGTTGTATGCATACATATTGCCATATTGTTTGGCCTGGCTGTCAATAGCTTCCGCCGCCTTACGCAACGCCGCTTCATCCTCCGCGGCGACGCGAAGCTTGTAGGTCCTTCCCAATATGCTTACCGATGCATGTATCGTCTCCATCATTCACTCCTCATTATCTCCAGACTCTTGTCGATAGTGCGTATCATCTGATTGATCTTCAATTTCAGCTCAGCACTGTCGTTTCCTTCTGTCAGCCTGTTCCCTAATTTGATAAATTTGTTCTCTTCTTTTAACTTGTTTATTTCTGTTTCCTTGTATTTCAATGCTTCCTCAAGCTCATGGCGGCGCTGCTCACCCTCCTCGTTCAGTCGGCGGAGACGCATCACCTCGTCTGCCAACTGTCTCACCTTGAATTCAATTCCAGTTACCGATGTTTCGAAATCGAACATATCCTTCGCTACCTATGATACTATAAAAAGCGGTGCAAAAATAGTAATAATTTCTTATATACCAAAAAAAATATTTAAATTTAACGTTTCCAACCCTCTGCCACGACCATCTTCAACCCCTTTTTGGGGGTCGTCCAACAACGTAGCCGCTCCGTCCCCGCTCCGACCCCGCTCCGACTGTTCACCGGTTGTTTAACGGTTTTTTGTCGGAGGGGGGTCGGAGAGGAGACGGAGCGGGTTCGGATAAAGTACCGAGAAGTGATTGCTATTTCAGATGCAACTCGTGGCCCATGCGCTCCTGCTTGGTCTTGAGGTAGCGCTCGTTGTACTTGTTGGGCTCGATGACGATGGGCACTATCTCTGTGACTTCCAGGCCGTAGCCTTCGAGGCCGGTGCGCTTGACGGGGTTGTTGGTGATGAGGCGCATCTTGCTAACGTGCTGGTCGCGCAGTATCTGTGCACCGATGCCGTAGTCGCGCTCGTCGGCCTTGAAGCCAAGCTTGAGGTTGGCGTCGACGGTGTCGAAGCCCTGTTCCTGCAAGTGGTATGCTTTGAGCTTGTTGACGAGACCGATGCCGCGGCCTTCCTGGCTCATGTAGGCAATGAGGCCTTTGCCCTCGCGCTCAATCATTTCCATAGCGCGGTGCAGCTGGTCGCCGCAGTCGCACTTGCAGGAACCGAAGATGTCGCCCGTGGCGCAGCTGCTGTGTACGCGCACCAGCACGGGCTCGCCCTCTTCCCACTCGCCTTTCTTGAGCACCATGTGGGTGTTGCCGTTGTCGAGCTGGGTGTAGGCAATGAGCTGGAAATTACCCCACTGGGTGGGCAGGAAGACCTCCTCCTCGCGGCGCACGAGGGTCTCGTGGGCCACGCGGTAAGCGATAAGGTCCTTGATGGTTACTATCTTGAGGCCGAACTTCTTGGCGACAACCTGGAGCTGCGGCATGCGCGCCATGGTGCCGTCGTCGTTGATAATCTCAATGAGAGCGCCGGCAGGATAGAGACCTGCGAGACGCGCCAGGTCGACGGCAGCCTCGGTGTGGCCGGCACGCACCAGCACGCCGCCGTTGCGGGCGCGCAAGGGGTTGATGTGGCCGGGGCGACCCAGCTGGTCGGCCTTGGTGGCGGGGTTGGCAAGGGCGCGGATGGTGCTGGCACGGTCGTGCATGGAGACACCTGTGGTGCAGCCGTCCTCGAGGTTGTCGACGGTGACGGTGAAGGGAGTGCCCAGCAGCGAAGTGTTGTCGTGCACCTGCATGTCGAGCTGCAGCTCGTGGCAACGCTCCTCGGTGATGGGGGCGCACAGCACGCCGCGGCCGTTCTTCAGCATGAAGTTGACAGCCTCGGGAGTGATTTTCTCGGCGGCCATGATAAAGTCGCCCTCGTTCTCACGGTCTTCGTCGTCGACAACAATAACGAATTTGCCCTCGCGGAAATCCTCGATGGCCTCTTCTATGGTATTGAGTTTAAAGTCCATAACTATCTGCATGAATATATTTTACCGCTGCAAATATACAAAAAAAAACATTGGTGACTTCAAAAAAAGCGGCAACAAAAAAGCGGAAGCCGTGATAGCTTCCGCTTTAAAGAGCAGACGATCTCTGACCGCCGGTTAGAAATCAATGGAATACTGTAGCGACACAGAAAAAGCATTCAAGGATGTATTACCATTCTTGCTCAGGCCATCGGGCAATTTGGTGCCTTTGTCAAACAAGCCGCTGAATGGCGAGACGGCGGCACGGAGGCCGACGGAGGTGGCGCCGCTGATACGGTAATCGAGGCCGAGCTCGAAGTCCTCAGTGATGCCGTAGCGAGTGTAGGAATAGTTAGTACCGAGATAGTCGAAACTATTGAACACCAATCCGAAGCCGACACTAAGGCCGGTATAGAGCTCGAAGCGCTCGCCAAGCGGCAGGTAGCGACGCATCATGAGGGAGAACTCCCACGGGTTCACCAACTCCTCAACGCGGCCATGGACGGTAGTGAACGTGGTGAAACCGGCGCGGAGGCCGTACATCATGGCACCGTTGCGATAGCCAGCGGTGATGGCGGCGCCGGAAACAGAGGACAGGCGCTCGCCGGAGGAGAACAGCGACACACCCGAGCTGGCGTCATAGCTGTTGTAACCTGTGCTGGCATTCAGCACAAACCCCTTGTAGTCACCCTGTGCCGACACGACGATGCCAAAGGCGACAAAAAGCATTGTTGCAATAATCTTCTTCATGGTATCTGTTTTTATTGTTGATGTTTTTGAATCTCACAACCAGCAGGGCCTCATTATTATATGCGACATAACGTTTATGTTGCTGGGATAACTTCTTGTTGGGCCCTCCACTAATATAATAGCCCTCTAAATGCCCGAAATAGGATATCGGAGTAGGATATTAACATTTTTTATATATTCTCATTCGACCGCGAATACTGCAAGCAGATGCAATAATTGATAAAAATGAACGTTAATGACAAGTATGAAAATAGCACTGATAGGATACGGCAAGATGGGACACGCCATAGAGGCGTTGGCGGCGGAACGCGGACACAGGGTGACGCTGAGGCTCGACAAGGGTGATATATGGCCCGAGAAGATTGACGCCGACGTGGCTATTGAGTTCACCACTCCGGCCACAGCGGTTGACAATATGCTGCGTTGCATCGAGATTGGTACACCGGTAGTGTGCGGCACCACAGGGTGGTACGACCGCTACGACGAGGTGGCGGAGGCCTGCCGCAAAGTCGGCGGACGTCTGCTGACGGCCACCAACTTCAGCATCGGCATGAACATCATGTTCGCCCTAAACGAGCGCTTGGCCAGCCTGATGCGTGGCCGCGATGACTATAAAGTATCCATCAGCGAGACGCACCACATACACAAGCTCGATGCGCCGAGCGGCACGGCAATCACGCTGCAGGAGCAGATAGCGGCCTGCGGTCAGCGACCGGCCGACAGCATCCCGATTGCTTCATACCGCGAGGGCGAGGTGCCGGGGACGCATACTGTGGTGTACGACAGTGAGATAGACACTATAACCCTCACCCACGAGGCACACAGTCGCAAAGGCCTGGCTTTGGGAGCACTGATAGCTGCGGAATGGCTGGCGAAGGCTCCGGCCGGTGTGTATGGGATGAAGGATGTATTAAGTGATAATGTTAAGTGAAGAACAGAGCTAATCCGTGGGTTGTCGTGGGCTTGACGCTGCTGCTGGCGGCGGCGATGGCTGGCAGCTGTCTGCTGGGAGCCGCTGACATCAGCGTCGACGAGATATGGCACTCGCAGATATTCTGGCGCTTGCGCCTGCCGCGAGTGCTGATGAGCGTGCTGGTGGGTGCCGTGCTCAGTGTCTGCGGCGCCGCCTACCAGAGCATCTTCCGCAACCCGCTGACCGACCCCTATGTGCTGGGCGTCAGCAGCGGAGCCTCGTTGGGTGCGGCAGTAGCAATACTTCTGGGCCTGGAGGCATGGCTGTGGGGAGTGGGCGGCATGGCCCTCGTGGCTGCACTCATCACGGTATGGCTCATCTACCACATTGCCTCCATCGGCAACCGCATGCACACCACCACGCTGCTGCTCACGGGCGTGTGCCTGACGCTGCTCATCTCGGCCGTCATCTCATTCCTCATGGTGCTCAACCATGAGAAGATGGATAGCATAATATTCTGGACCATGGGCTCTTTCGGCTCCAGTTCATGGACCGACGTGGCGCTTATGGCACCAGTGGCGGCAGTGGGCATAGGAGTGGTGCTGTGGTATGGGCGTGACCTCAACCTGCTGCTGGCCGGCAGCGAGGCAGCAAAGAGCATGGGCTGCGAGGTGGAGAAAGTGAAGCGCGTGCTGCTGTTGGCAACAACACTGATGGTGGCTTTTGCCGTGAGCAGCTGTGGCGTGATAGGCTTTGTGGGCCTCATAGTGCCACATGCCGTGCGCCTTGTGGCAGGACCTGACAACCGCAAGGTGGTGCCCTATTCCATGCTGTGTGGAGCATTATTCGTGCTCATCTGTGACACCTTGGCACGCTACCTGCTGCGTCCGAGCGAACTGCCTGTGGGCTCACTGACATCGATGGTGGGCGCCCCGCTGTTCATATATCTGCTCTACAAGAACAAGAAATCATTTTGAGGAGATAAGGAGACAGTAGATAAGGAGGTAAGATAAATGATTTGTCTTCAGAACATAAGGCTCAACTACGGTAAGCGCGAGATACTGCGTGGACTCGACGCCACGCTCGCCGATGGACGCATCACCGCCGTCATGGGACCCAACGGGTGCGGCAAGACGACCCTGCTGCGCCTGATAGGAGGGCTGCTGGAACCCACGGAGGGGCAGGTGTTGATAGACGGACAAGAGGTGAGCACCTACTCTGCGCGCGCACTGGCACAGAAGGTGGCCTTTGTGCGGCAACACGCCCAGACCGACTTTGACTTCTCGGCCTTCGAGACAGTCCTCATGGGCCGCAATCCCTACCAACGCCACCTGCAGAACGAGAGCCAAGAGGACTGGGACATAGTGGAGCGCTGCATGAAGCAGACAGGCACATGGCACCTGCGCCTCGCCAAATCGGCGCAGATGAGCGGAGGCGAACTGCAGCGCGTGATGATAGCCCGCGCACTGGCGCAGCAGACGCCTGTGCTACTCATGGACGAGCCAGTATCGAACCTCGACATAGCGCACCAAATAGAAATCATGCGCCTGCTGAAAAACGCAGAAGATAAAACAACTCTGATAGTTATACACGACTTGAACCTGGCGCTCCAGTTCTGCGACGACCTGCTGTTGCTGCACGATGGTCACAGCATCTACCACGGACCCATTGCCGAGGGTCTCACAACAGATAACATCAAGACCGTCTACGGGGTCGAAGCACGTATCGCAGGCAATCGCATTGTCTTTGAGTATTAGTAAGATGCAAAATAAAATGATGCGAATAAAATAATATTCGTATTTTTGCAGTTTCAATTAAATATAAAAAACAATGAAGAAACTGTTTGCTCTTATTGCCACTGCCATACTGGTGCTGCCGAGCCTCTGCCGCGCCGACGAAGGTATGTGGATACCAATGCTTCTGGGTCGCAACCAGGCCGCCATGCAAAAGGCCGGTATGCACATCACAGCCCAAGATATCTATGACATCAACAATGCGTCGCTCAAGGACGCCGTGCTGCTCTTCGGTGGCGGATGCACTGGCGAGTTCGTCAGCGACGAGGGCCTGGTGCTCACCAACCACCACTGCGGCTACAGTTACATAGTGAAGCACAGCACCGTGGAGCACGACTACCTGACCAATGGCTTCTGGGCCATGACACGCGAGCAGGAGATACCCTGCCCGGGACTCACCGTGACACGTCTGGTGTATATGCAAGACGTAACAAAGGAAGTGCTTGAGGGTGTTAAGGACGACATGAAAGAGAGCGAGCGCGAGAGCATCATCGAGAAGAACATCAAGGCCGTGGGCGAGAAAGCCATCGAAGGTACGCACTACCGCTATGTAATCAAGCCCTTCTACTATGGCAACCAGTACTTCATGTATGTCAACGAGGTGTTCACCGACGTGCGTCTGGTAGGTGCTCCCCCAAGCAATATCGGCAAGTTCGGTGGCGACACCGACAACTGGATGTGGCCGCGCCATACCGGTGACTTCAGCATGTTCCGCGTCTACACCGCCGACAACAAGCCCGCCGACTTCAGCAAGAGCAACACCCCCTACCGCCCGCTGAAACATCTGGAGATAAGCCTCAACGGTGTGGAAGAGGGCGACTTCACCTTCGTCTTCGGCTACCCTGGCACCACGCGCCGCTATGTGACACACGACTATGTGGATCTGGCCGCCAACCAGGAGAACCCCGTGCGCATAGCCCTGCGCACCATACGCCTCGACCACTACAACGCCGCCATGCGCAAGAGCGCAGCACAGCGCCTGAAATATGCCAGCCGCGTGGCCAGCATCGCCAACGGTTGGAAAAAATGGCAGGGCGAGAGCCTCGGCATTGAGCGCCTGAACGGTGTTGAGCAAAAGATTGAACAGGAGGAGCAGTTCCGCAAATGGGCCGCCGACAAGCCGCAGTACCGCGACGTGCTCGACAGCATGGAGGCCAATTACGACCGTCTGCGCGAGGTAGAACTGGAATGGACCTACTTCAACGAGGCGGTGATGGCCAGCGACTTCATGAACCGTGCCTACCGCCTGTGGCGTATACAGCGTAGCGCCGATGAGGCTCTCGTGGAGAGTATGCTCAACGACAGCCGCAAATACTTCGAGGACTTCGCCCAGCACTCTCCTATCGACGAGGCCATCTTCATCGAATGCTTCACCTACATGTGGGAGCACGGCTTTGCCCCCTACATGAACCTCAAACACAGCACCGCCACCGATGTGGAGGCTACCCTTAAGAAGATCTACGACAAGTCAGTCCTCAACAACCCCAAGAAACTGGAGAAGATGCTGACCATGAAACGTGAGAAGATGCTTGCTGCCATAAGCAAAGACCCCGCTGTCGACCTCTTCATGCAGGCCTACAACTACTGCTACAGCGACAAGAAACGCGAGCAGTACAGCACTGCCGACGACAACATACAGCGCCTCATGCGCACTTACATCAAGGGTATGATGGAGCAGTATCCCGACTCTAACTTCTTCCCCGATGCCAACCTCACGCTGCGCGTCACCTACGGCCACGTGGAAGGCTTCAAGCCCAAGGATGCCACCTACTTCACTGCCTACAGCACCATTGATGGCATCATGGAGAAAGAGAACCCAGACGTGTACGACTACCGCGTGGAGCCGCGCCTCAAAGAGCTTTGGCAGAAGAAAGACTACGGCATGTACGCCAACAAGAAAGGCGAGATGCCCGTGGCCTTCATAGCCACCAACCACACCACCGGTGGCAACAGCGGTAGCCCCGTGCTCAACGCCGACGGTCAGCTGGTGGGCATCAACTTCGACCGCTGCTGGGAAGGCACTATGAGCGACCTGCTCTTCGACCCGGCCTACTGCCGCAACATCAGTCTTGACATACGCTATTGCCTGTTTATTATCGACAAATACGCCGGAGCTCGCCATCTGGTTGACGAGATGACACTGGTACAGAAATAAGTTTTAGTATCCCATATCAATGAAAAAGTTAACAGTTTTGGTTGTCGCCATCGGCCTCATGCTGCCGGTAATGGCGCAAAAAGTCGCTAAGGACGACTACAACAGCCTACAAGTGAGCTTCACCACCGGTGAAATGCACATCGGACAAACCGTGCTCGACGGTGAGACCTTCAGCACACTGACCATCGACGGATACATTCCGTCGACGTACGTTGGCAGCCCCAACCTGCCTGTCTTCTCCCGCCTTATTGAGGTGCCTCTTTGTGACGGTTACAAAATCTCAGTCACCGATGCCGTTTACGACACTATAGGCCCTGTGAAGCACTGGGTCGTCCCCACACAGCCCTCACGTCGCAAGAGCGATACTTCGGCAACCCATCTGGTCATCTCCCGCAATGTGTATTCGCAGGATGCTTTCATCGGCGACCAAGAGGCCTTTGTGGAGTCCGTCGGCATCGCCCGCGACCGCAAACTGGCACGCCTCCAGTTCTCACCGGTGCGCTACAACCCCGTCAGCGGCCAGATTATCGTCTGCCGCCAGGCTACCGTCACCGTCAGCTACAACAACCCCGACGTCAAAGCCACAGAAGAGCTCTTCAACCGCTACTTCAGCCCGGCCTTCAACAACGGCGCCAATGCACTGAACAGCCTTTATCCCAAGTCTGTTAGCACCGCCGCCCCTGTGCGCTACCTCATCGTGGCCAACAGTATGTTCCGTGGCTATCTAGACACCTTCGTGCAATGGAAGAGACGCAAAGGCTTCCTGACCGATATCGTCTACACCGACGAAGCTGCAGTGGGGACCACCACGAGTTCCATCCAGGCCTACCTGCAGAGCCAATACACCAACGCCACCACAGCCAATCCCGCACCTACCTTTGTGCTGTTTGTAGGCGACGTGGCGCAGATTCCTGTGTTTAATGGTACCGCATACGCCGATCCGCATGTCACCGACCTCTACTACTGCACTTGGACCTCGAGCGACAATGTCCCCGACTGCTACTATGGACGTTTCTCCGCACAGAATGTGGAGCAACTGATACCGCAGATACAGAAGACCCTGATGTATGAGCAGTACACCTTTGCCGACCCCTCGTTCCTCGACCGCGCCGTTATGGTTGCCGGCGTCGACCGGGGAAGAAGTGGCGACAATGGTTATACTTATGGCGACCCTGCTATGGACTACGGCATAACTAACTATATCAATGGTGCCCATGGCTTCAGCAACGTCTACTACTTCAAGAACAACACCTCTATCGTACCCGCCGGCACCACCAATGTTACCGTGTCCGGCAACGGCTCGTCAAACGTAGCCACCATCCGCAACCTCTACAACCAAGGTGCCGGATTCATCAACTATAGTGCTCATGGCAGCTCTTCCGGTTGGGCCAATCCCAGCTTCTCCACCTCCGATGTCGCCAACATGACTAACAGCCAAAAGTTCGGCATCATGATTGGCAACTGCTGCCAGACCAGCATGTTCGGTGAGAGCGAATGCTTTGCCGAGGCTCTGCTCCGCAAAGGCAACTACTGCGGTGCTATTGGCTATATCGGTGGTAGCGAGTCAACCTACTGGGACGAGGACTTCTACTGGGCTGTAGGTGTTCGCAGCAGTATCGGTCCTACTATGTCTATGGCCTATTATGCCAACAATCTCGGTGTCTACGACCGTGCCTTCCATACCCACGGCGAATCCTTTAGCAATTGGATTACCAACCAGGGCTCCATCATCTACTATGGTAACATGGCCGTGCAAGCCTCTGGTTCCGACAAAACTCTCTACTACTGGGAGATCTATCACCTCATGGGCGACCCCTCGGTGATGAACTATCTCACCCAGGCTTCCGTGATGACCGTCACAGCACCTTCCGCTATCAGTTACGGTACCTCGTCACTCACCGTGATTGCCGCCCCCTATGCCTATGTGGCACTTACCGACACCACTACCCATACCGTGGTAGCCGCTGCCTGGGCCAATGCCTCCGGTCAGGCCACCCTGCAGCTCTCCACCACACTCCCCATTGGTGGTTATGAAATTGCCGCCAGCGCACCGCAGTACCGCACTGCCTTCCGCAGCCTCACTATCGTTAACCCCAACGCTCCTTTCGCCTCGGTATCTACCATCACCCCCGAAGCCAGCCTCATTGCCGGCGATACCGTTATGCTCTCCTTGGTTGTTAATAACGCAGGCTATGTCGAGGCCCAGAATGTTACGGTACATCTCGAGCCTTCCAGCCCCATGCTGACTCTCCTCACCGATAGCTTGAACCTCGGCGACATCGCCGCCAACGGTCAGCTGACCGTCGACGATCTGGTGTATGCTGTCGTCAGCCCCGATGCCATCGACGGCACCGTCATCAACATTGTGGCTACCGTGAGCTGGACTGGCTGCACAACTCCCGTTGTCACCATTCTGCCGCTCACCCTCGTGGCTCCTGTTGCAGTGTTAGAGCTCTCCACTCCCAATCTCTCCATGATGCCCGGCACCTCGACCAACGTCACCGCCACCGTGCGCAACAACGGCCATGCCATGCTGCAATCCATGCGCCTCACGGCAAGCTCTCCCGCTTCACTGCTCACCGTGACCCCGGCTTCTACCGCCACCGTCAATCTGGCTCCCGGCGACAGCCTGACCACCGTGTTCACCATCGCCGTCGACAACCAGATGCCGACCTCCTTCGAGATTCCTATCTCCCTGCAGATTACATCGCCCAGTGTGAACTTCACCGACATGCTTTTCGTCTACATTGGAGAGTCAAACATCGAGAGCTTCGAGAACAACTTTAGCTTCAGTGGCTGGACGCAGAGCTCCTCGCCTTGGATTGTCACCAGCGATACCTATCACACTGGTAGCCATGCCATCCGCTCGGCACAGAATCTGTCTGATTACTACGGTGAATCCGAGACCTCCATCACTTGTACCTACACTCGTGCCGACAGCATCGCTTTCTACTATAAAGTCTCGTCCGAGAGTAACTATGACAAATTCCACTTCTACATTGACAATGCCGATATGATTACGGACAACAATAGCGGAGAGGTGGATTGGACCCGTGCCGCCTTCCCCATTTCCGCTGGCACACATACGTTCAAGTTCGCCTACAAGAAAGACAGCTCTCAGAAGAGCGGCAGCGATTGCGCATGGGTTGACGATGTTACCATGCCTCGCACTGTTCACAACGTGACTTTCGTCGACATTGACACCTGCTACAACGGTACCGAGCCATTGCCCGCCTACACCGTGGCTCCCGACATGTCGGTGACCATCTACAACTACACCATCAGACATTATGCCGAAGGTCGCGATACCATGGCGGCATGCGACAGCGTCCTCTGGAACGGCACCATCTACACCGCCAGCATCAGCTTCCTCGACACCCTGCCCGGCATCGACCAGTGTGACAGTATCGTCGGCGTCGACATCATCGTGTATCCCTCCTTCACAGACACCGTGTCTTTCGTCTGCCGCGACCACTCCTACACCTGGAACGATAGCGTCTACACTGTCGAAGGCGAATACACGCAGCTGTTCGACACCGAGTTCGGCTGCGACAGCATGGTGACCCTCATCCTCACCTTTGACACCAGCTGGTGCGCCGCAACGACGCCAAGTCGCTCGACATGGCCACCCTGCCCAACGGCACCTATGTGCTGCGTCTCCGCAATGGCAATGCCACGGCCACCTGCCGCATCGTCAAGCAGTAAATAACACAACACCAAAAGAGAGGGGCGACCAACCGGCCGCCCCTCTTTTTTTATCTCTCCTGTAGCACCTCGCCCTTGTCGTCTACTATCTGGCGGTAGAACCACGCGGGATAGGGCGGCTGCTTGATGCCGGTGACGACACCCGTCGGGGTGGTCTTGATGCGGCCGTTCTCAACGGTCTTTATGTTGCCGTCAATGTACTTCATCAGCAGCATTTGGTCCAGCTCCTTCCAACGGCGCATCATGCGCTCGGCACGCTCGTTGCTGAAGTGGTTGAGCTCGCCCACCAGACGGCGCTCGTTGTCCTCCTGCGCCCACCGCTTGGCATGTGCCAGCTCGTCGCGCACGAAGTCAGTCTCCAGCTCCTGCTGCACCTGCCGCACGTCGACGATCATCGAGTCGTAGCGCAGGTAGCAGAAGTTGCTCACACGGTTGAAGAGCCAGAAGGCCGCCGTCTCGCTGTAGCGGCTCATGCTGCCGTTGCCCTCCTCGAAGCACACCGGCACCTGCGTCACACCGCAGTATATGGGGCAGTAGCAGGTACTGTAGGTATCGTCCACGCCGAACCAGATGACGCCGCCCAGCTTGTTGGGTAGCCACGAGCGGCACTGCGCCACGAACGAGAAACCAGTCTGCTGCGTGCTTATGGCGCGCTCGTGGACGTATTTCTTGCCGTCGACCTCAAAGTCCATCGGGCGCCAGCGGTAAGGGCAGTGGAAGGGGCCTGCGCCCACGTCCTGTGTCATATCCATCGGCGTGCCCTCGAAGTGGTCGCGCATCAGCGCCATCACATCCTGCACATCGAGCTTGCGGTTGGGCTTCACCCACAGCGGCAGGCGCTCGGCGTTCTTGTCGCCCATGGCGAAAGCCTCGTATCTCTTCATATCATCGGCACAGCGGTTGAACATAGCGTACACACGGGCCTCGCAGGCACGCAGGCCCGAGAACGTCAGGGGGTTGTAGGTGTCGGCAAAGCTGAAGTCGGCATCCTTGCCACTATACCAGCCCTGCTGTCTGGCAAACTTGATGACGTCACTGGCGTATACGCACTCCACCTCTGGGCGGTCTATGTACTTCAGGTTGCGGCTGTCTATGCTCTTGTAGTTCTCCTTGCGCATCTGCGGGAAGGTGGTGATGCGGGCCTGGTTGGCGTGGCCGCTGATATAGCCGTCAGGCACGCGGCGCGCCACCCACACAGCACCCTTCTCGTCACCCTTGTTGATAATCTCGTATATCCACACCTCGTTGGGGTCGGCAATGGAGAAGCTCTCGCCACCTTCAGCATAGCCGTAGGTGCTCACC